>DGKH01000026.1:9437-24836 GCA_002386945.1 Proteobacteria bacterium UBA4575
CCTAGCAAAGCAGTCTGCTGGGAAACGAAATTGGGTGTCAGAAATAACTTTTCTGGCAAGGCCAATGTCAACAATAGATCAGACCAAGCCTGCAAGACAGCATTCGGGCTCTCACTATTGAGCTGTTGCTCCGCATATTTTTCTAATGCTCGTACCAAGGCTCTTTTTGCCGGCTCAACAAGGAAGTTATGTCGCAGCAAGGACCGCTGCAGGGCAGACGCTAAATCATCTGCTGATTGACGCCCAATCTGATCACTAAGGGTTTTGTAGAGTTGTTCGCTCAGCGCCTGATGTTCGGCATAACAGCCTTTATGTAGCCTATAAAAAAGGCCGGCGGAACGACCACAGAGGACACAACGTGCCACTCTAGATCACCCCTTCCGGCCTCGTTGTATCCTTTATAGGATCAATCCAGCTGCTGGTATAAATCGTCATCAACCGGTGGTGTTCCGTCATGTATCAAGAAGTTACGACGATCAAGATAAGCCTCACGAATGAATGCGTACTTGTCGGTGGAGATCTCTTCCACAGCTTCCTCTATCGCCAATAGCTCAGCACGTAGACTAACCTTGTCGACTGCAATCACGGCCATGCGCTGACTGGTTGAAAGCTCAACATGCGTCATCGGATCTAACAGCCATTGATCGACCGGAATAGACGGCGTATCACGCATAGTAGACGGGCCAAAGAATGGCAGTACAACATACGGCCCTTCATTCACACCCCAGACTGCCAGGGTTTGACCAAAGTCTTCATTATGCTTGCGCATACCCCATGAGCTAGCAACGTCAAAGAAACCCAGAATACCAGCCGTGCTATTCACAAGGACACGACCAAAGTCAGAGAATGCATCAGCAATCTTACCTTGCAGTAAATTGTTCACACCGATGCTGACATCGTCTAAGTTAGCAAAGAAATTACTAATACCACTTTGCATTGGGCTCGGTGTAATCGCCTGATAACCCTTAGCCACTGGCTTTAAAATCGCCTGGTCTAGGGTGTCGTTAAAGCTATACATAGAACGGTTAAAACCCTGCCATGGATCTCGCTCATTTTCGGCATACTGAGTACTCGCACAGCCGCCTAACACTAGCAATACGCCAGTCAGCGATACGATTTTCATTTTTTGTTGTAGCCAAATTAGCATTTTATGCTCCATTTCAATTCAGTTAATAACATCCCTTTCAATGATTTGGGGATATTACTTTTTAATTCCAGTCTGAGTACCAATCCTTAATCGTAGGGCATTTAACTTAATAAAGCCTTCGGCATCCTTTTGGTCATAAGCGCCACCATCATCCTCAAAAGTAGCAATCGCTTCATTGAACAGGCTATGCTCGGATGAGCGGCGTCCAGCCACGTGTATATTACCCTTGAATAGGCACAAGCGCACCTCTCCAGTGACATTTTTCTGCGTCTCATCGATCAATTTTTGGAGCGCCAAACGCTCTGGACTCCACCAATAGCCGTTATAGATCAGACTGGCATATTTTGGCATTAGCTCGTCTTTTAGATGGGCTAATTCACGGTCCAAGGTCAATGATTCCACCGCGCGATGGGCCTTCAATAAGATACTGCCACCCGGTGTCTCGTAACAGCCACGAGATTTCATACCGACATAACGGTTTTCAACGATATCTAATCGGCCAATACCATGGCGAGAACCGCGTTTGTTCAGCTCGGCAAGCATTTCCGCAGGCGATAGAGGTTCTCCATCAAGCGTTGCCGCATCACCCTGCTCAAAGCCAAGTACGATATATTCCGGCTCATCCGGGCCATCTGCTGGCGCTACGGTCCAACGCCACATATCCGTCTCTGCTTCTGTCCACGGATCTTCTAATGGACCGCCTTCATAAGAGATATGTAATAGATTCGCATCCATAGAATAAGGTGATCCACCCTTACGCTTTTGTTCTACTGGAACGCCCTGCTCAGCGGCATAGGCGAGCAAGGTTTCGCGCGAGTTAAGATCCCATTCACGCCATGGCGCAATAATTTTAATGTCCGGATTAAGGGCATAAGCCCCCAGTTCGAAACGCACCTGATCGTTACCTTTACCCGTTGCACCATGCGATACCGCATCTGCACCAGTCTCAGCTGCAATCTCGATGAGACGCTTGGCAATCAATGGCCTAGCGATCGACGTACCGAGTAAGTACTCACCTTCATAGATGGTGTTTGCGCGAAACATTGGGTAAACATAGTCGCGTACAAATTCTTCGCGTAGGTCTTCAATGTAAATTTCTTTTACGCCTAAGGTCTGAGCTTTTGCTCTTGCCGGCTCAACTTCTTCACCCTGTCCAATGTCGGCGGTAAACGTGACCACCTCACATTGATATTGATCTTCTAACCAGCGCAAGATCACGGAGGTATCTAAGCCTCCAGAATAGGCTAAGACTACTTTTCGAATGTCTGTCATAATAGTTACTATGGTTTTGTCTGCGGAAAGTGGTTGATTATATCCAGCCCACCAACGATTAGCCTAATTCTATTCACGTTAGCTCGGAAAAAAAACATGTCGACAGTACGCACCAGACTCAACGATGAAGTTGATTTTGTCCCAATGGGCGCCCGCTTTCGCGGCTTTTGCCCGATCGTTGTCGACGTTGAGACGGGGGGTTTCAATGTAGAAACCGACGCATTACTCGAAGTGGCGGCAATCATCTTAGGCTATGACGAACGCGGTGAACTCTACTGTAAAGACTCCTATACCGTCCATATCGAGCCATTTGAGGGTTCAAACTTAGAACCAGCCTCATTGGAAGTGAACGGTATCGATCCGTTCCACCCACTGCGTATTGCGTCCCCTGAAAAAGAAGCCCTAGCGACTATTTTCAAGGCTTCAAATGCGGCGGTTAAAGAGAATCAATGCAAGCGTGCGATCTTAGTCGGTCATAACGCCCCGTTCGACTTAAACTTTATTAACGCTGCTGCTAGCCGCGCCAAGGTGAAAAATAATCCGTTTCACCCTTTCAGCACACTCGACACCGTAACCCTAGGTGCGATGGCCTATAGCCAAACTGTATTGTCTAAAATTGCAAAGGCAGCCAGCCTAAACTGGGATAACGAAAAAGCTCACACTGCGCTATATGATGCGCATATGACGGCCGAAATATTCTGTAAAATCATGAACATGTGGAACCGCCGTGCTGACCTGATCATGCCATTTAATGACCCATCTGAGATCACCACATAAAGCAATTCAGTCGGCCCATCCGTGAAAATCAAACCACTCGGATGGGCCTAACAAAACTAGTTACTTAAGCACTAGCCTCGTCGATCATCTTCTGCAATTCACCACGCTCAGCCATCTCCAGCGTAATGTCACAACCACCGACTAACTCACCCTTAATATATACCTGAGGGAATGTTGGCCAATCAGCATAGCGTGGCAGGTTCTGGAAGATTTCCGGATCCAGCAAGACATTAACGTAAGCAAACTCTTTACCACAGGCCTTCAAGGCCTCGGCGGTACGCATAGAAAAACCACATTGTGGCATCTGTGGGGTACCTTTCATGTAAACAACAACAGCGTTTGACTCAACTTGTTCACGAATACGGTCTAATACATCCATCTCTAAATCTCCTGAAGATAACGCGCTTTTAATTAATTTCTGCAGTGTAGCCAGCACAGCCCCAGTGAGAAACTAGCCAGCGTAGGTAGCCAGCCCCCTATTTTTCTCCGGGTCTTGATGGCGCACATCATACCTAGTGCATCAAATGCAATCTACGTGCTCTTGCAACCAAAGTTCCAATAGCGCCATATGCCATAACTTACTGCCTTGTAATCGTGTGTGATACTGGTCAGGTGCAGCCAATAAACGCTCAATATAGCCTCTATTAAACAGCCCACGCTGACGACATGCTGTCGAATTAAGTGCATCACTGACCATCGCTAAAAACTCGCCACGCACATATTTCAGTGCGGGCATGGGGAAATAGCCCTTGGGTCGGTCAATCACACTATCAGGGATCAAACCACGCGCGATCGCTTTTAATGGATACTTGCCCCCTTCACGCAACTTAAGCTCTGCCGGCATCTGCATCGCAAGCTCTACTAACTGATGATCTAAGAAGGGTACGCGTGCCTCTAAGCCCCACGCCATAGTCATGCTGTCGACACGTTTAACCGGGTCATCAACAATTAGCGTGCGCACATCAAAGCGTAATACCGCATCCATAAACGTATCGGCATGTTTGGTCTCTAATGCCTTTCTGACCAAGGCACTGGTGTAATCTCGATCGACATAATCAGCATGCACCGTCTCACTATATTCAGCGAAGTCACGATCAAAGTAATGATCTGCAAATCGACGTAAAGGGTCTCCGTTGGCAGCATTCATCTGCGGATACCAGAAATAACCGGCAAACAGTTCATCTGCGCCCTGCCCCGACTGCACCACTTTAATATCTTGCGAGACTTGTTCAGCCAATAAATAAAAGGCCACTGCGTCTTGTGCCACCATAGGCTCTGGCATATGTGCAATCGCTTCAGGTAGTCGCTGTAAAACCTGACCATTAGGTATGTAGTGGCGCTGATGGTCGGTAGCAAAGGCCTCAACTACAGCATCGGAATACTCAAATTCATTACCACGTTCTTCCGGCTGATCTTCAAAGCCAACCGAATAGGTCTTTACGCTACCGTGGCTCTGCGCCAACAAACCCACGAGCAAACTTGAATCCAAGCCGCCTGATAGCAATACACCCACCGGCACATCAGCGATCTCATTACGTCGATCAACCGCTAGCTGCAAAGCTGCTCGCGTCTGCTCAATCCATTCCTGTTCGCTTCTTTCTTCACCTCGGGTTGCAGACAATTCCCAGTAAGACTGCGCCGCACTAACTCCATCTTGATCAACCCAAATAAAACTCCCAGGTTCTACTTTACGTAGCCCTCTTAGAATGGTGCGTGGCGCTGGGACTACCGCATGCAAAGTGAATTGATGCTGTAAAGCCTCGGCATCAATACTTATATCGATATCACCTGTAGCGAGTAAGGCTTGCGTATTAGAGGCAAAGTTAAAGCGCTTCTGATCAACACTGTAGTACAGTGGTTTAATGCCTAACCGATCTCTGGCAAGAAACAGGCGCTTTTTTCTTAAGTCATAAATCGCGAAGGCAAACATACCGATCAAGCGACTCAGACAGGCCTCACCCCAGAGCTCGAATGCCTTAAGAATGACCTCGGTATCGCCTTGGCTTTGAAAGTGCACACCCAGCGCCTGCATTTCGCGGCGTAACTCAGGATAGTTATAGATCGTGCCATTGAACACAATCGCCAATGTTGAATCGGCATTAAATAAGGGCTGCGCGCTACTACTCGACAGATCGATTACGGCCAAACGTCGATGCACTAACCCGACATTCTCCTTTACATAGATACCGCTTGAATCTGGGCCACGCCGTTCTAGACGTGACAACATCTTATTCATTTTATCTTTATCGACTGCCTTCGAATCAAAACGCAGCTCGCCACCAATTCCACACATAGGCTCTGAATATTATCCTTACTTTAAAGAACTAAATTGAGGTCAGCATATACGCTGAAATAGATTTGATAACCGATTCTATCGACTCAGGTCTGTTATTGTTTTTCGAGGCAAAACCTTCTATGGTCTTGAGCTAGTCGGATGTGCTTTCAGCACGCCCGAAACAACAACAAAATAAACTGTACTACTCGAGGTAAAACATGAACCCATTGAACTCCGTATTAGGAACAATCATTACCGGCATCGTCCTATCCATCATTATCATGATTCTGGTCTAGGCACCTCGCTAGCGTATATCGCACAACATTAATAATCAAAATTACAGGAGTTAGATTATGAACACTTTTGCACTAGCCGTATGGCTGCATGTCTTTGTTGGCATCATCTGGATTGGACTACTTTACTACTTTAACTTTGTACAAGTTAGCGCAGTCGCCGCTGCAACTGCAGATACTGACGGCCCCGGCCCAGCTGCCATCGGCAAATACATAGCACCACGTGCACTAGCTTGGTTCCGCTGGAGTGCACTAGCTACTTGGATCACTGGCGCAGCCGCTTTGGAATATGTTGGTGGCTTGGGTACTAATATGCTCTTTACTGACGGTGTCACTGTTATCGGTATCGGCGCATGGTTAGGTACTATCATGTTGCTTAACGTTTGGGGCCCAATCTGGCAAAACCAGAAGAAAATACTTGGCATTAAGCCAGCCTCTGACGCTGAGAAAGCAACTGCTAAGAAAGTTGCCTTCCTTGCATCTCGTACCAACACTGTATTGTCCATCCCTATGCTAATGTGCATGGTCGGTCATGGTCACGGCTTAGTCTTTTAAGAATAGGCTTTATCGGGGCCGCTAACGTAACGGCCCCAAATGCTAGAATATTAAGTAATTTAATAGCATAATCATTAAACGGCAGCGGCTCTCCGCTGCCGTTTTTGGTTATAACGGAACAACTATCAGGAAAATACGTGGACGCCTTACTGCCTACCTATGCACGCAAAGCAATTAGTTTCACCCATGGTGAAGGGGCTTGGCTGTGGGATGAGCAAGGTGAGCGTTATCTAGATGCACTATCTGGCATTGCTGTCTGCGGCTTGGGCCATGCCCACCCAGCGGTGGCCACAGCGCTTAGTGAACAGGCGCAAAAACTGGTGCACACATCAAATATTTATCGCATTCAAAAACAAGAACAACTCGGCATACGCCTCTGTGAGATCAGTGGCATGGAGAAGGTTTTCTTCTGTAATTCTGGTGCCGAAGCGAATGAAGCTGCTATCAAGCTTGCGCGTATGCATGGCCATAGAAAGGGCATCCAGCAACCGCATACTCTAGTATTCGAAAACAGTTTTCACGGCCGCACCATGGCCACCTTAACGGCCACTGGAAACCGAGCTGCACACGCTGGCTTTGAACCCCTAGTACCAGGCTTCATACGAGCGCACTACGATAATATTGGTGCGATACGTCAGCTCTGCGCGCAACACAAACAACTGAGTGCCATTTTGGTCGAGCCGATTCAAGGTGAAGGTGGCATACATATCCCATCACCTGACTTTCTGCCACAGCTACGCGCCATCTGTGATGACTATGATTTATTGCTGATGATTGATGAAGTGCAAACCGGTAATGGACGCACAGGTACTTGGTATGGCTATCAACAGGCCAATATCCTGCCAGACGTTATGACAACGGCCAAAGGTTTAGGTAATGGCGTACCTATTGGTGCCTGCCTTACTAGAACTAAGGCTAACGACTTATTCAAACCCGGCAATCATGGCAGCACCTTTGGTGGCAATCCTTTAGCCTGTGCCGCCGGTTTAGCCGTACTCGATACGATCGAACAGCAGCAGCTTCTAAGCCATGTTACAAAGACATCTGAGCTGTTACTAAATACCTTAAAACAGCGTTTAAGTCAGCATCCCCTATGTCACAATATCCGAGGACAAGGCATGATGCTTGGCATAGAGTTAACTCAGCCCTGTGCTGAGATTGTAGATATTGCTCTAGAACAAAAACTCCTACTCAACGTTACGGCAGGCAACGTGATTCGCCTATTACCACCGTTGATTATCGATAACGAACAAGTGGAACTGATTGCCGAAGGTGTGACTCGCTGTGTCGAGATCTTTGCCGAACGCCAATCTAATTAATTATGGCCAGACATTTTCTTACTCTACTCGATTTAAGCCCAGCTGAATTACAGGGTGTGATTGAACGCGCCTGTGAGCTCAAAGCGCTACAGTTAAAGAATGAGCTCTACGCACCTTTTACAAATAAAACGCTGGCCATGTTATTTGACAAGTCATCCACTCGCACCCGGGTTTCTTTCGAGACCGGTATGGCGCAGTTCGGTGGCCATGCCCTGTTCCTTTCATCTAAAGACACCCAATTGGGACGTGGCGAACCAGTAGAAGATACCGCTCGTGTCCTCTCACGCATGGTCGATATCGTTATGATTCGTACCTTTGAGCACGCCACGGTAGAACGCTATGCGGCAAACTCAGACATCCCGGTAATCAATGGTTTGACCGACCTCTATCACCCCTGCCAATTATTGGCAGACATGCAGACCTGGTATCAATATCGCGGCTCTATCGCGGGTGCTACTGTCACCTGGATAGGTGATGGTAATAATATGTGCCACTCGTATATCAATGCCGCCAAACAGCTGGGCTTTAAACTTAACATTGGCTGTCCGGAAGGCTATTCGCCAGACAGCACCATAGTCGCCTCAGCTGGCACACAGGTCGAGATCTTCCATAATGCAGAAGAAGCTGCACGCAATGCAGACCTCATCGTCACCGACGTATGGGCGAGCATGGGACAGGAAGAAGAACAAAAATTACGCGAAAAAGCCTTCAGCAAATTCCAAGTAAATAGTCACCTAATGCAACAAGCGAATAGCGATGCCTTGTTTATGCATTGCCTGCCTGCCCATCGCGATGAAGAGGTCAGCACTGAGGTGTTAGAAGGCCCTCAAAGCGTCGTTTGGGATGAAGCCGGTAATCGCCTACATGCTCAAAAAGCCTTGATTGAATTCCTCTTGTTGGCGCAATAAACAGCCATAGCAACATCTATCACAACAGATCGAAAATCCATTAGCCGTCGCATCCAATAAGATGAAAAAACCTCTTCAACTTGATTTTGCATAGCCGGCTCCGGCATGCTGCAAAAAGAAGAATAAAAAGTTCGCCTATAAAGAACACACTTGGAGATAGTAATGGAAGCATTCATGGCACTACTCAACACCCTTAGTTCTTTCATCTGGGGTCCCTTTACGCTAGTCCTACTGCTAGGCGTTGGCATCTATCTATCACTGGGCCTAAAGCTTCTGCCTTGGCGCAGAATCCCTTACGCCTTCCGTCAATTAATCGCTAGCCGCAAGGCGACTGGTGATGGTGAAATCTCTCCCTTTAATGCCCTAATGACCGCCATGTCCGCCACTGTCGGCACCGGTAATATTGCGGGTGTGGCTACCGCTATTTTCATCGGTGGGCCAGGGGCTATCTTTTGGATGTGGATCACCGCCTTAGTAGGTATGGCAACCAAGTATGGTGAAGCAGTGCTCGCCGTTAAGTACCGTGAAACCGATGACAATGGTCAGTATGTTGGTGGCCCAATGTATTACATCAAAAATGGCCTAGGTGCAGGTTGGGGCTGGTTAGCCTTCTTATTTGCCTTGTTTGGCACGATTGCAGCTTTTGGCATTGGCAACATGGTGCAGTCCAATTCCGTAGCGGCCGCTATGTACAGCAACTTCCAGGTCGAGCATCACCTCACTGGCGGTATCATCGCTGTCTTAACCGCGCTGGTTATCTTAGGTGGCATCAAACGACTCGGCATAGTCGCCGGTAAATTAGTGCCATTTATGGCCTTAATTTATATCGCTGGCTCGTTGCTGATTATTATTTCAAATTTTTCCGAGGTGCCGACTGCCCTCGCCATGATCGTTGATAGTGCCTTTAACGGCACTGCCGCAACTGGTGGCTTTGCTGGTGCTGCCGTCATGATGGGCATTCAAATGGGAATTGCACGTGGTATCTTCTCGAATGAGGCCGGCCTCGGTAGCGCACCGATAGCACATGCAGCAGCACAGACAAACAGCCCCGTACGTCAGGGTTTGATTGCTATGCTGGGCACCTTCATCGATACACTCGTTATCTGCACCATGACCGCCTTAGTTATTATCATTAGTGGCGTCTGGACCAGCGGTGAAACCGGCGCTAGCTTATCTAGTATGGCCTACGGCAACCTCCTACCCTTTGGCGAATACATCATCACCTTTGGCTTGGTTATCTTTGCCTTCACCACTATCTTGGGCTGGAGCTACTACGGTGAGCGCTGCGCTAGCTATCTATTTGGTAAAGGCATCATTCTGCCTTACCGCATACTCTGGATTGTGGCGATTTTTATGGGCGCATTCCTCAAGGTCAATCTAATTTGGGTCTTAGCCGATGTCATGAATGGCTTTATGGCTCTGCCGAACTTGATCGCCCTAGCCTTACTAAGCCCAGTAATTTTTGCAGTGACTAAGGAATACTTAGCCTCCAATGGAAAAAACTAACTATCTCTATGTCTAAGGTCATCGAAAAAAAAGAGATTATACTCGCGGTGACGCAAGCCTTAGCAGAAGACGTGGGCAGTGGTGACATCACTGCTGCCCTCTGCTCAAACGAGCCTATTCAAGCCAAGATCATTAGCCGTGAAACAGCCATACTTTGTGGTCAAGCTTGGTTTGTAGAAAGTTTCCAACAAGTAGATAGCAGCATCATCATCGACTGGCATCACCATGATGGTGATCTGCTAGCTGCTAATGATGTGGTCTGTCACTTACACGGACCGGCACACGCCTTACTTAGCGCAGAACGTACCGCACTGAATTTCCTACAGACTCTGTCGGCAACAGCGACAGTGACACATGAATTCATGCAACAGATCGCTACCAATAGTCGTACTAAACTCTTAGACACACGTAAAACCATCCCTGGGTTACGTCGAGCACAAAAATATGCCGTGCTATGCGGTGGTGGTATGAATCACCGCATTGGCCTATTCGACGCCTATCTAATCAAAGAGAACCATATCGCAGCCTGCGGCTCGATTACTCAAGCGGTATCTCAAGCACGCACCTTACACAGTGATCGCAGTATTGAAGTGGAAGTCGAGAATATTGATGAGTTACGTCAGGCAATGAGTGCAGGTGCCGATCGTGCCTTACTGGATAACTTCAGTTACGAACAGGTCGAACAGGCAGTTGTTCTGGCTAATGGTGAAATTGAATTAGAGGTCTCGGGCAATATCGAAGGGGATCAAATAGCCCACCTATCTGCTTTACAGGTGGACTATATTTCGTCTGGCGCACTGACCAAGCATATTCGCGCCATCGATTACTCGATGCGTTTTCAAGGGCCGTAAACCCTAACTGACTCTAGCATTTAGGTTTGTGTTTCTCGCTTGGCCTGTTGCCAACGTCGTTCCAGCTCATCTACCGACAGTGCAGATACCTGCAGCCCTTCCGACTTGATCTGTTGCTCCATGCAACGAAAGCGAGTTTCAAATTTTTGGTTCGCTTTTTGTAAGGCATTACCACTGTCTAATTTCAGATGCCGTGAAAGATTAACTACACTAAAAAACAGATCGCCTAGCTCATCTTCAACTGCCGCTTCAGAGGCGACACTGGGTGTCTGTTCAAGCTGCAACATGGCCTCTTCAATCTCACCCAGTTCTTCATGCACTTTCAGTAATACACCTTTGGCATCTGGCCAGTCAAAGTTAACCTTTGACGCCTTCTTCTGCAGCTTGCGCGCAACCACCCAGGGGCCCTGGCCGACGCCAACACCTGCTAATGCGGATTCATCTTGCGCACTATGAGATGCATCACTTTGTAGCTTGCGCTCTGCTGTTTTCATCTGCTCCCAGTCAGGCTTACCAGCGGCCAATTCCGACTCCGAACCAAACACATGTGGATGTCGCCGTCGCATCTTGGCACTGATTGCTGCGACTACATCCTCAAAGCAAAACGCCTCAATCTCTTCGGCCATTTGCGCGTGATAGACCACTTGCAGCAAAAGATCACCAAGCTCATCACACAGCCCGGGCATATCATTGCGCAATATGGCATCTGCTACTTCATGCGCTTCTTCTACCGTATAAGGTACGATAGTCTTAAAGCTTTGCTGCTGATCCCATGGGCAGCCGTTTTCAGGGTCACGCAGCCGACGCATGATCGTTAACAGCTCTTGCATCTTCTCAGTCGTATTATTGTTATTCACTGTGGCCACCGTATTTAGCTAGGCCATGATAATGGCTCAATAACCCCATCATACAATATTGATCAAACAATGATGGACCTTCGCTACTGCTTGTCAGTCAGCAGAATGAAGCAAACAAGGCTATACTCAGCAGACTATTAAATGATCGATACGGCCACCTTTAGCCGCAGTTAGAAAATGCCAAAAGACGAAATTTACCGACAACCTGTAAAAACCATCGAAGACTTTTGCTTCGATCAAACCGTGAGCGCTGCCTTCGATGATATGGTCGAACGTTCGGTGCCTGGCTATCGCACTTTGATTGCCAATATTGGCCCCATTGCAGCCCATTTCTTAACCCCAGGTGGTCGGGCTTATGACTTAGGCTGTTCTCATGGGGCAGCCTCTCTTGCGATCTTCCAGGCATTAAAAGAGGACAAAAGAAAAATCATTGCAGTCGATAGCGCAGCAGCCATGATTGATGCCTGCCGTAGCCGTATTGCTGCCGCCGGGGCTGAGGAATGGATAGAGACCAAAACAGCCAAGCTACAAGACATCCCGATCGAAGACGCCGCGGTGATCGTCTTAAACCTGACCTTACAGTTCATCCCAATTGCAGAACGAGACGACATCATCAAACAACTTTATCAGGGTCTAAACACTGGTGGCGCCTGCATTCTGACAGAAAAAATTGAATTGGCAGAGCCTGCCGATGACCAATTATTTCGTGAACTGCATGAGAACTTTAAGCGTGCAAACCTATATAGCGATCTTGAGATCAGTCAAAAACGTAAGGCCTTAGAAAATGTCTTATTACGAGAGTCTCTAGCTACACATGAACAACGCCTACATCAGGCTGGGTTCCGTCAAGTGCAAGTTTGGTTCCAGTGCCTAAGCTTTGTTTCAATACTGGCGATCAAATGAAGTTAGAGCATTACAGTGACTTGCTCGATACTGGTCTCACTGCGACAGCATGGCAGAGTGAATTAACAGAACAGCTAGAGGCCGTCTTTGCTCATCCCTCTCATGGCTATTTCAATAAGTGGTTGGCCGCCGTTGATAGTTTACCTAAGGCTATCAGTGCAGACTTTGACTTCACTAAAGACGCCGCTCAAGTCGGTCATTCAGATGACTTAGACCCAGAGCAGTTGGCCGATATCCTGAATGCTTTAAAGACCTTATCACCATGGCGTAAAGGCCCATTCAATTATTGTGGTATTGCTATCGATAGTGAATGGCAGTGCCAACAAAAATGGAGTCGTTTTGAAAAGCATCTTGGCGATATGCATGGCAAACGTGTTTTAGATGTCGGCTGTGGCAATGGATATTACATGTTGCGTATGTTGGGTGCTGGTGCCGAACAAGTCATTGGCGTGGACCCTGGCTTAGTCTTCTTAGCCCAGTTCCAAGCCATCATTCAGACACTTAAGCAAAGGCCTAACACTCACCTCTTACCGCTACCTTTTGAACAGCTACCGGCTGGTCTGAACAACTTTGATCATGTGCTTTCTTTTGGTGTGCTCTACCATCGACGTCAACCACAAGAACATCTAAGCCAACTGCATGATCGCCTACAAGCTGGCGGCACACTCTACCTAGAGACATTAATCTTAGAGACTGAAGAGCATTGTGAGCTGGTGCCAGAAGATCGCTATGCCGGCATGCGTAATGTATGGAGTATTGCTAGCCCCAGTTTTATCCAACATCAGCTCCAGAGTGCTGGCTTTGAAGATGTAGAATGCTTAGATCAAACCACAACCAGCTTAGATGAGCAGCGGGCTAGTGCATGGATGACGAGCTATTCATTAGAAAATTTTCTAGACCCCAACGACCACAGCAAGACTATCGAAGGTCACCCTGCCCCTGTCCGTGGATTATTTCGTGCAGTCAAAGCAAATTAGATGCTTGGTAACGCAATCTAAATATCTATAACTCCGCACTATCCTGACGCATATTGTTCACCAAAGGTGCCAATCGCCCTATCAGATGGCATACTTGCACCGATCCAGCATAATCCTTGGAGATAATAACAATGAAGTTAGTTACCGCAATTATAAAACCATTCAAGTTAGATGAAGTCCGCGAAGCATTAACAGAGCAAGGGGTTCACGGCTTAACCATCACTGAAGTAAAAGGATTTGGTCGACAAAAAGGCCATACCGAACTCTATCGTGGTGCAGAATACATAGTCGATTTTCTACCGAAGATTAAAATCGAAATCGCTGTCAGCGATGAAGATTTAGAAACAGTGGTATCAACAATCGCTCGTGTTGCCAATAACGGCAAGATCGGTGATGGCAAAATATTTGTCACCCCAATTGAACAAGTTATCCGTATTCGTACGGGTGAGACCGGCAAGGACGCCCTCTAAAAATTTAAAGGACTAAACGTGAAAAAGATTACTATCTTCTTATCCCTAGCTTTCGCCAGCATTATGCTCCCTGGCCTAGCGATAGCCGATGAGCTTAATGGCGCTGACACCTCTTGGATACTCACTTCAACTGCCTTAGTCTTATTTATGACTATTCCGGGGCTAGCTCTATTTTATGCCGGCCTAGTACGCAGTAAAAACGTGCTTTCTGTCCTAATGCAGTGTTTTGCTATTACCTGTGTTGCCTCTATTTTATGGCTCATCCTAGGTTACAGCCTAAGCTTTAGTGACGGCGGCAGCATGAATGCTTGGCTCGGTGGCAATAGTAACGCCATGTTAGCCAACGTCACCCGTGACAGCTTATCTGGCAACATCCCTGAAACTGTTTTTATCATGTTTCAGATGACCTTCGCAATCATTACACCAGCACTGATCGTCGGTGCATTTGCTGAACGCATGCGTTTTTCAGCGATGCTTTGGTTTACTGTCTTCTGGATGTTCTTAGTCTACTTCCCAGTCTGTCATTGGGTCTGGGGTGGTGGTTGGTTAAGCGATATGGGTGCAATGGACTTCGCCGGCGGCCTAGTCGTACATATCACCGCAGGTGTAGGCGCACTAGTTGCTGCCATCATGGTTGGTAACCGCCATGGTTTCCCAACCACACCTTTACCTCCACATAACCTAACCATGACGGTTACCGGTGCAGGCATGCTCTGGGTTGGTTGGTTTGGCTTCAACGGTGGTAGCGCACTCGCTGCTAACGGTGATGCCGGCATGGCCATCCTAGTAACACACATCAGTGCTGCTCTAGCCTCACTCACTTGGATGTTCTTAGAGTGGATCAAATACGGCAAACCTAGCGTATTAGGCATCGTCACTGGCATGGTCGCAGGCTTAGGCAGTATCACACCTGCTTCAGGCTTTGTTGGCCCTATGGGCGCGATCATTATTGGTATCAGTGCCGGTATTATCTGCTTTGGCGCTACCAACTTTATCAAGCGCACCTTGAAGATTGACGATTCCCTAGATGTATTCCCAGTCCACGGGGTTGGCGGCATCATTGGCACCATCCTGACCGGTGTGTTTGTAGCCAGTCAATTTGGAGGAGTCGGCCTAGCCGAAGGAGTCAGTATTTCTGATCAAGTCATGATTCAGATCAAAGCAGTGGGTGTAGTCATTATATGGACTGCTGTTGCCAGCTTCATTTGTCTCAAGGCAGCCGATTTAATTTGCGGCTTACGTATTGATCAAGAGTCTGAAACTAATGGCCTTGATATCAGTGAACATGA
>DGKH01000026.1:24923-25262 GCA_002386945.1 Proteobacteria bacterium UBA4575
CTATATATGCAGCAGTAGACCCTTTTCCTACTGATATTTTCACCAACTCTGAACAGCTTTAGTGCTATTCACAGCTACAGTCACCTATAATGTCGAGGTGAATACAAACATACAGCAATCAACCTTGCCCAAAAAAACCCTCGCGCAAGAGCACAACATCGACGAACAGAAGATCTGTAAGCACGCAAAGCGTGTCGTCAACACCCTGACTGATAAAGGATATCAAGCCTATCTAGTCGGCGGCTGTGTGCGTGACCTCTTACTCAATATCACGCCAAAAGATTTTGATATTGCAACCAATGCAACACCGGAAGAAGTACGCAGCCTATTTGATCGCAG
>DGKH01000026.1:25420-32044 GCA_002386945.1 Proteobacteria bacterium UBA4575
CTTTAAGGCGTGATTTCTCGATCAATGCGCTCTACTACGACTTAGCTGAGTCCGCAGTGTTAGATTTCTGCTCAGGTATGGATGCGGTAAAGAACCGCTACTTGCGTATGATTGGAGATCCAGCCACGCGTTACCGAGAAGATCCGGTACGCATGCTACGCGCCATGCGTTTCCGCGCAAAACTAGGGTTAGAGATTGAAGAAGACACTGCAGCGCCTATCGCTGAGTGCACACATTTACTGAATGATATTTCTTCTGCTCGACTATTCGATGAGACCATCAAACTCTTTCATAGTGGCCACGCCGTAAATTGTTTTCATGAGTTAAAACACTATGGCCTGTTTCAACAACTGTTCCCGATGACAGACAAAGAGTTGAGCCATGACCCGCAGTTACAAGATTTTATTGTCGGCGCCTTAGGCAGTACGGATTCACGCATCAATATCGGTAAAAGCGTCAACCCAGCCTTCATCTTTGCTGTCTTACTGTGGCGTCCATTCCAACATGCCGTGACCCAACGTACTCACAATGGCAAGATCAGCCCAGAAAGTCTCTGGGATGCAGGACGAAATACGATTTTTCGTCAAGCCAGCCATACGACCATTCCAAAACGATTTGCTATCACCATTTGTGAGATATGGAAATTCCAGAGTCGCTTTGATCGCATCCGTGGTCGTCAGATCCCTGACTTTATCGCTCATCCTCGCTTTCGTGCCGCTTATGATTTCATGTGCCTACGCTCACTGCTTGGTGAAGTCACTCAAGCTGAAGCGGACTGGTGGACTGATATCCAGAAATGTGACGCTGCGGAAAAGCAATTAATGATTGAACAACGTCCAGAGCCTAGACGAGAGCCTAAGTCAAAATCCAAGGCATCTAAAAGTAATCAGAAAAACATCAAATCTGAATAGATCGACTCGTTAAAATCAATATGAAAAAGAATTACCGGACACTTGCTTACATTGGATTAGGTAGTAATTTACAAAATCCTATCACCCAGATTGCCATTGCATTACGTGAATTAGCCTTACTCCCTGAAAGTGATTTGCAGCAGCATTCTGGACTTTATCTGAGTCGACCGATGGGCCCACCTGACCAACCGGTTTACGTCAATGCCGTCGCCAGCATCAAGACACATTTAGAGGCTGAAGAACTGCTTAACCATCTGCAGTCGATTGAAAACCAGCATGGTCGCGAACGTTTAGGTGAACATTGGGGGCCACGCACATTAGATTTAGATATCCTCAGCTTCGGCAACAAGAAAATTAATAGCACGCGCCTAAATGTCCCCCATCCAGGTGTACGTCTGCGCGAATTCGTACTCTACCCATTGCAAGAAATAGATAAAAACCTCATCATCGCTGGTGTAGGTAGAGTCGATCGCCTATCTCAAAAATGCTATGCCAATGGATTGGCGTTACTAGAAGAATAGCCGAAAAGAAAAATATTATGGGTTCAACACTGCCAGATTTCGTTGTTATAGAGGGACCGATAGGTGTCGGGAAATCAAGTCTGGCCTCACGTATCGCACTCGACTTTGAAGCAGAATTAGTACGTGAAGAAATAGAAGAAAACCCATTCCTTGACCAGTTCTATCAACGTCCCAGTGAAGCGGCGCTATCGGCGCAGCTGTTCTTCTTGATACAACGCACCAAGCAAATGCAGGGCTTACGCCAGAGCAGCATCTTCAATCATACTAAGGTAGCTGACTATCTATTGGAGAAAGACCAGCTATTCGCTCAAGTTACGCTCTCACCAATTGAATATGATCTTTACCAGCAAGTGTTTGAACACCTGATTATCGATGCACCAACCCCCGATCTAGTGGTCTATCTACAAGCACCGGTGAATATCCTAATGGAGCGCATCAAAAAACGTGGACGTCACATAGAGCGCCATATCGAACCTACTTATCTAGAACGCCTAAATGAGGCTTATGCCAACTTTTTTCACCACTATTCGGCAGCCCCTCTCTTAGTCGTCAATGCCGCTGACATTGATTTTATTAACAATGAAGGTGACTATGAGCAACTCAAGACACAAATCCTAAATACTACTAGCGGTCGGCATTACTTTAATCCGCTACCCTTCGCGAGCTAATAAGCATGAGTCTGCAAGCAGAATACGGTCTCGGCGTAAGTGAATTATGCGCAATGAGTAAACGTGGTGAGAAAATTGCCTGTTTGACAGCCTATGATGCCAGCTTTGCGCAGGTACTTGATCAGGCGGGTGTCGATATCATCCTTGTTGGTGATTCCCTAGGTATGGTCATCCAAGGCCATGATTCAACGGTCTCGGTCAGCATGGAAGACATGATTTATCACAGCGCTTGCGTGAGTTCGATAAGCAAACGTGCGTTGGTACTGGTTGATATGCCCTTTATGAGTTACAGCAATATCGATCAAGCCCTATTTAATGCCACCCGCCTAATGCAAGAAGGCGGCGCACAGATGGTGAAATTGGAAGCAACTGAACGTCAAAGTGAAATCGTAGCAGAGATGAGTGCCTGTGGCATCCCGGTCTGCGCCCACCTTGGTCTACGTCCACAATACATCCATAAGTTAGGTGGCTATCAACGTCAGGGCCAAGATAGTGAATCGGCCGAGCAAATCCTACAAGATGCCATCAGTTTAGAAAAAGCAGGTGCCGACTTACTCCTCGTTGAATGCATTACGCATACATTGGCCGCCAAGATTCAGCAAACAGTCTCGATCCCAGTAATCGGTATCGGCGCAGGCAAGGATTGTGATGGCCAAATTCTAGTACTACAGGATATCCTTGGTATTACACCTGGGAAAACACCCAGCTTTGCAAAAAACTATTTAACAAAAGGTGGCATTCAAACAGCGGTGCAAGACTATGTCGCTGAAGTGAAATCTGGCGACTTCCCCAGCTAAAGCAAAGACCCTAGTATGAATATTATTGAACAAACGCGTCCCTTACGCGCCCAAATTCGACAATGGCGTCGTAACCAGAAAAGTATTGCGTTAGTCCCGACCATGGGACATCTACATGACGGACATTTGGCCCTGGTTGAGCATGCCAAGACACAGGCTGACCATGTCATAGTGAGTATCTTCGTCAATCCATTGCAGTTTGATAATGCCGACGACTTGAAACGCTATCCCAGTAGTATTGCCTCAGATTTACAGCAACTCTCATCACTTGGAGTTGGCGCTATATTCAAACCCACCGTGGATTTGTTATACCCATTAGGCTTGGAGCTTGCCCCCAAGATCCATATCCCGCTATTAGGTGATGAATTTTGTGGCGCACACAGACCCGGACACTTTGATGGCGTCGCTACGGTTGTGAGCAAACTGTTTAATCTAATAGAGCCCGATATCGCCGTGTTTGGCCGCAAGGACTATCAGCAGCTCCTGATTATTCAACGCCTAAGCTCCGAGCTGAACTTCAATATCCAGATACAGGCGCTGGATACCGTGCGGACAGAAGATGGCTTAGCCTTGAGCTCACGTAATGCACATTTATCTACTGAAGAACGTCGCCTTGCTTGTATGCTCTACGCTACGCTGAAGGGTATTGCTCAGCAGGCTGAGCAACAACGACTAACAGATAATCTGCCAACTCTGCTTGACCAGTCTATAACGCGATTAAACCAAGCCTCACTCAAGGTCGAGTACCTCGATCTCAGAGATGCGGCTGACTTACAAGCCATTCGAAGTGAAACCACCCAAGCCATCGTGCTAGCCGCCGTGCAACTAGGCAAGGTGCGATTAATCGATAACATCCTGTTTGAACTACCAGCCCAATCTTAATATTTAGCCAAACTGACCATCTGAAAGGGTTGCAGAACCATTTTCTGGTGTATACTAACGGCCGTTATCAAGAATATATTATGGAGTATAGATATGGCATGGCTTGTAATCGGATGTGTTGTCCTAGCCGTAGTGATTAACTTGGCGGCCCAGTTAAACATATTCAAACACCTTAAGAACGGCACTATCTACCGATAGGGTTTAGTTCAATAAAAAACGGGCTCCAGGCCCGTTTTTTTATTTCTAACTTTACACTCAAACCCTATGACCACAGTCGCGTGGAAAGCCCTTAATACACACCTAGGGGATATTCAGAATCATCAGCTACGCGATCTTTTCGCTAGCCAAACAGATCGGTTCCAACAGTTCCATGTGGAATTTGAAGGCGGCCTCTTGGACTACTCCAAGAATCGTCTCAATCAAGTCACCCTCGATAAGTTATTCGCCCTCGCCTCTGAAAAAAAATTAGAGCACTGGCGCGAACGCCTCTTCAGTGGCGATCACATCAATCACACTGAACAACGCGAAGTCTTACACACAGCATTACGTGACAATAAACCAAACCCCAAGCAAGCATTAGTTACACATGAACTAAAACGCATGCAACAAATGGTTGAGCGTTTCAGTCAAAAAAAATGGTTGGGTAGCAGTGATAAACCACTGAGGGAAGTTGTTGTTATTGGTATCGGCGGCTCCTACCTTGGCCCTAAGCTTGCCTGTGAAGCCTTACAGACCTACGCACAAAAAGATGTTCGCGTGCACTACATTAGTAATGTTGATGCACATGAGATGCATGAAGTCTTAGACTTGATTGAGCCAACAGAAACACTCTTCATTGTCATCTCAAAAAGTTTTACCACACAAGAAACCAGCACGAATATGCATAGCTGTATGCGCTGGTTACTAGAAAAAACCGGCGATCACTCAGCCATACAGAAACAATTTGTAGGCATTACAGCAAATACTGAACTTGCGCTTAAGGCAGGTATAACTGCTAACAACATTCTCAGCATGTGGGATTGGGTAGGAGGCCGTTATTCGCTCTGGAGTACTGTTGGCCTACCCTTAGCCCTACTTCTAGGTATGGATCATTTTCGTCAATTATTGGCCGGTGCCTATGCCATGGATGAGCATTTCAAGAATCGAGATTTCAACAAAAATGTACCCGTATTAATGGCGCTAATCGGTATTTGGAATCGAAATTTCTTAAATCTCCCAGCCTATGCTGTTCTACCTTATGACAATCGTTTACGCAGTCTACCGCGTTACCTGCAACAACTTGATATGGAAAGTAATGGTAAGGACATAGATCGTCAGGGTCAGCCATGCACACATCAAACTGCCCCTATTCTTTTTGGTGAGGCCGGCACTAATGGGCAACATGCTTTCCACCAATTACTACATCAAGGCACCACCACTGTTCCTTGTGACTTTATTGGCTTTCGCCAAACCACCTATAGCCAAGAGCATCACCATATTCTGCTGTCTAACATGCTAGCTCAGTCGCAGGCCATGATGACCGGCCGCACCTTAGAAGAAAGCACTGCCATGCTACGAGCACAAAACGCCGAGCGCATTGATATGCTTGCACCGGCTATTAGTTTTAGCGGCAACCGCCCAAGCAACACCTTACTGTTCGATCGACTCACACCCTTCAGCCTCGGTAGTTTATTGGCTCTATATGAACATAAAGTCTTCGTTCAAGGTGTTATCTGGAACATCAATTCCTTTGATCAAATGGGTGTGGAACTCGGCAAAACATTAGGCGATAAGATATTACACAGCCTACAAATCGAATCGATAAGTAATGAGTTTGATGGCTCTACTGCAGCTCTACTCACCTATCTAATGAAGCGCAGTGATTAACACTTAGTGCTCATCCAGTTACCATGAAAAAACCATTCGCCGCTGCTGCCGATGAAAACAAAGAAGCCATCGCTACAGTCTTATCAGCTGAATTAGCCAACGCTAATCATGTCATTGAGATCGGCAGTGGTACTGGCCAACATGCCGTACATTTCAGCAAGCTGTTGCCTCATCTAAGCTGGCATTGCAGCGATCAACGCGACCATATAGCAGGCATTCAGCTCTGGTTGGACTCAGCCGGCCTCAATAATACGCCGCCTGCTTTTGTTTTAGATGTCAGCCAAGACTGGCCTAAGCAGATTTATGATGCCGCCTATGCCGCCAATATTGCGCACATCATGCATTGGCCAGAGATTGAAGACCTGTTTAGAGGTTTAGGCACAGCACTCGACCACGGCGCTTGTTTTTATCTCTATGGCCCATTTAGTTTTGATGACCAGTTCAGCAGCCAAAGTAATCAGGCCTTTGATCAATTTCTACGCCAGCAAGACCCGCATTCAGGGCTGCGTGATAAAAATAAACTCGATCAGCTCGCTCTCAAACACGGATTAATTGCGGCAGCCTGCTGGGCACTGCCAGCGAACAATCATATTTTAAGCTGGCAAAAGACCTAGCACTGCACATTGGTTGCTTGATGTTGAGCCATTGCCCAACTGATATGTTCCTGCACCATCGCACTTGGATAGTCTAAACGCGCTTGCAAGGCCTGCATGACCTCTTCACTACTGGTCGCATTACCCAGTGCTACCGCGATATTTCTCAGCCATTGTTCATGCCCAATGCGACGCATGGCAGACCCTTCTGTATTTTTTAGAAAATCGGCTTCACTCCAGGCAAATAGATCGACTAAGCGGGATGAATCCAACTGCTGACGTGCGGCAAAGTCGGCTAATTCTGAGGTTTGCGCAAAGCTATTCCAGGGACAGGCTAATTGACAGTCATCACAGCCGTAAATGCGATTACCGATCGCCTGCCTAAA
>DGKH01000080.1 GCA_002386945.1 Proteobacteria bacterium UBA4575
GCAATCACGACACTCATAATGAGTATGCCGCTGAAGCTTTGTTCGATGGCATGCAAGGGGTAATACAGATTACCTTGTTGTTCAACGCGTTCTACCCAAAGGCGCACATAGTCTGCCTCTAATGCCGATTTGCTACTGACGCTATCAAAAAAATGCAATTTCGGGCGTTGTGCATAAGCGAGTTTGGCGTGGTTTAGCTCTGACATCAGTGTGTTGATATCTTGCGCCTGAGTCTGTTCACTTATCTGTTCAGTTTCTTTAGTGATAGCTGTTTGTTGGGATTGCTCATCACTCTTGGTTTGTAGTTGAAATGTGTTGCTAGGGTTTTTATTGGCTGCTGTAGGCGATTGTTCTTGTTGGGATTGACTTAACTGAATACTGCTCTGTGTTACCGCATGCTGTTGTTGGTTATCGCTATTAGCAAGATAGAGAGCGTCTTCATTGCGTTGCTGATCAGCTACTGGGTTGAGGATGATCTCTATCGTGCTACTGCGTTTTGTCTGGTCTTGTATGAATTGGAAACTGAAGCCCAATATGACTAAGGCATGTAAGGCAATAGCGAGTAGTAGGGTGAAACTGATGCGATCAATAGGGCGTATTTTTTGGCCAGTTAAAGTTGTCATGGCATTACATATGCATCTATTTAGGCTGAAAGTTTGCGTGCAATGGCATTGAATAATTCGGCGCTAATATTGAGATCGAATGCACGATCGAGTTGACGAATGCAGGTTGGGCTAGTGATATTGATCTCAGTGAGATAATTACCAATCACATCAATACCAGCGAATAAAATACCATGTTGACGTAAATGTGGTTTCAGCACCTTGCAGATATGTCGATCTGATTCGCTGAGCTCAATCCCTTTGGCATGACCGCCAGCGGCTAGGTTGCCGCGAAAATCAGAGGCGGAGGGAATGCGGGCCAGTGCATAAGGGATGGGTTCGCCATCGATCAATAAAATACGTTTATCACCGGCGCTGATGTCAGCTATAAATTCCTGCGCCATGATGCTGCGGCGGCCGTAATCGGTAATCTGTTCGAGGATCGTGTTTCGGTTCGGATCTTCTTGCTCGATTCTAAAGATAGAGGCACCACCCATAGCATCTAGGGGTTTGACGACGATGCTGCCGATCTCCTCTATGAAAGATTGTAAGCGCAGGATGTTTGAGCTGATTAATGTTTCGGCGCAGATCCCTGGGAACTGACTGATACTGAATTTTTCGTTTAGGTTGCGCAGCGCATGTGCATTGTTAACGATCAAGCTGCCCGCTGTCTGCGCTAACTCTAAGGCGTAAGTTAGATAGACATATTCCATATCGAAGGGTGGATCTTTGCGCATTAAGATGACATCAAAGCTCGCCAGTGTCCGCTCTTCCCAAGTGCCTAATTTAAACCAGTTATCGTTATCGTCCTGCACCACCACGGGAGCAGCACTGCAATGACTCTCACCATTGCGAACGTGTATTGAGCCTGGCGGAATATAGTATGAGCTATAGGCTCTATTTTGCGCCTCTAGCAGCATTGCAAAGCTACTGTCTTTTTGTACATTGATGGATTCGATCGGATCCATAATGATGCCAAGTTTGATAGTCATGCTGGGCCTTTTAAACGGTGGATTAACATCTGTCTGCAGATGCTATACAGAGTACTCATTGGTGGTGACTGGATGCAAGTGCCGAGACGGTTTAAATGCAGTGATTCAAGTCGCCATGTTGTGCCTGAAGTAGGCTGAGTAATGAAATGACAGCAGTCTCTAGGCGTAAGATGCGTGGCCCCATTTTTATAGACTGGAAGCCATGCTGTTCAGCTAGCGTAACTTCATCTGGGCTAAAGCCACCTTCAGGGCCAATCAGGCAGCTGATGCTCGGTACCGGCCGTGTCGGCGAATGCACACGATTAGCGGTCGGTGAGGCGATCAACTTGAGGTTGTCGGTGGGGCAGTTGAGTAAGGCTTGCTGAAACGGTATGGGTTGATTGAGTTGTGGCAGTTTAGCGCGGCCAGACTGTTCACAAGCGCTTTGAATGACACCCTGCCAATGCGCCATTTTTTTCTCTAAACGGTTTGCTGGTAGGTTGACGTTAACGCGTGAACTGATGAAGGGTGTGATCTGTGTGACCCCAAGCTCAGTCGCCTTTTGTAGGCACAGGTCAAACTTGTCGCCTGCACATAGAGGCTGCAATAGATGGAGTTGTAAGGCTGATTCTGTGTCGCTGGTTTGCGCTTGCTGCAGTTGTACGCGTACGGTTTTTTTCTGCACGTCTACCAGTTCACCTGGATAGTCATTGCCGTCACCATTAAAGACAATAATCGAGTGGCCTACGGTTAGGCGCAGTACATCGCGAACGTATTTGGCGATACCATCATTCAGTTCAATGACCGTCTCTGCGCGCAACTCTGCAGCCGTGAAAATTCTAGAGATGCGCACAACAGGCCAATTTCAGTAGGGTGGAAGCTTAGTAGCGGTAGTGGTTGGCTTTGTATGGGCCAGCAACATCAAGGCCTAAGTAGTCTGCTTGCTCTTTACTTAAGGCAGTCAGTTTCACGCCAATCTGTTCTAGGTGTAGGCGTGCCACTTCTTCATCCAGATGCTTCGGTAGGATGTAGACCTGATTCTGATAACTTTCTTCATTTTCCCAAAGTTCTAGCTGCGCTAAGACTTGGTTAGTGAAAGAGTTAGACATCACAAAGCTTGGGTGGCCAGTACCACAACCAAGGTTTACTAAGCGGCCTTTGGCTAGCAGGATGATGCGTTTGCCATCAGGGAAGATCACGTGATCGACCTGTGGTTTAATTTCATCCCATTCATAATTTTCAAGGCTGGCGACATCAATCTCATTATCAAAGTGACCGATGTTGCAAACGATCGCCTGGTTTTTCATTGCAAGCATATGGTCATGGGTAATGACGTTGTAGTTACCGGTAGCAGTAACAAAAATATCGGCTTCACCACAGGCATCATCCATAGTGACAACACGGTAGCCTTCCATTGCAGCTTGCAGTGCACAGATAGGGTCGATTTCAGTGACCCAGACGGTAGCACCTAAACCACGTAAGGACTGTGCCGAACCTTTGCCGACGTCGCCGTAACCACAGACGATGGCAATCTTGCCAGCAATCATCACATCAGTGGCGCGTTTGATACCGTCGACCAGCGATTCACGACAGCCGTATAGGTTATCGAATTTTGACTTGGTGACAGAATCGTTGACATTGATTGCTGGAATCAATAACTCATTCTTTTCAAGCATTTCATACAGACGCATAACGCCAGTAGTGGTTTCCTCAGAAACACCTTTGACGTCAGCCAGTAGCTCTGGGTATTTGTCATGCATGACTTTAGTTAGGTCGCCGCCATCATCTAATAAGAGATTAGGCTTCCAACCTTTAGGGGCATGGATGGTGCGCTCTATACACCACTCGTATTCTTCTTCGGTTTCGCCTTTCCAAGCAAATACTGGAATACCGGCTTCAGCCATTGCTGCCGCTGCGTGATCTTGTGTTGAGAAAATATTGCAAGAAGACCAACGCACTTCGGCACCCAGTTCAATCAGGGTCTCGATTAGTACTGCTGTTTGGATGGTCATGTGCAGGCAGCCTAGGATGCGGGCGCCTTGCAGTGGTTTGTTTACGCTATGCTTTGTACGCAAGGCCATCAAGCCAGGCATTTCAGTTTCAGCGATGGCGATTTCTTTGCGACCCCAATCGGCAAGCGATAGGTCAGCAACTTTAAAATCTTCCATATGGTCGTGCAGCGATTCAATATTCATATCTATAATTCTCTACGGGTGGTGGCATTAGGGCTTAGCTCTAAGCCTGTTGTAGTGCATCTACTTTGTCTGTTTTTTCCCAACTAAATTCGGGCTCGGTACGGCCAAAGTGACCGTAACTTGCCGTCTTGCGATAGATAGGGCGGTTTAGGTCGAGCATACTCAAGATGCCATAAGGGCTTAAATCAAACACCTCATTCACTATCGCCTCTAACTTTTCATCACCTATGGTACCAGTGCCGAAGGTGTTTATAGAAATAGAAGTGGGCTTGGCGACGCCGATTGCATAGGACACCTGAATTTCACAACGCTGTGCGAGGCCTGCGGCAACGATATTTTTTGCTACATAACGACCGGCATAGGCGGCTGAACGGTCGACCTTGCTTGGGTCTTTGCCAGAGAAGGCGCCGCCGCCATGACGTGCCATACCGCCATAGGTGTCGACAATAATCTTACGTCCGGTCAAACCACAGTCGCCAACTGGGCCGCCAATGACGAATTTACCGGTCGGGTTGATATGAAACTGAGTGTCTTTATTAATCCATTCCTTGTCTAAAACAGGCTTGATGATTTGTTCAAGGACCGCTTCTTTCAGGTCTTTCTGATTGGTGTCTGGGCTGTGTTGTGTTGATAGCACGACTGCATCAATGCTAACCGGCTGGTTGTTTTCGTAGCGAAAGGTGATCTGGCTCTTGGCGTCGGGACGTAGCCAAGACAATTCACCGGATTTGCGTAATTCTGCCTGACGTTTCACTAGGCGATGGGCATAGGTAATCGGGGCCGGCATTAAGACATCGGTTTCGTTGCTGGCGTAGCCAAACATCAGACCCTGATCACCGGCACCTTGGTTCTTCTCGGTATCGCGATCGACACCCTGTGCGATATCAATAGATTGCTCACCTAGGGCATTAATGACTGCACAGGTGTGGCCGTCAAAGCCCTTTTCGGTATGGTCGTAGCCGATCTCATTGATAACGTTGCGGACTATCGGCTCGACATCGATTCTTGCGCTAGTGGAAATTTCACCTGCGAGTATGACCATGCCGGTCTTAACTAGAGTTTCACAGGCGACTCTGGCATTCGGGTCTTTCTCTAAGATGGCGTCTAGGATCGCATCGGAGACTTGGTCTGAAATCTTATCTGGATGGCCTTCAGAAACCGATTCTGAGGTAAAGCTGTATCGACTACTCATGTTGCTGCGTCCCTTTAGAAAATCTGTATCAGTGGCTGTCCAGATCGGATAGCACTGGCTAGGTGAGAGTT
>DGKH01000025.1:0-8118 GCA_002386945.1 Proteobacteria bacterium UBA4575
TTAGGAATAGCAATGCGATAAATGGGGTCTTTCTCATATTAGGAACCTCGTTCCGGCTTAGAGTTGCATCATAGGCTTAATCACCCACAAGCTATAACTGGTGATGACAATAATGGCAATGAGGTTTAACCACAGACCTGCACGAACCATGTCGCCTATACGTAGATGACCAGAGCCAAAGACAATGGCATTGGGAGGTGTCGCAATCGGCATCATAAAGGCGAAACTGGCAGCCAGTGTGGCAGGAATGATTAGTAAGTGTGGATGCATCCCTAGGCCTATGGCGATACCCGCGAGTAAGGGGATTAAGGTAGCGGTGGTTGCCGTGTTCGAAGTCAGCTCGGTGAGGAATACGACGCCACTGCAAATAATCACTAGAATTACGACTTCTGGTAATTCCGGTAAGAGGTTGGCTTGGGCGCCAATAAAGCTAGCCACTCCGTTTTGCTGTATGGCTTTAGCTAGTGCAAGGCCACCTCCAAATAAGATGAAAATTCCCCACGGTAGTTTAGTCGCCGTCGGCCAATCCATTAGAAAACGACGTTGTTTGAAATCAGCGGGCGTGATGAATAGTAGGCAGGCGGCCAACATAGCAATGCCTGCATCGCTTAAGCCAGCTAGTGGCTGTACGGTGTTTCCTGCGATTTGTAATGACCATTGCTGTAATGAGCTACGGCTGATCCATAAAAATACAGTTAAAGCGAAGATCGACAGCGTAAGGGTCTGGCCGCGATTCAGTGCAGCTAGTTTTATATTGGTCGTGTCTTTTTGTAATTTAAGTTTGCTGCTGTCAATCGGAAAGCTGACATAGCTGAGCAATAACCAGATGATGGGTAGAAAGATTAAGGCTAGAGGGGCCATCATCAAGGTCCATTGACTAAAACTCATATCAAACTGGAATGTTGGCTCTATACCTTCATTTAAAAAACTGGCTAGGAAGAGGTTAGGTGCCGTGCCGATTAAGGTGGTGGTACCTCCAATGGATGCAGCGTAAGCCAGACCCAGCATAAGACACTTAGCAAAGTTGGTTTGCGCCTGTAGGGTGTCTGTATCCTCATGCTTTGACAGCGTCTCACTGCTGAAGAGGGCGATAATACTGAGGCCTATGGGTAGCATTAAGGCAGTGGTTGCAGTGTTTGAAATAAAGGCACTTAAGACCGCGGCGGAAAACATAAAGGCCGCAATAATCGCTCTCGGTGATGTCCCAGAAAGGCGTAATACTTTTGTGGCTAGTCGCTCATCCAATTTCCAACGTTGTAGAGCTAATGCGATTAAAAAGCCACCCATAAAGAGGAAGATCAGAGGAGAGGCGTAGGCAGCAGTCGTGCTTTTAATGTCATTAATGCCCAAGAGTGGAAACAAAACGATGGGCAATAAGGCAGTAGCGCTGAGGTCAATCGCCTCGGTTAGCCACCACAAAGCCATTAAAAACGTGACGCAAAGTGTTGTTTTTGCGGCAAAAGAGAGAGGAGTTAATGCTTTTTGGGTATCGACATAATGGTCGGGTAAGACCAAAAATAGGGCTATTGCCCCTAGTGGCCCAGCGAAAAACCCAATTCGTTGCAAACTACTATTCATACGATAAAAAGTAAGAGTTAAAAAGTGCCCATCGCACGACTATAGTAAATGATATGACGAATCCAGTTGACCAATTTGATCGGCCTATGCGCGATCTTAGAATTTCAGTGACCGATCGCTGCAATTTTCGTTGTACCTATTGTATGCCAAAAGAGGTTTTCAATTCGAAATATCAATTTCTACCGCGTACTGACTTACTCTCATTTGAAGAAATCACCCGTCTAGCTGGATTATTCGCTGCGCAGGGCGTGCGTAAGTTACGTCTTACCGGTGGTGAACCACTGCTGCGTAAGAACCTCGATGTCTTGGTCACTGAGCTGGCTAAGATAGACGGTATAGAAGACATTGCCTTGACTACTAATGCTTCCATCTTAAGCTTGCCACGTGCAGAGCAGCTACGTGATGCAGGCCTAGATCGTATTACTGTCAGTTTAGATGCGATTGATGAACAACGCTTCCGACAGATGAATGATATGGATGTATCAGTCGAGAAGGTATTACAAGGTATCGACAATGCGGAGCGTGCCGGCTTTGATAACATCAAGGTCAACATGGTCGTACAAAAAGGCGTCAACGAAGAAGAGATCGTGCCGATGGCGCGGTACTTCAAAGATAGTAAGCAGATTTTGCGATTTATCGAATTTATGGATGTTGGTACGACTAATGGCTGGAATCTCGAGCAAGTGGTTTCAGGGCAAGAAATCGTCGAAAGAATTAGCGAGCATTTTGAGTTGGAACCTTTAGACCCCAATTATCGTGGTGAAGTCGCTAAACGCTGGCGTTATGTCGATGGTGGCAACGAGTTTGGTTTGATTACCTCGGTGACTGAAGCCTTCTGTGGTGATTGTAGCCGTGTTCGATTATCTGCTAAGGGTAGTGTTTATAGTTGTTTATTTGCTTCACGCGGTACGGACTTACGTCATCTATTGCGAGGTGGTGCAAATGACGAGGTCGTCAATGCAGTCATCGCAGATATGTGGAAGGCGCGTAGTGATCGTTATTCTGAGATTCGTGGTGCAGGAGAATCTACGGCAGAAGAGCATGTCTTAGAAAAAGTCGAGATGTCCTACATCGGTGGCTGAAGACACTAGCAACAGCAGTTTATTCGATCAAATCGGTGGCCAAACGGCGGTCTTTAATCTAGCCGATCAATTCTATCTAGTGATGCAACGTGAAGCAGAGTTGTCAAAGTTACTCGTGATGCATCCTAGTAATCTCACGCGTTCGCGTAAAAAATTAGCAGGATACCTCTGCCAATGGTTCGGTGGACCAGCCTTATTTGGAGAAGACTACATGTCTGCTGAATGGATCAGGCAGCGGCATCAGCACTTACAGATTGGTTTTGAAGAGCGAGATCAATGGCTGCGTTGTATGCATCTTGCGATGAAAGATCTAGGTTATAACGATCAACTCAGACATGCCTTGGGCCGAAAGTTTTTTCAGCTAGCAGGGTTTATTAGGACCACAGTTTAGATAAGTTTTTTATCGGTCTGCGATAGGGTCACTATTGTGAGGGGTTATTTTTCTTTCAGCCGTGGCATCAGCTCGACTAGATTGCAGGGGCGATGACGGTAATCTAATTGCTGGTTGATTAGTTTATCCCAAGCATCAGCACAGGCACCTGAAGAGCCCGGCAGACAGAACAGGTAACAACCATTAGCAACGCCAGCAGTGGTTCTTGATTGCAGGGTAGAGGTTGAGATCGATTCAAACGATAAGACGCGGAACATTTCACCAAAACCTTGGATTTCTTTATCAAATAACGGTGTGATCGCCTCAGGTGTGCCATCACGCCCAGTGACTCCAGTACCACCGGTGGTCAATATGACATCGACAGCAGGGTCAGCGATCCAATGCGATACCGTTGCACGTATTTGATAAATATCATCACGATTTATCGCCTTTTCATATAAGTTATGGCCCGCCTTTTGTAGCCGTGCCACTAGTAATTTTCCAGACTTATCCTGGTCTTCACCACGGCTGTCTGACACCGTTAGTACGGCAATAGAAAGTGCTTTGAAATCTCGTTTTTGATCAATCATGGAAGGGACACCGTCTCCAAGCCAAATAGGGCTTATAAATTCGCTCGTGCAAAACTAGGGCTACGGGCAAGATGATAGAGCGATAGATTATATCGATTAATGCAGGGTTTGGTGAAAAAGAATAGACTAAGCACAGTCCATTTCCTTGCAGACAGCATGATTATTGAATTATTTGCAGAGCCTTTCGACCCCTGGTCTTGGCTGCAGAATTACCAACAGGCCCAATCCACCATGGCTGAATCCGCAGTCGGCCATAAGGTGGGTGCGACTAATGTGTTTGTTGGCACTATGCGTGATTTTAACGAGGGTGACGATGTCCAGAGTATGGTCTTAGAGCATTATTCAGGTATGACCGAAAAGCATCTGACAGCGATTGCGCAAGATGCTATGGAACAATGGGATATCGAAGATATTGCGATTGCACATCGCTATGGTGAGGTTTTTCCAGGGGATACCTTGGTTTGTATTGTAGTCTGGTCATCTCACCGTAAAGCAGCGTACGAGGCTAATCGTAGGGTCATGGAAGATCTGAAATCGAAGGCACCGTTCTGGAAAAAAGAAACCTTGAGCGAAGGATATCGCTGGGTAGCAAAGAATACCAAAGGTTATTAAGGCCCCCTCATGCATATTTTTCTTTGGCTGTTTGGCCTAAGCGTAGCGCTGTATCTGGTTGGTGCAGTAGTACTCACCTTATTTCAACGCAGCTTTATTTACTGGCCGACGTCTGTGGTGCAGCGTAGTGATGCGATTCGCAGCTTTAGTTTGGAAAGCGATGATGCACAGTTACAGATCTGGCAGATCAATCCGGGGCAGGGGCTGGCGATTATCTACTTTGGTGGGAATTGTGAAAAAGTTGCGCTCAAGGCTGAGTATTGGCAGACCTTATTTCCGAATCATACGATCTATCTGAACGAATATCGTGGCTATGGCGAGAGCACGGGCAAGCCAAAGCAAACACAGCTCTACCAAGATGCACTCAATCTATATGACGCCTTAGCACCTAAGCATCAAAGCGTCGATGTCATAGGGCGTAGTTTGGGGGCGGCTATGGCAATCTACTTGGCTGCTCATCGCAAGCTTGGTCGTCTCGTCTTAGTCACTCCCTTTGATAGCATGCTGCATCTGGTACAACGCATATATTGGATCTTTCCAGTAGGGCTAATGCTCAAGGAGCGTTACCCATCGGTAGATTTTGCCGCCAAAGTGACTGTGCCAACCTTAGTTGTGATCGCAGACAAAGATAAAGTCGTGCCACCACGCCATGCTTGGCAGTTATTTGAGGCCCTACCCAATGATTTGCGTCAAAGTGTGGTGCTTGAAGGGCATGGGCATAATCAATTTCATACCGAGCCTGTGTATGAGCAAGCGCTTTTACAGTTTTTTAAGCAATCGACGTGATTTATAGCGGCTTGATGTTAGTAATTAAGGGGGCTGAACTTAATTTAGCCAAAGGACGCAAATAAACGTATAGTTTTTCGGATCTTTCTTAATCTTTCCCCGCTGTTTGTCGAGACAATGATCAGTCTTGTTAAGCGTGAGTGGGTTTGGTAAAAAATGAGGCACCCGCAAATATATGTGGGGCTGGTAGCTTGAGTGGAGTTGAAGAGTAGGCATGATAGAAATAGAACAGTTAACCAAGAGATTCGGTCTTTTTACTGCAGTAGACGGTATTTCTTTTGATGTTGAGCCAGGTCAGGTGCTGGGGTTTTTAGGCCCTAATGGAGCTGGTAAATCAACCACGATGAAAATGATCACAGGCTTTTTGGCGCCGACCTCGGGTCAAGTCAGGGTTTGTGGTCACAAAGTCGAAGGTGACGCGCGCGACGCTAAGCGTGTCATGGGCTATCTACCAGAAGGCGCGCCTAGTTATGGCGAGATGACGGTGGCTCAATTTCTCTCCTTCATTGCCGATGTCAGATTATTGAAAGGTGCTGAGCGCAAGCAGCGTACCGACTCTGTTATCGAGCAACTGAATCTACAAGCGGTGATTAATCAACCGGTAGAAACTCTATCTAAAGGTTTTAAGCGCCGAGTAGGTATGGCGCAGGCGATTCTGCATGACCCACAGGTCTTGATTATGGATGAACCTACCGACGGTCTTGATCCCAATCAAAAGCATGAGGTGCGCGAGCTAATCAAGGGCATGGCGCAGGATAAGATCGTGATTATTTCAACCCATATATTAGAAGAGGTCGACGCGGTTTGTTCGCGTGCGATCATTATCGCCAGAGGCCGTATTGTTGCTGATGAAACCCCACAAAGCTTGTTAGCCCGTTCGCCCAGTGGCAAATTGGATGACGTGTTCCGCGAAATCACCTGTGCTGAGGTGCGATCATGAATAATATTGCTATCATTTTACGACGTGAGCTTAGTGCCTATTTTGCGACACCTGTCGCTTATGTTTTTATCGTTATCTTCTTGGTCTTAAGTGGCGCCTTAACTTTTCACCTAGGTGGATTTTATGAACGTGGTCAAGCAGATTTAGCACCCTTCTTTAATTTCCATCCTTGGCTGTATCTGTTCTTGGTGCCTGCGATTTCTATGCGTCTATGGGCCGAGGAACGTAAGTCCGGCAATATTGAATTGTTGCTGACTCTGCCGATCACGATGGCAGAAGCAGTAGTTGGTAAGTTCTTAGCGGCCTGGTTATTTACCGGTATCGCCTTGGTCTTAACCTTCCCACTTTGGATTAGTGTCAACTACTTAGGTGATCCAGATAACGGCGTTATCTTGGCAGCCTATATTGGTAGCATGTTAATGGCCGGTGGTTTTCTTGCGATTGGTGCCTGCATTTCAGCAACGACTAAGAATCAGGTTATTGCCTTTATTATTAGTGTCGTCATTTGTTTTGCCTTTTTACTCAGCGGGTTTTCTATTGTCTTAGATTTCTTCCGCGCATGGGCACCGCAGATGGTAGTGGATGCAATTGCTTCACTCAGCTTCCTCACTCATTTCTCTTCGATCAGCAAGGGTGTGATCGATCTACGAGACATTATTTACTTCATTAGTTTGATTGCGTTCTGGCTATATGCCAACACCGTGGTCATTGAACTGAAAAAAGCGAGTTAAGTGTGAAATCTAAAAATGCAAAAACCATAGGCTATGTCGGCTTAGCATTACTTGCGGTCTTGTTTGTTGTGGTCAATATGGTCAGCAATAAGCTTTTTCAAGGCACCCGTGTTGATCTGACCGAGAATCAGTTATATACCTTATCGCCAGGGACTCTGAATATTGTCGGTAATATCCAAGAGCCGATTACCTTGTATTACTTTTTCTCTGATCAAGCCACTGAGAATGTACCGCAGTTGCGTACATATGCCACCCGTGTGCGTGAGTTATTAAGTGAATATGCACAGTTATCGAATGGCAAGATCACGCTGAAGACGATTGATCCAATCCCTTATTCTGAAGAAGAAGATCAAGCGACTGAGTTTGGTTTGCAGGGTATTCCTGTAGATGCTTCAGGTAAGAGTATTTACTTCGGTTTAGCGGGTAGTAATTCAGTGGGTGACGCTGAAGTCATTGCCTTCTTTCAGCCGAATAAAGAACAGTTCCTAGAATATGATGTCAGTAAGCTGATTTACAGCTTGCAAAACACCAAGAAGCCAGTGGTTGGATTAATCTCGCGTCTACCGATGTTCTCTTCCTTTGATGTTGAGACCCAGCGCATTCGTGATCCATGGGTGATCTCAACGCAACTGCAACAGTTCTTTGATGTTCGTAGTATTGATTTTGCGGCCACTGAATTCGATCAAGATCTAGAGTTATTGATTGTGGTGCAGCCGCGTGATTTCAGCCAAGACACGCTGTATGCCATTGACCAATACGTCATGCAGGGTGGTAATCTTTTAGTCTTTGTTGATCCTTATGCCGAGGCCGATGTGCCAATAATACAGCAGGACTCACCAATAGAAGCAGCGGGTGCCCGTAGCTCTAACCTGCAAGCCTTGCTTGGCCCTTGGGGTATTGAGTTCACTCCAGCAGAAGTCGTAGGTGATCGTAAATATGCCTTAACGATCGACACAGGTGATGGTAAGCAGGAAAGACATTACGCTATTCTGGGTCTGGATAAGGCGGCCTTTAACGCCGCTGAAAGTAGCACTGCTGGTCTTGATTTCATCACCATGGCGATAGCCGGTCATGTGCGACCAAAAGCCGATTCAGATATTGGTTTTACACCATTGATTACGGCCAGTAATGAATCTGCATTATTTGAAACAAGTAAGTTCCGCTTCCTACCTAAGGTCAGTGCCTTGGCCGAGGGCTTTCAGCCTGCTGGTGAAGAATATACGCTGGCAGCACACTTCCAATTACGTCCAAGCACAGCCTTTCCACAGGGTGCGCCTAATGCCGATGCAAAACAGCAGGCGCATCTAACGCAAAGTCCAGAAGAGGTGAATATTGTCGTCGTTGCCGATGCCGATATGCTGGCTGATCGGATGTGGGTTAAGGTGCAAAATATGTTTGGTCAGAAGATCACTGAGCCTTGGGCATCTAA
>DGKH01000025.1:8167-8568 GCA_002386945.1 Proteobacteria bacterium UBA4575
AGTGTGCGTGGCCGTGCGGCAGCGACTAAACCCTTTACCTTGGTAGAAGAGCTAAGGCGTGAAGCAGACGATCAGTTCCGTGTGCAAGAACAGGCCTTGCAGACCAGACTGCGTGAGACTGAACAAAAGATTGCCTCACTGCAATCACAGCGTAGTGATGATGGTCAGGTGTTATTGAGTCCAGAGCAAAGTCAGGCGATTGCACGCTTCCAAGCAGAGAAGCTAGAGGTCAGAAAACAACTACGTCGAGTGCGACATGAGTTGGATAAAAATATTCGTAGCCTAGGCTCTCAGCTAAAGGCGATTAATATCGGCTTAGTGCCAGCCTTGATTACCCTGATCGCTTTGATTATCTCCGTTGTACGTCTGCGTAAACGTGCCCGTCGAGATTAATCTTAGTA
>DGKH01000001.1 GCA_002386945.1 Proteobacteria bacterium UBA4575
ACCGGCAAAACCAAACGGTTTCAGCCCCATCGAATCGATAGCGACATTACCAGCTAAAATGATGAGGTCTGCCCAAGACAGGCTATTACCGTACTTCTGTTTTACTGGCCAGACTAAACGTCGGGCCTTATCCAAGTTACCGTTATCTGGCCAGCTATTGATAGGTGCAAAACGTTGATTACCAGTTCCTGCACCACCACGACCGTCACCTGTGCGATAAGTCCCTGCAGCATGCCAAGCCATACGCACCATAAAAGGACCATAATGACCGTAATCCGCTGGCCACCAGTCTTGTGAGGTTGTCAGAACCTTCTCAATGTCTTTTTTCACAGCCGCGAGATCGAGCTTTTCAAATGCCTTTGCATAATTAAAACCGACTGCCATAGGATTCGATTGCTCACCGTTTTGATGCAAAATATTTAGATTCAATTGCTCCGGCCACCAATCACGATTCTTTCTCCCAGCACCACCTAATCGGGTGTTACCGCCGTGCATGAAGGGACATTGTCCTGCGGCGTTATTTTTTTTATTGTCCAAGTTACTTCTCCCGTTAGCTTAATCGACTATAGATTGCCCAATCTCTTTCTTAACACTATTTATTAAAAAACATAACTAGTAGAGAGATCAAGTAAATATTAAGTTACGCTGATTAATTAGTAAATTTGAATAAAACTATAACCATGATCTAAAATACTGAACATGCGATTTACACTGGAGACCCCTCATGATTACGCTCAGACAGATAAGTTATGCCTTAGCCGTAGAGAAGACGCTACACTTCAAAAATGCTGCTGAACTTTGCAATATCAGCCAATCTGCACTCAGCACCGCTTTAAATCAAATGGAAAAGCAGTTGGGGTTTCAGATATTTGAACGAGACAATAAAAAAGTACTGATAACCCCTATAGGTCGGGAAGTATTAGAGCATTCACGCGATATTCTATTTCGGGTAGAAGAGCTACAACATTTAGCAGACAGGAACAAAGAAGCCCTCAGTTACCCCATCACTATTGGCCTCATCCCGACAATCGCACCTTTTTTATTACCGAAAATCCTCCCACTATTAGAGCAAGATTATCCGCAGGCGAAATTAACTATCGTCGAAGAACGCTCAGCGGTTTTAATAGATATGGTACAAAAAGGTGACATTGATACAGCCATTCTTGCACTACCCTTTCCCTGCGACGGATTATTAGAGATGGAGTTTTGGCAAGAAGACTTTTATTGGATTGCCTTAAAAGGTGACAAACATACACAACAGAAAATTGTTTCCAAAGAGGAAATAAAACAAAGCAAATTATTGCTACTGAAAGATGGACATTGCTTGAAAGATAATATTCTTGAAGTCTGCAAATTAAACGAGAAAGCCACTAATAATGCACTCGGAGCCACTAGCCTGAATACGTTAATCCAAATGGTCTTAGGTAAGTTAGGTACTACGCTAATCCCAGAAATGGCACTCGCTCCATTAATCGCACAAAATCCATTGCTAAGCGCCATCCATATCAATGAACCTGGTCCGCACCGTCGCATCGCTTTTGTCGCACGACCTAACTACACACGGATGAACAGTGTCGAAGCCTTAATGAAACTATGCAGAACGGCATTACAGAAGTCGACCAAGTGAATAACTGGGCTCTAACAAAATGCGTGATGAGATTTTTAGTGAACTATATAGCTGCTAGAAAATGATTATTACGTACATCGCGAACTGTCGATTGGTAGCGGGGGTAGGATTTGAACCCACGACCTTCGGGTTATGAGCCCGACGAGCTGCCAGACTGCTCCACCCCGCACCGACAAGCAAAGGAGTGTACGCAGATCAGCTTTAGATTACAAGGAAGTTACAGCACAATATGCCAGTGCTTTGCACTTAAATAGATAGCAACCTAAGTGCATAAATCATACCTCTAGCAAAGCCGTCAGCTGAGGGCTTAAGACATGATAAAAACAGAGATTGCGCATTAACAGAAGTGATTTTGAAATGCGTTTCGAGGATTTTGTAAAACCTTCCTCTCACCAAAGTTGTGAGTATAGGAAGGGTAAGTATGGTGCCGATGGCCGGAGTCGAACCGGCATAGCTTGCGCCACTGCCCCCTCAAGACAGCGTGTCTACCAATTCCACCACATCGGCTGTTCTTTATGACCTGTAATTGTAGGTCTTATTCTGCTTTATCCGTAACAGGTGCTTCTTGTTGATTCAAACGATCGATCTCGGAGCGAACGATATCGACGATCTCATCTTGTGACTTACCTTCCATGTTTAGAACGTTCACACCATCACCGACTTGAACACCTATGTCATCGGCACCAGGCGCTAGCATTTCTACTACCGTAGAAGATTCAAGCACACTGCTATCATCAGCACGGTTACTTGCAACATAAGCCAATAAGATACTATTGATGAAAAATAGAGCTGCCAGTATCGCAGTAGATCGTGTCAGAAAAGAACCTGCCCCACTTGCACCGAATACAGTAGAGGATGCACCGGCACCAAAAGCGGCACCCATACCTGAACCTTTACCCTGTTGCATAAGCACCAGAGCAATCAAGGCGGCGGCGATAAAGACATCGATAGTCACGAGAATGTTATAAATCATAAGGTTTAAGCCTTTTAGGGTTCAGTATTTCAAACTGCCGCGATAATTTGATTAAACGAGTCGGCCTGCAAAGAGGCACCACCAACCAAACCACCATCAATATCAGTTTGAGCAAATAACTCTGCAGCATTATCCGGATTTACGCTGCCACCGTATAAAACACGTACTGTGTCTGCTAACTGCGCACGACTCTTAGTCAACTCTGAACGAATATAAGCATGCATTGCTTGCGCTTGTTCTGGACTAGCTGTCTCACCTGTACCAATAGCCCAAATCGGTTCATATGCAATAACCAAGTCGCTCAGATCAACCCAGCGACCGAGTGCTAACAGGGCACCGAGCTGACGCATAATAGTCGATTCAGCCTTACTTTCTTTACGCTGCTGCAGAGATTCACCAATACATACAATAGGTGTTAGTCCGGCGCGTAGAGCGGTCACCATCTTAGTGCCAATAGAAATATCACTATCAGCATGATACCGGCGCTGTTCAGAGTGCCCCAAAATGACATAACGACAACCCATATCACGCAACATATCTGCACTCACCTCACCGGTGAAGGCGCCCTCTTTTTCCAGGCTCATGGTCTGGCCACCAATATGGAGATTGCTGGCTTGGACTTTTTGTCCAACGAGGTCTAGATAGGGATAAGGTGGGCAGATGACAATATCTGTATCGCCAGACGCACTGGCTTGCGCATCAACTGCTGGCATAAACGTATCCACCATGCTGCGACTAGCGTTTAATTTCCAGTTTGCCGCTATTATTGAACGTCGCATCTGATCACTATCCAAAAACAATTAAGAAGCCGGCAAGCTTACCTACCGCATATTTGAAAATCAAACCCTAAACGGCCTAGTTCAGGCCGATTTAAGTCCTATTTGGAACCACAAACACTCGCCACCTGTGTCGCCAGTTCATCCGCCGTACGCTGCACTAGGCTCAAATCAACACCTTCAGCCATGACACGTACCAATGGCTCAGTACCTGAGGCACGTAAAAGAACGCGACCCTGCTCGGCCAGCGCGTGCTCAGCAGCCTTAAGCGCAGCTTGGATTTCACTCGAAGTAGTCAGGTCAAAGGCGACATTGAGTGGTACGTTAATGAGTACCTGTGGGTATTTTTTCATTGTAGAAACGGCGTCTGCAAGATCTTGTTTACGGTTCACCAAGATTTCCAGCACCTGTAACGCAGCAATAATCGCATCACCGGTTGTAGTTTGATCAAGACAGATGATATGACCTGAGGCCTCACCACCTAAAACACAGTCATGCTGCTGCATTAACTCCAAGACATAGCGATCGCCGACCGCTGCACGATGCAGTGTCATGCCTCGTTCAGCCAGTGCATGCTCAAGGCCTAAATTACTCATGACCGTACCAACAACCGCGTCGATTGACCGATCCTTTTCTTGCGCAGCAGTTGCTAACAAAAATAAAAGTTGATCACCATCCACTAAAGCACCGCTGGCATCCATCATGATCAGACGATCACCATCACCATCGATCGCAATACCCAGGTCGGCTGACTGGTCTTGCACTGCCGCCTGCAAACCAGCGGGACTAGTTGCACCACAATCGGCATTGATATTAAGACCATTCGGGCTGGAGGCAATCTCGATCACCTCAGCCCCAAGCTCACGAAAGACATCAGGGGCAATGTGATAAGTCGCACCATGAGCACAATCAATCACTATTTTAAGACCATGCAAACGAATATTAGGAGCGATGCTAGCCTTACAGAACTCCAGGTAACGCCCTGCAGCATCTTCAATACGTTTCACCTTACCAAGCTGATTAGGCGCTACAGTCTGCATTGGTCCATTTAATAGTGCTTCAATCTCGAGCTCGACCTGATCTGAAAGTTTGCTACCGTCGGCAGAGAACATCTTCAGACCGTTATCATAGTAGGGGTTATGCGAGGCACTGATGACGATGCCAGCAGAGGCTCTCAAGGTCCGTGTAAGGTAAGCGATGGCAGGAGTCGGCATAGGCCCTAGTAGACGGCAATTGACACCGGCTGCAGTCAGCCCAGCCTCAACTAGGGATTCCAGCATATAGCCAGAGATGCGTGTGTCTTTACCAATCAAGACCAGATTGCTTGCGTCGTTACATAGCACACGGCCAGTCGCCCATGCCAGCTTGAGCACAAACTCAGGCGTCATCACACCCTCGCCGACGCGCCCTCGAATCCCATCTGTCCCGAAATATTGTTTAGCCATAACGGTCGAGCATAAAACATCTCTAGCATGGTTGTAAGCCTAAGCACTATGCCCATAGCCAGAGCGACTCTGAAAAAAGGTCTGACATAATAAAAAGCACAGCCTGAAGAAAATAGTTGGGCAAAAAAAACGGCCCACAAAGTGGACCGCTTTTAAACTCTAAACATTGACTAGAGAACTGTTTAGTGTGTGCTTGCAGGGCCTCCAATAGGGCCTGTTTTGCCATCGGTATCGACGGCTGCATTGCCACCCTGTGATGGCTCATCATCTTCCCAGTTAGCTGGTGGATGCGCCTTCTTACCGGACATCAACTCATCAATCTGACCAATATCGATGGTCTCGTATTTGATTAAAGCTTCTGCCATATTATGTAGAATTTGCATGTTATCAACTAACAGCTTTTCTGCACGTTGGTAGTTCAGATCGATAATCTTACGTATTTCTTCATCAATTGAACGTGAGGTCTCATCAGACACAACATTGCCCTTAGTTGAACGCCCTAAGAATGGCTCGCCCTCATCTTCGCTATAAACCAGTGGTCCCATTTTTTCAGAGAGCCCCCATTTGGTCACCATATTTTTAGCAATCTCTGTAGCGCGTTCGATATCATTCGAGGCACCCGTAGTGACTGCATCACTACCAAAGATCAACTCTTCTGCTAAACGACCACCAAATAAGCTCGATATCTGGCATTCCAAACGTTGCTTACTGTGACTGTAACGATCTTCAGCAGGTAGAAACATAGTCACGCCTAATGCACGACCGCGAGGAATGATAGTGACCTTATAGACTGGATCATGCTCAGGCACGAGACGACCAACGATAGCGTGACCTGCCTCATGATAAGCCGTTAACTTCTTCTCATCTTCGCTCATCACCATCGACTTGCGCTCGGCACCCATGATGATCTTATCTTTAGCACGCTCAAGATCATCCATATCGACTGTGCGTTTGCTCGCACGGGCAGCAAATAAAGCCGCTTCGTTAACCAGGTTTGCTAGATCAGCACCAGAGAATCCTGGTGTACCACGTGCAATTAAATCGGCATGGATATCATTGCCCAATGGTACTTTGCGCATATGTGTTTTTAAGATTTGCTCACGTCCGCGTAGATCCGGTAATGGCACTGTCACTTGGCGGTCAAATCGACCTGGACGTAATAGTGCTGGATCCAATACATCAGGACGGTTAGTTGCAGCAATCACGATGACACCTTCATTACCTTCAAAACCATCCATCTCAACTAAGAGCTGGTTTAGTGTTTGCTCGCGCTCATCATTACCGCCACCCATACCGGCACCACGATGACGACCTACTGCATCGATCTCATCAATAAAGATGATACAAGGCGCAGCCTTCTTTGCTTGAGCGAACATGTCACGTACTCGTGAGGCACCGACACCGACAAACATTTCAACAAAATCAGAACCTGAGATAGTGAAGAAAGGAACTTTAGCCTCACCAGCAATAGCCTTAGCTAATAGTGTTTTACCAGTACCTGGTGAACCATTCATTAGAACGCCACGTGGGATCTTGCCACCTAACTTTTGAAACTTGCCTGGATCGCGTAAAAACTCAACCAACTCGGACACTTCTTCTTTGGCTTCTTCTACACCTGCTACGTCTGCGAAAGTGACCTTGATTTGGTCTTCTCCCATCAGCCGTGCCTTGCTCTTACCGAATGACATTGCACCACGACCACCGGCACCGCCGCCACCGCCTTGCATCTGGCGCATGAAAAAGATCCAAACACCGATCAGTAGAATCATTGGAAACCAGCTGATCAGAATATCTAACAGTAATGAACGCTGCTGCGTTGGACCTGTTTTAATCTCTACGTTGTACTTAAGTAGGTCATCTACCAAGTTATCGTCAGATGGATTGAAAGTTGTAAAACTCTCATTCGAGGTTGTGGTACCAATAATCGTGCGATTGTCAGCCTCGATCGTCACCTCACGAACAGAACCATCGCGCACATCTTTAATAAATTGCGAATAAGAGACAGTCTCCGATTGACGCGATGTGCCAGTGAAATTGTTAAAAACAGACATCAACACAACTACGATGACTGCCCACAAAATAAGATTTTTTACCATGTCATTCATTCGCTACTCCAAAGTAGGCGCCATAGGCTATATTTCGACTCTACTACACCCGATACTGGCGGGCCACCGCAAACATCTCGCGGCTTTCCTTACGTGAGGCTTGAGGCTTCACGCTATTGACCTGATCAAAGCTAGTCTTTAACTCACTGATGTATTGTGAGTATCCTTCACCCTGAAAAAGTTTTACCGCAAATCCACCACCAAGGCAGAGGTGGTTGCGTGCGAAATCGAGGGCCAGTTCGGCTAAGTACATTGCCTTTGGCTGATCAACTACGCGGTTACCTGATATATTGGGGGCCATATCCGATAATACAAGGTCTACCTTTGCACCATCGAGCATCTGCACAAGTTCTTGTAAAGGTTCGTCCTCCGTGAAGTCCCCCTGTATAAGCTTTGCCCCGACTATCTCTTCCATTTCAAGTATGTCTAAACTAATTATAAGCTTTTTCTCGGGGCGCTGCTTGGACAGTACATACTGTGTCCATGCCCCAGGGGCTGCACCTAGGTCAACAATGACCTTACTGTTGGCCACAAGTTCATAACGCTGATCTAATTCTTCTAATTTATAAACGGCACGCGAACGCCAACCATCCGCCTGAGCACGGGCTACGAAGGGATCATTAGATTGGCGTTTCAGCCAGCGCGAACTACTTTTGCTTTTAGCCAAGGGGACTGCCCGTAGAGAGCTGTTGCTTTAGATAAATCGGACTTTTAAGATTTCGAATTCTTTCTCGCCACTAGGGGCCATCACTGTAGCGATATCCCCCACGCTTTTACCGATTAATGCACGTGCGATTGGAGAGGTAACAGAGATCATATTCGCCTTAATATCAGCCTCATCTTCACCGACAATTTGATAGCAAATTTCATCACCTGTTTCTTCATCAGCTAGATCAACGGTCGCACCAAATACGATACGGCCACCGGTATCCAATTTAAGGATATCGATAATGTCTGCGTTAGAGAGTTTGCCTTCAATTTCTTGGATACGCCCTTCCGCAAAACTCTGTTGCTCCCTAGCGGCATGATATTCCGCATTTTCTTTCAAATCACCATGCTCACGCGCAGTCGAAATAGCCGCGATAATCCGAGGTCTATCTACTGTTTTCAGTTGCTGTAATTCAGCACGCAATTTGTCTGCGCCGCGAACGGTTAGGGGAACTTTATTCATATCAATAGTTTTCAGTAGTCACTAGTGTTTCACAACTTGATGCATTTCCTGCAAACGATACACCTTGTGGTCTTGGCCTTGTGCAATCGCTTGAGTTAATGCACTAGCACCGGCAATGGTCGTGGTATAGCAAATTTTCTGCTGCAAGGCCTCGCGTCGAATCGCATAGGAATCTGCAATCGCTTGCTTACCTTCGGTCGTGTTAATGATCAATGCGATTTGTTTATCAATAATCATATCAACAACGTGAGGACGTCCTTGACGAACCTTGTTTACATGCTTACAGGCAATGTTTTTACTGTCAAGGTAATCGGCAGTACCGGCTGTTGCAACAATTTCGAAACCTAAGTCGACCAGCCCTTTAGCCACATCTGCCGCACCGTCTTTATCGCTATCACGTACACTAATAAAGACCTTGCCACTTAACGGAAGGATCACACCAGCACCTAACTGCGCTTTAGCAAAGGCCTCTCCAAAATCTTCACCGACACCCATCACCTCACCTGTCGATTTCATTTCTGGCCCAAGGATAGGATCGACGCCTAGGAATTTAATGAATGGGAACACCGCTTCTTTTACAGAATAAAACGATGGCTGGTTATTCATCTGAATATCTTGTTGCTTCAACTGAACGCCCGCCATGCAACGCGCGGCCACCTTCGCCAATGGCACACCAACCGCTTTAGACACAAATGGCACGGTACGAGAGGCACGTGGATTCACTTCGAGCAGGTAAATTGCATCACCCTTGACGGCAAACTGAATATTCATCAAACCAATTACATTCAAGCCATGCGCCAGCTTCTTTGTTTGTTCAATCAAACGCTGCTGCATTTCTTTAGACAGTGTGTGCGGTGGTAGTGAGCAGGCCGAATCACCTGAGTGAATACCCGCCTGTTCAATATGTTCCATGATGCCACCAACCAACACCTCTTCACCGTCACAGATCGCATCGACATCAACTTCGATGGCATCTGCGAGGAAGCGGTCAATCAGAACTGGGGAATCATTCGAGACAGACACCGCGGTGTGCATGTAATGCACTAAATCCTCATCGTTAAAGACAACTTCCATAGCACGCCCACCAAGCACATAGGAAGGTCTGACAACGACTGGGTAGCCAATCTTATTCGCTAGAGGCACGGCCTCTTCAACTTTACGCACAGTCGCATTAGGCGGCTGTAATAAGCCAAGCTTTTCAACTAATGCTTGGAATCGCTCACGGTCTTCCGCTAGATCAATTGAATCTGGTGTTGTACCAATAATAGGGACACCTGCGGCTTCCAACTGACGCGCTAATTTAAGCGGCGTCTGACCACCAAACTGCACAATCACACCGGTCGGTTGTTCTATGTGGCAAATTTCTAACACGTCTTCTAATGTTAGTGGCTCAAAATATAGGCGATCCGAAGTGTCATAGTCCGTTGAAACGGTCTCTGGATTACAGTTCACCATGATGGTTTCATAGCCGTCTTCACGCATCGCCAATGCCGCATGGACACAGCAATAATCAAACTCGATGCCCTGGCCGATACGATTTGGACCACCGCCCAATACCATGATTTTTTTCTTATCTGAGACCTCGGCCTCACATTCTTGCTCATAGCTGGAATAGAGATAGGCAGTGCTGGTAGAAAATTCAGCAGCACAGGTATCGACGCGCTTGTAGACCGGGCGCACAGCTTGCTGCCAACGGTATTCACGCACGGCTTGCTCATCACAGACTAATAATTGTGCTAGACGACGATCAGAAAAACCTTTTTGTTTTAACTTGAATAAGAACTCAGCACTTAAATCTTGTAGTGAGGAGGCAGTAACTACTTGTTCTAGTTCAATCAACTCTTCAATCTGAGACAGGAACCAGTTATCAATAGCCGTGAGCTCATGAATCTTGTCTATGCTATAGCCTGCTCGAAAGGCATCTGCAACATACCAAATACGGTCAGGTTGGCGCAGTCGAATCTGTTCGTCCAGGGTCTCACGCCAATCACTCTTGCTTTGATCAATCAGTGGATTGAGACCATCCATATCGGTCTCAAGCCCACGCAAGGCTTTCTGCATCGATTCCTGGAAAGTTCTACCGATCGCCATCACTTCTCCAACCGACTTCATCTGCGTACTGAGTTCGGTTGATGCCTGAGGAAATTTCTCAAAGGCAAAACGTGGGATCTTGGTGACTACATAGTCAATACTAGGCTCAAATGATGCTGGTGTTGCACCGCCTGTAATTTCATTATCAAGCTCATCCAAGGTGTAACCAACAGCCAGCTTAGCCGCGACCTTAGCGATTGGAAAACCGGTAGCTTTAGAGGCCAGTGCTGAAGAACGCGAAACCCTAGGGTTCATTTCAATAATAACTAGACGGCCATCTTTTGGATTAACTGCAAACTGCACATTTGATCCACCAGTATCAACACCGATTTTACGCAGCACTTCTAATGAAGCATTACGCATAATCTGATATTCCTTATCAGTCAAAGTCTGGGCTGGCGCCACTGTAATCGAGTCGCCGGTATGCACACCCATTGGATCAAAGTTCTCGATCGAACAGATAATAATACAGTTATCTGCTTGATCACGAACGACCTCCATCTCATATTCTTTCCAACCGAGTAATGACTCTTCCAGCAAGACCTCAGTAGTCGGAGAGAAATCCAAGCCACGCGCTACAATATCTTTAAATTCTTCGATGTTGTAAGCGATACCACCACCACTACCACCTAGCGTGAAAGATGGACGGATGATTGATGGAAAACCTATTGACGACTGAATCGCTAGCGCCTCTTCCATGCTGTGCGCGACTGAAGAACGAGCGGATTCGAGACCGATCTCATCCATCGCCACCTTAAACTTTTGTCTGTCTTCAGCCATATCGATGGCTTCTTTTGAAGCACCGATCAACTCGACATTAAACTCTTCTAAAACCCCTTGCGCATCCAAATCCAGCGCGCAATTAAGAGCGGTCTGGCCACCCATGGTTGGTAATAAAGCATCCGGCTTTTCACACTCAATAATCTTAGCTACTGTCTGCCATTCCACTGGCTCAATGTAGATTACATCGGCCGTTTGTGGATCAGTCATGATCGTTGCTGGATTTGAGTTCACCAAGATCACGCGATAGCCTTCATCACGTAAAGATTTACACGCTTGCACCCCAGAATAATCGAACTCACAGGCTTGACCAATAATGATAGGGCCAGCGCCGAGGATTAATACCGATTTAATATCGTTACGTTTAGGCATGACTAGTTTTTACTGTTGCTGCGCGATGACATCGCTTGAATGAAAGGAACAAACAGACCGCGTACATCATGCGGTCCGGGGCTGGCTTCTGGATGACCCTGGAAACCATAGGCTGGGGCATCAAGATGACGAATACCCTGCAAGCTGCCATCGAATAAAGACCGGTGAGTTGCAACCAAACAATCAGGTAGGCTTTCTTCATCAACAGCAAAGCCATGGTTCTGACTACTGATCATAACCTGCCCAGTCTCAATATCTTTCACTGGGTGATTAGCGCCATGATGACCAAATTTCATTTTTACCGTTTTTGCGCCAGCGGCTAATGCAAAAAGCTGATGCCCAAGACAAATACCAAAACTGGGTACTTTGTTCTCGATCAATTGACGGATCAGCGTAATGGCATAATCACAGGGCTCGGGATCTCCCGGACCATTTGATAAGAACACACCATCTGGTGCCATCGCCACTATTTTGGCGTAGCTAGTTTTAGCTGGGACAATTTGGAGCTCACAGCCTAGGTCAACCAAGATGCGTAAAATGTTGTGCTTCACACCAAAATCTAGAGCAACCACTTTGAATTTCTTTTCTACTGCAGCCTTTGGCTCCACCGCGGCATTCGATGCCTCTAGCGACCAGCTAACTTGATCCCAGGCATAACTACTATCGGTAGTGACTTCCTGCGCTAGATCCATGCCTTTTAAGCCAGAAAAACCCTTGGCCTGTTGCAACAGAGCATCTAAATCAACATCACCCGTTGCAATCACTCCGTTTAAAGCGCCCTTCTCACGCAACCTACGTGTCAGGCTACGGGTATCAATATCGGCAATGGCGACAATATGGTTCGCCTTGAGATAATCCTCTAAGGACTGCTCTGCGCGCCAGCTAGAATGTAGTCGTGGTAAATCTCGAATTACTAGGCCTGCGGCATGTACTTGCGTCGATTCACAGTCTTCTGTGGTGACGCCTACATTACCAATATGAGGATAGGTCAAGGTCACGATCTGCTTACGATAAGACGGATCGGTAAGGATTTCTTGATAGCCAGTGATGGAAGTATTGAAAACGACCTCACCCTCAGTGCTGCCGTGTGATCCGACTGAGGTGCCTGTATAGACGGTACCGTCCTCAAGGACCAAATAAGCGGGTGTTGTCAAACTCGTACTCCTGAATCTATTGCCTACTCTACGGGAAGAACATGCCGTTGCTACTGAATGAAATAGCAACGTTTAATTTGAGCGGAGATTGTACTTGAAGTCGGCATGAGCCGATAGAGCTGGGCTGCAATTCAGACCGATTATTTAATCGAAATCAGGCAGCAAGTTCCGTTAATGAGATAAAGTTGACCGATTTTCAATCAGCTGGCTAACTTAGGGCCAATACATCCTGCATATCGTAGACACCCGGCGGCTGTGTTTGCAGCCAAACAGCAGCTCGCATCGCGCCATTCGCAAAAGTCATACGACTCGTTGCGCGATGAATAATTTCCACACGCTCGCCCATACCAGCAAACATCACCGTATGTTCGCCGACAATATCACCAGCACGAATAGTCTGAAAACCAATACTGCCTTTTTCACGTTCACCAATATCGCCTTCACGCGCATAGACGGCACGACTATCTAGATCGGCACCTAAGGCATCTGCAATCACCTCACCCATACGCAATGCAGTACCCGAAGGCGCATCAACTTTATGTCGGTGATGCGCTTCTATCACTTCAATATCGTATCCATCGCCCAAAGTACTGGCCGCTGTCTGTAATAAATTCAGACACAGATTAACGCCCACACTCATATTCGGTGCAAAAACAATAGGGATTGTTTGGCCGGCAGCATAGATCGCTTGTTTTTGTTCTGCTGAAAAGCCAGTAGTACCGATCACCATGGGGGTTTTCGTGGCTAGGCAGTAGTCCAAGCCATCCAGCGCTCCAGCCGGCAAAGAAAAATCGATCCAAGCCATGGCCTCTGAGCTAGCGGCCTGATCAAGGTTAGGCATCGCACTGAGCAACACCCCATTAGATCCGACACCTGCTAATTCACCTGCATCACGAGCAAGACTAGCTGAGCTTGTTCGCACATGCGCCGCTTGCAACAGGGTCTGCTGATGTTGCGCACAGGCCTGAATCAAGGCCAATCCCATGCGGCCACTGGCACCATTAATGGCTATCTTTATCGACATAGTGTGAACCTAAGCCTTTGCTTCTTATGTGAGTTATCGACGCCTTTATTAGCTGGTTATTTAGACCAGAACTTCAAATCGTCAAAGAATCCTTTCATGCCATCGAGCCAACCGGCAGATTTGGGATTATGTTTACTGCCACCATTATCTAGCGAAGTCTGTAATTGTTCAAACAGCTGCTTTTGAGTTTTATTCAGATTAATCGGTGTTTCTACCATTAAGTGCACGTAGAGATCACCCTGTGGGCCACCACGAACCGGTTTCACCCCTTTTCCACGCAGACGGAATCTTTTTCCAGTCTGTACTTCTGCGGGAATCTTCAGTGCCAAACGCCCATTCAGGCTTGGAATCTCAATCTCGCCACCCAGCGCCGCAATACTAAAACCAATCGGCACTTCACAATGCAGGTCTGCTGCATCACGCTCAAAAATTGGATGTGCCATCACATCAACCTGCACAAACAGGTCTCCGGCCGGCCCTCGGTTCTCTCCGGGCTCACCCTCGCCTGACAAACGAATACGGTCACCCGTATCGACTCCAGCAGGCACCTTAACAGCCAGGGTACGCTGCTTGCGTACAACTCCGGCACCACGACAGTCACCACAGGCATCGATAATCACTTGGCCACGTCCCTGACAGCTAGGACAGGCCTGCTGAATGGAGAAGAAGCCTTGTTGCATACGCACCTGACCAGCACCACCACAGGTACTACAGGTCTGCACATCACTACCTGGCTTAGCCCCAGAACCGTCACAGGTGTCACAACTCTGATTTGAAACGACATCTATATTCTTGTCTACACCAAAGACGGCTTCTTCCAGACTGAGTTCTAACTTGTATTGTAGATCTGCACCCCGATAGGCACGATTCTGTCCGCCACGACCACCGCCGCCAAAGATGTCGTCAAAGATATCGCCAAAGTCACCTGCACCACCACTTCGACCACCACCTTGTTGCTCTAACCCAGCATGGCCGTACTGATCGTAAAGTGCGCGCTTCTGACCGTCGGAAAGCACATCATAGGCCTCTTTCGCTTCTTTAAACTTGGCCTCGGCTTCGCCGGCAGCATCACCCACATTACGATCGGGATGATATTTCATCGCCAAACGACGATAAGATTTCTTCAGCGTGGCCTCATCAGCACTTTGATCGACAGATAAAACTTCGTAGTAATCTCTTTTAGCCATATCAGCAGGGAACTTTTCTAAATTAGTTAAGGCTGTCCTGCAGCGGGGTAAAACCTAGGACAGCAGATAGCACAAAGTCCACAGCCATAAAATGGCCATGGACTTCGTTAGTCATACCTAAATAAATATTAGGATTTCTTTTCTTTTACTTCTTCAAACTCAGCATCGACAACATCGTCAGCAGCGTTTGCTTCAGTCGCTTCAGCGCCTTCCGCATCAGCTCCTGATTGTGCATACATCTGCTCTGCCATCTTACTGGACGCTTCAGCTAATGCCTGCGTCTTAGTTTCAATGGCTTCTTTGTCATCCTGTTCCATGACTGAACGCAAATCTGCTATTGCTGCCTCAATCGCTGTCTTTTCGTCTGCTTCCACTTTATCACCCAGTTCAGAGAGTGATTTTTCAGTCGCATGAATCATGCTGTCCGCTTGGTTGCGTGAAGTCACCAATTCTTGGAATTTACGATCTTCCTCGGCATGTACTTCAGCATCTTTCACCATGTTATCAATCTCTTCATCAGATAAACCTGAAGAAGCCTTAATAACAATCGACTGCTCTTTATTAGTTGCCTTATCTTTCGCTGAAACATTCAAGATACCGTTGGCATCAATATCAAAGCTCACTTCAATCTGTGGGATACCACGCCCTGCTGGTGGGATATCTTGCAAATCAAAACGACCTAATGATTTATTGCCAGCCGCCTGCTCACGCTCACCTTGTAGCACATGCACAGTAACTGCCGTTTGATTGTCTTCAGCTGTAGAGAAGACCTGCGATGCCGTCGTTGGGATCGTTGTATTCTTCTCAATCAACTTAGTCATAACGCCGCCCATGGTCTCAATACCCAGTGATAATGGTGTCACATCTAATAACAATACGTCTTTCACATCACCACCAAGCACACCGGCCTGGATCGCTGCACCCATGGCAACTGCTTCGTCTGGGTTGACGTCTTTACGTGGCTCTTTACCGAAAAACTCTTGTACTGCCTGCTGCACCATCGGCATACGAATCTGACCACCGACCAAAATAATATCGTCGATATCAGAAACTGTAAGACCAGCGTCTTTCAGCGCTAGCTTACAAGGGGCAATAGTACGCTTAACCAGCTCATCAACCAGCGATTCCAACTTGGCACGTGTCACCTTAATATTAAGGTGCTTCGGCCCAGTTTGATCAGCCGTGATGTACGGCAGATTAACTTCGGTTTGCTGTGAAGTAGAGAGCTCAATCTTAGCCTTCTCTGCCGCTTCTTTTAGACGCTGTAGTGCTAATGGATCATTGTGCAGATCAAAGCCTTGCTCGCGCTTAAACTCATCTGCCAAATAATCGATTAGGCGCATATCAAAATCTTCACCACCCAAGAAGGTGTCACCATTGGTGGCCAACACTTCAAACTGATGTTCGTCATCAATCACTGCGATCTCAATAATGGATACGTCAAAAGTACCACCACCTAAATCATACACAGCGACCTTACGATCACCGCGCTTCTTATCCATACCATAGGCTAATGCCGCTGCAGTAGGCTCGTTAATGATTCGCTTTACTTCTAGACCGGCAATCCTGCCCGCATCTTTAGTCGCTTGTCGCTGTGAATCATTAAAGTAAGCTGGAACCGTAATAACTGCTTCAGTCACTTCTTCACCGAGGTATTCCTCAGCAGTCTTTTTCATCTTCATCAAGACACGTGCAGAAATCTCTGGTGGCGCCATTTTCTTGCCATCAGCCTCTAACCAAGCATCACCGTTATCAGCTTTAATGATGCCATAAGGCACTAGCTTGATATCTTTTTGCACTGCATCTTCATCAAAGCGACGGCCGATCAAACGTTTTACCGCATAAAATGTCTGCTCTGGATTGGTAACCGATTGGCGCTTAGCTGATTGTCCAACCAAAACCTCTTCATCATCAGCAAAAGCAATCACTGAAGGCGTCGTGCGGTCACCCTCACTATTTTCAATCACCTTGCTTGAGCCGCCTTCCATAACCGCGACACATGAGTTTGTTGTGCCTAGGTCAATACCGATTATTCTTCCCATTTTCCGTCTCCAATAAAAATCTGCTAAGAATATGTTAACTACCCTCTATATGTGGGCCAGTCGCAGCATATTCAAGTATCTATTTAAAAAATTTAGTTTTTGGTGTAGAAAAAGCGACCCGCCAACTATTCTTTAGGTGCTTTAGCTACCACAACCATGGCTGGGCGTAACAGGCGACCGTTGATGAGATAGCCTTTTTGCATGACTGCAATCACTGTGTTCGGGGCATGTTCTGCAGTCTCCTGCATCGTCATTGCCTGGTGTGAATTAGGATCAAAGCTCTCACCCATAGGATCAACATCGACGATGTTAAATTTCGCAAGGGCCTGCGCTAGCATTTTCAAGGTGAGCTCACTGCCTTCGTGCAATTTATCTACATCAATATCAGTAGCACTCAGACCAAGCTCCAAGCTGTCTTTAACAGCTAATAACTCAGAAGCGAATTTTTCTAGCGCGAATTTATGCGCATTTTCTAAATCTTTTTCGGAACGACGGCGTAGGTTTTCCATCTCCGCCTGCGCTCGCATATAAAGCTGCCAATTAGCCTCTGCCTTGTCACGCAGCTCAGTGAGCTCATCACTCGCTTCATCTACCGTATTATCGGTATCTTGGTCCGCTGAATTTTCATCGACGGCATCCTCAGATGGCTGTTCTGGCTGTTCTTCAGTTTGGTTTGTTGACATTAGCTGCTCCAATAAAGTGTTCTGTGAGTAAGATGGGGGCGCTTACTCTGAATTCAAGGCTTCACTCAATAAACGTGCGGTCACGTCGACAATCGGAATCACTCGGTCGTAAGCCATTCGTGTAGGCCCGACCACCGCAAGCACTCCTTTTACATCCTCATTAACCGTATAAGGGGCAGAAATCACACTACAATCATCTAACGCTTGATAGCCAGCCTCGCTGCCAATGAAAATCTGTATGCCATTAGCGCAAATACACCGGTCTAGCAGGTGCAGAATGTCCTTTTTCTGGCTGAAGGCATCAAATATACCTCGCAGTTTGCCAATATTTGATAGTTCTTCGAATTCCATCAAATTTGTTTGCCCCTCGACGATGTAGTTCGAGGTCACCTCTTGCTCAATAGGGAAGATTTGTTCGCCAAAAGAAATCGCATTACGCATCAGACTGTCCATATCTTGGCGCAGGCCATCCAATTGTTGTAACAACACCTTACGCACCTGATACAGATTGCAACCAGCCAAAATATCATTCAAGCAATTGGCCATCTCACGCAACTCACTCTCGCTATAGTCACGATCCAGCTGAATAATACGGTTTTGCACCTCTTTTTGATCCACTACCAAGATCGCTAGAACACGCTGCTCGGAGAGCTTTAAAAACTCAATTTGGCGGAAAGCGGCTTGGCCTACCTGTGGCATGGTGACCAAACCAGCCATTGAGGTCAGTGAAGACAACATAGATGACGCCGTCTGCACCAGATTTTCTTTATTTAAATCCTGGTCCTGTAGTCGATTCTTCAGGCCAGAGACCAAATTTGAGTGTAGTGGCTTAACCTCAATCAAGGTATCGACGAATAAACGGTAGCCCTGTGCCGTTGGAATACGTCCAGCCGAGGTATGTGGAGACTGTAAATACCCCATAGCCTCAAGATCTGACATGATATTACGCACCGTCGCTGGGCTGATATCTAAATCGGCTATACGCGTCAAAGTACGTGAACCTAAGGGTTGACCGTCTTCAATATAATTTTGTACCAACACGCGAAATAAGTGCTGCGCACGCGCATCTAATAACTTAGACATAGGCTCGGCCTGTTAAATAAAGGTACATTACAATTGTGTTATCTGCATGCTTATTGCTAGAGTGCGAAGATTACTATAACTTAAAATCAACTTTACAGCCGTGACCTTATATAGCGACTACTCACTTAGTTCAAAGCTCCTTGAGAGTGAATATTATGCATTTTAATTCTATCGGCATTATCGCCAAATCAGACGACGCGCAAATCACTGAGACCGTGCGTACTTTATATGACTTCATACATGCGTATGGCGTCAAGGTGTGCTGTGATGTTAAGGCGAGCAACTGCATTGCAAAGACCTCCGTACATACCGTCGATCTAGACAAGATGGCGAGTGAGATAGATCTAGCAATCGTTGTTGGTGGTGATGGCACGCTATTAAAAGTAGCCCACCATATGGTTGATCACGGCATCCCTATTGTCGGCATCAATCAGGGCCGTCTAGGCTTTTTAGCCGATATATCACCACAACACCTGCAACAGGACCTAGGCAAAATTCTAGCTGGTGAATACCTGCAGGAAGACCGCTCGGTTTTAGTTGCCAGCATGATGCGTAATGAACAACAAATGAGCTATGGCATCGCCGTCAACGATGTTGTTATCCATGCCCGCGATATAGTGCGCATGATTGAAATCGACACCAAGATTAATGATGCTGATTTAAACACCTTACGCGCTGACGGACTGATTGTAGCAACGCCTACCGGCTCCACAGCCTATGCCCTGTCCGGTGGTGGCCCAATCGTACACCCATCAGTCGCTGCCACTCTATTGGTACCAATCTGCCCGCATACCTTGAGTTATCGCCCAGTCGCTATCGATGAAAAAAGTCGCATCGAGATCACCTATGCCGAGCACAATGAATTTACTGCCGTGCTTTCAGTCGATGGTCAGGTCAATAGCAAACTACTACCCGGCGACCGCATTATTATCGAACATGCTGCGCAACCGCTACACCTGCTGCACCTAAACGATTACTCATATTTCAACGTACTACGCCAAAAGTTAAACTGGAGTCAGTAGTTCACTATGTTGAAATCGCTGCATATCCATAACTTCGCCATTATTCGCGATTTGGAACTTGATTTTCATGCCGGCATGTCAGTCTTAACCGGCGAGACAGGTGCTGGTAAATCAATCATCATCGATGCCATGGGCTTGGTCTTGGGTGACCGTGCTGAATTAACCGCTATCCGAACGGGTGAAGAACGTGCTGAAATTTCCCTCTTAGTCGATTTAACCCAACTAGAAAACAGTCGTCGTTGGTTAGCCGAGCATGACTTTGATGTCGGTGAAGATTGCATCCTACGCCGCGTACTCAAACGCAGCGGCACATCCAAGGCCTACATTAATAATGTGCTCGTACCACTAAAAACATTAAAAGAATTCGGCGAATTAATCATTAACATCTATGGTCAGCATGCCCATCAGGGCTTAATGCAGAAAAGCCATCAACGCCAGCTCTTAGATCAGTTTGCTGAAAATGAGAAGCTCTGCGAGAGTGTTGCCAAACAATATCAGGTTTGGTCAGAACGCCAGCGCCACTACCAAAGTCTGAGCCAAAATTCAGAAGATATTAATGCCAAATTAGAACTCTTAAGCTATCAGTTAAAAGAATTAGAAAGCTTAGACCTTCAGCCGAACGAGAGTGAAGAGCTGACTCAAAGACACTTGATACTGGCTAATGCTGAGCAGTTAAAGCAAGGCAGCAATCAAATTAGCCACCAGTTAAAAAATGAAGAAGGTGACGATCTCAGCACCACGCTAGGCCACATCAATAACGAACTTGATGCCTTAGCTACTCATGACCCCTCACTCAACACCATCGCCAGCGCCTTAAATGAAGCCTTAATCCTAATTGAGGATAATGCTACTAGCTTAAGGCATTATGCAGACCGTGTTGAAGTAGATGAACAAGAATTACTGATGGTGGAAGAACGGCTGACTAATATCGAGCAGATTTCGCGCAAGCATCACATCAGCAGTGAAGAAATCCCTGTCTTACACGCCCAACTGCAGGCAGAGTATGAACAACTTAATCTGCCTGAAAACGACATTGAAACACTAGCTGCCATGCTTCAGGAGAGTGAACAAAAATATCGTGATCTAGCTAAAAAGTTGAGCCAAAAACGTGTGAAAGTCGCGGCTAAGCTAAGCAAAAGCATTACTCAGGCGCTCACGAAATTAGGCATGTCTAAAGCTAAACTCGAGATCAGCGTGTCTGGGTTAGATAGCAACAAACCAAGTCAATTTGGTCTAGATAACATAGTTTTCAATGTTCAGACCAATCCAGGGCAAGCCATGGCTGGTTTAGCCCAAGTCGCCTCTGGTGGTGAGCTGTCACGTATCAGCCTGGCCATTCAAATGATCGCTGCCGATAAATTAGATCTGCCTGTACTGATCTTTGATGAAGTCGATTCTGGTGTCGGTGGCGCTGTCGCCGAGATTGTTGGGCAGGAAATGCACAATATTAGTAGTGGCCGACAGGTGTTTTCAGTTACTCACCTCGCACAAGTTGCAGCTAAGGCCGATCATCATTATCGTGTGAACAAGCTGGCGGATGATAAAGATACCGCATCAGCGATCGATTATTTAGAACGACAGGATCGAGTAACTGAATTAGCGCGTATGCTAGGCGGCCTCAACCTGACCGAAAAAACCCTATCTCATGCTGAAGAGATGTTAGATTCCTAGCGCGTATAACAAGACTAGCAATCGATAAAACAGACCCAGCCTACAAGAACCGAGAAAACATGATCATGTCGAAAACCCTTATCTACAGCCTTTTACTTTGCCTCACTCTCCTAAGTGGCTGCAGCGGAAAGCTCTTCACTATTCACAAGATTGATGTACAACAGGGCAATGCAGTTGAGGTCGAGAAAGTTGAACAACTCGCAGTAGGAATGACTAAAGAACAAGTAGAGTTCTTACTTGGCTCACCTATGCTGACAGATATCTTCCACCCAGAAAGATGGGACTATATCTACTACCTTATTCCAGGCTACGGTGAAAAAGAACGCCGCCATGTCAGTATCATCTTCAATGGCAATAAGATAATTGAGATTGTAAAGTCAGAGATGGCTGCAACAACTGAAAAAGATCAGGCTACGCTTGAGACAGAAGCAGACAGCGATAGTTGAGTAGATAGCTGCTAAGTGCGCGACACCTTGGCCCGCTGGCGTCTAACTTCCATTGGGTCTAATACCAATGGTCGATACACTTCCACCCGATCACCCGCCTGCAATCGAGTTTCCGCACTGACCTCCTGAGAGTAGATGCCAAGCTGGTAATCGACGGCCTTCAATGATGGAAATTTATCCAACACCTGTGACTGTTCAACAGCATCCGCTACAGTCGCAGTCGCAGCAGCCATATCTAGGCTCACGATGAATTCCTCATCTGTATCTATATAAACCAGCTCTACCTTCATTCAGCACCGCCATAGACTACACCAGCACGTGCAACAAAAGCCATCACTAACCGATCCGTAATCTGCTTAAATAGACCTTCCAGCGCAAATTTTAACATCCGATTAGATAACTCAAACTGCAGCTCCAACGAAACACTAGAACCGCTGTCGGCAATATCTTCAAATCGCCAGCAACCCTGCAGTTGCTTAAATGGGCCATCGACCAATTGCATGTCTACGCGCGCACCTTCCGTCAAGGTATTCAGTGTTGTAAAGGCTGTACGAACAGCACCTTTTGAGAAATTCAAACTAGCTCTTTGCTCGTTCTCTGTCAGCATGCTGCTATCACTAGCAACACACCAGGGGACAAATTCTGGGTAATGCTCTACCTGATTCACTAAGGCATACATTTGGGCGGCGCTATAAGGCACAAGCGCACTGCGATTAATACTTGGCATAAACTATAAAACTCCAACAACTCGCAAGAAAATACAGGTCAACGCTAATGGCGTGAAATAGCGTAACAGTATATTCCAACAGCGATAAAGTACGGCGTTATGTACCGCCATCTCATCACGCACATCTTCATCCTGCATTACCCAAGCAACAAAGATAGCGATCAAGAAGCCACCCAAAGGCAGCATTAGATTGGCCGTCAAGAAATCCAGACAATCAAAGATCGTCTTGCCGGCAAAGCGATAGTCTTGCCAGATATTAAATGAAAACACGGTTCCCAGACCAACCAGCCAGGTGAAACCACCACACAAGGCACAGGCAAATAGCCGTGTCACTCGGAAGCGTTCAACCATATAAGCAACTGCAGGCTCAATCAGGGAAATCGAAGACGTCCATGCTGCGAATACTAAAAGCACAAAGAACAATGTGCCAAAGAATAGGCCACCCGGCATGTGACTAAAGGCAATAGGTAGAGTGTTAAAAATTAACCCTGGTCCCTGTGCTGGCTCCAATTGATTCGCAAAGACAATCGGGAAGATAGCCAAACCCGCACAAAGAGCAATCATGGTATCGGTGCCTGCAACCGCAATACTAGTTTTAGCAATCGATATCTTTTTCGGCAGGTAGGCACCATAAACCATAATAGAACCCATACCTAGACTCAAAGTAAAAAAGGCCTGGCCCATAGCATCTAATACGACCGCCGTATTAATCTTGCTAAAATCAGGGGTAAACAAAAAGCTCATCCCAGCCCAGAAATGACCTTGGGTAATGGCGTAGCCAATCAGCAATAAAATAATAAAGACCAAACCTGGCATGAGATAACGCACTGCAAGCTCTAAGCCGTTACTGACTCCGCGCGCCACAACCAGCATCGTCATCAACATAAACACGCTATGCCAGATTATCAAACGCTGAGGACTAGCAACCAGGTCACTAAACAGTTTCCCAATTTGCGGCTGTGTTGCTCCGACAAAATCACCCGAAGCACTTTGTATGACATACGATAGCGACCAACCTGCAATCACACTGTAATAAGAAAGTATCAAAAAGCCGGTGAGTACACCCATCCAACCAAGCAAACCCCACCAGGGCGATGCCTTGGCTTCACGCGCTAAGGCCTGCATGGTATTGATTGGACTTTGCTGCCCTCTTCTGCCGAGCAAGACCTCCGCCATCATGATCGGCAGGCCCAATAAGACGATACAAAGCAGATAGATCAAAACAAAGGCACCACCACCATTTTCGCCCGCCATATACGGAAACTTCCATATATTACCGAGACCGACTGCAGAACCGGAAGCCGCTAAAATAAAGGCGAGGCGTGAGGACCATTGTCCATGACTGAAAGAAGTAGTAGTGGTGGGCATCGCGATCTGTTGTATGATGGATGATCCAGGTTTCGCCCCTAATTCCTGAGAACTAGGCGTAAATCCCTGACTATTTGTTACTTATAAACCATCTATGAGCAAGAAAAAACCTCTGTCTGACGATAATACCATCGCCATCAATAAGAAGGCGCGCTTCGACTACTTTATTGAAGATAGTTTTGAGGCCGGTCTCGTCTTAGAAGGCTGGGAAGTCAAAAGTCTACGGGCAAAAAGCATCCAAGTAAAAGAAAGCTATATCAGCATCAAAGACGGTGAAGCTTTTTTACAGGGTGCGCATATTACACCGTTGAATACAGCATCTACTCATATCACACCTGATGCCACTCGCAAACGCAAACTACTGATGCATCGCAAGGAAATTGATCGCTTAGTCGGCGCTGTAGATCGCAAGGGCTACACTGTCGTACCGGTCAAACTGTATTGGAAAAAAGGCCGCGCCAAGATAGAAGTTGGTCTTGCTAAGGGTAAGCAAATGCACGACAAACGCGCCTCACAGAAAGATCGTGATTGGCAACGTGATAAATCACGTGTTTTGAAATCAGACGCCTAAGCTACTGCTTATTTTCCACCCTGATCAGCAGCCTCAGCTAACGCCTGCCAAACACTAGTCTCGTCATTGCTGTGCTTAGCAATATAGTTCAAGAACTCTTCATGCGCCTGCAACTCATCTGCGGCAACTACTGTGACCGGTAGGTCATGCTGCTCTCTACTGCCACCCGCCTGTGCCTGATCGGTCTGCGATGCCACTGCATTAGCACTCAAACTCATACTAACTTGACCACCAGTCATTGCCAGATACACATCGGATAGGATTTGCGCATCCAATAAAGCGCCGTGTAATTCTCGCTGCGTGTTATCAATCATATAACGCTTACAAAGGGCATCTAGGTTATTACGCTGCCCAGGATGTAATTTACGCGCCATCTTGAGTGAGTCTATGACCGCGGCACAGACCTCCCCTTCTAAACGTTGATATGGCGCATCAATAAGTTTGAGCTCGGCCTCTAAAAACCCAATATCAAACTCAGCATTATGAATAATCAGCTCACCACCACGAATAAACTCGATAAAGTCATCACTTATCTCATGAAATTTAGGCTTATCTTGTAGCGATTCAATACTGATGCCGTGAACCTCTTGCGCACCTTCATCAATTGCGCGTTCAGGGTTCAGGTATTGATGGTAAACATTACCGGTCAGACTGCGATTAATAATCTCAACCGCACCAATCTCAATAATGCGATGGCCATCAGACACTTCCAGTCCAGTGGTCTCAGTATCTAATACAATCTGACGCATTATGTATTCACCTTAAGCGATTAAAAATAAAGTCATAATCGAAATATTAAGTTCTCTGCATCTCATCAATCGCATCATTTGCGAGTTGATCAACACGCTCATTTTCAACATGCCCGCTATGTCCTTTAACCCAAGCCCATTCAATATCATGCGATTGTACCAAGACATCAATCTTCATCCAGAGGTCTTTATTTTTTACTGGTGCCTTGCTGGCTGTTTTCCAACCACGTTTTTTCCAATTAGGCATCCAACTCTTAACGCCATCAAGGACATATTTTGAATCTGTCGTTAATTGCACTGAGCAAGGCTGTTTTAGGCTTTCTAGCGCACTAATCACCGCCTGCATTTCCATTCGGTTATTAGTTGTCTCAGGCTCACTACCCTTTAATTCTTTAGATTGTCCATTGACGCGCAATAAGGCGCCCCAGCCCCCTGGCCCAGGGTTGCCTTTGCAGGCACCGTCAGTAAATATTTCAACACGATCAGTCATTCTTTCTCATCCCTATACTCGGTTTTGCAATCTTGCCAGGGATCAGGTTTTCCGGACGTACCCAGCGTCGACGTAGCGGTGTTAATCGCGCTATTCGCTTATGCGCAACCATAACATAGACACCACCACTGTAACGCAGACGACGCTCGACTAAACCAGCTAACCGTTGCATCGATAACAGCTGTTGCAAACGCTGTATTGGCGGCAAATACGCGGCATAACTGACCTTAATCTTGTCTAGACCCAGCAAGGAACACCAATCTCGGATGCGGCCAACACTATAGAAAGGTCTACTCCACATGGAGCCTCGCTTTCGCCACTTATGTAATAGATGCCAAAGGCCATAAAGAGAGAATAGATTAAAACCAATAATGATGACGTAACCGTCGGGGACTAAGCAACGCTCTACCTCACGCAACACTTGATGAGGATCATCTGCAATATCTAGACTATGTGGCAACACGATGAGATCAATGCTGTCGTTCTCAAACGGTAAGGCTTCTGCCTGCGCTATCACATCAGCGGGTTCTGTCGGCTTCAGTATTAGGGTTTTAGTAATCGTTGAATTTTTAAGCAAGCCACCTTCGGCAAACACATTATCCAGCTCTAGTGCATAGTAACCAAAGATAGAAGCGCATTGCTGCCAAACTATTTTCTCTACCTCACGCGCTGCATTAACTCCTACCTGCGTCTGGTAAAATTGTCTGATTTCTTCAGCCTGTTCTTGCATTAGATTACAGCTCTCATTTGCGTACTCAGCTAAACGCCCAAAATACTATAGGCTAGGCACTGCAGCCAACAACTTCTGTGTATAGTGATGTTGCGGCTGCAACAATATCTGCTCAGTGGGGCCCTGCTCTACAATCTGACCTTGATGCATCACCGCTACTTCATCAGCCAAATAGCTCACCACTGCCATATCATGAGTAATAAACAAATAACTCATACCCAACTCCTCTTGCAAGTCGATGAGCAGATTTAACACCTGCGCCTGCACTGATACATCTAAGGCACTGGTAGGTTCATCACAAACAATCAGTTTGGGCTCAACCGCTAAGGCCCTAGCAATACTAATACGCTGCCGTTGACCACCCGAAAACTCATGTGGATAGCGTAGAACAGAATCGGCTGGTAGCCCGACCTGATCTAATAACAATTTAATCTTCCGTTTACGATCTTGAGTTGTCTTAAGGACGGCTAAGGCGGTCATACCCTCTTCCAAGATATCACCCACTAACATTCTAGGATTCAATGAGGAATAAGGGTCTTGGAATACTATTTGCAAATCCTGCCGTATTTTACGTAGATCTTCGTTACCCAAGGTTTGTAAGTCACGTTGTTGAAACTGCACCGACCCTTGATTACTTTTCAGTAACTGTAAAATAGCCTTACCGACTGTGGTTTTACCACAGCCTGATTCACCAACTAAGGCTAAGGTCTTGCCTGCGTGGAGATCAAAAGACACATCATCCACTGCCCGCACATAATCGACAGCACGTCTAAACACACCCCCACGTATCGGGAAATGCACCTGTAGATTACGTACCGACAAGATAGGTCCTGCTGCATCCTCAGCCTCTGGCTGTGCGACCGCAGACACTCGCTTAGCGTCTTGCTCTAAATCTCTCTGTAGGCGCTTCTGTGCCGTCGGAATAGCCGCCAGCAAGGCACGGCTATAGGCGTGTTTCGGTGACGCAAAAAACGCCTCATTCGTGCCATGCTCAACTAGCTCACCTTGATGCATCACGGCTATTCGATCGACTGTCTGCTTGACCACGGCCAGGTCATGGGTGATAAACAATAATCCCATATTAAACTGACTTTGCAGGTCTTTTAGTAGATCCAGCACCTGTGCTTGAATCGTTACATCTAAGGCCGTAGTCGGTTCATCTGCAATCAACAGATCGGGTTGCGCTGCCAATGCAATAGCAATCATCACCCGTTGGCGCATCCCACCTGATAGTTGATGTGGGTATTCATCAATATTACGTTGTGGCACAGGCAGGCCAACAGCCGCTAATAACTCTATACTCTGTTGTCGTGCCGCTGACCGTGTAACGCTTTGATGTCTGCGCACACACTCAGCGATTTGGTCGCCTATGGTTAGAACAGGATTTAATGAATTCATCGGCTCCTGGAAAATCATCGCGATTTTCGAACCACGGACATCCCGCATTTCACGCTCACTGATCTGCATCAGATCACGCCCAGACAATTTAATTTCACCCGCACTAACTTGTGCTGCCGGTGGTAGTAATCGAGCAATAGAGAGTGCCGTCATCGACTTACCTGAACCTGACTCACCCACCAGGGCCAGGGTCTCACCACGCTCTACCCGAAAAGAAATATCACGCACCACCAAATTGCTTTCACCGCGACCACGAATCTCAGTACTCAACCCATTCACTATTAGCAAAGACATGCTATTGCTCTCCCCTGACAACACGAGGATCCAGCGCATCACGCACCACATCAGCAAATAGATTAGCAAACAAGACTAGGGTAAACATAAACACAAAAGCGGCTGACAAGGACCACCACACAATAGGGTCACGTGCCATTTCTAAACGCGCCTGATTGATCATATTGCCCCAACTATTCATCGATGGATCGACACCGATATTAATATAGGAAAGCACTGCCTCAGCTAACACCAGACCACTAAAATCCAACACCACACTGATGATCACAATATGCATGAAGTTTGGCATCACATGGCGCATTAAGATCTTAAATTTAGAGACCCCAAAGGCCTCAGCTGCTTGAATATATTCCATCTCACGCAGCTTAAAAGTTTCTGCACGCAGTAAACGGCAAAGACCCGTCCAACTAGTAATACCCAAGATCAAACAAAGGAATAACAAGCGCAGATCAGCACGCTCTGTGAGGCTATCAAAATCATCTGCATGGCCACTCATATATACTTGCAGTAATAACACCGCAGCCGCAATCAGCAGCACATGAGGAATCGAGTTCAAGGTGGTGTAAATATACTGAATAACATCATCTACCCAACCGCGAAAAAAACCTGCCAAGGCACCCAGCAAGATCGCCAGAGGCAAGGTAATCAGAGTTGTCAGCACACCAATCAAGATACCGGTGCGTACACTTTTAACCGCTTGATAGAACACGTCTTGACCGACCTTATCCGTACCAAACAAATGATAATGTTGACCGAGCTGCATGCTCACTACTGTCAGCAGCATGAGTACCGCACTGGTGATAGCGATCGCACGCAGAGGGTATGTTGTTTTAGCCTTTAGGACATTAGCCAACAGTGTCGCTAAACCTTGATTATTACGTTGGCTATAAAGCCAAAGCATAAAGAGCCAAATCAGCGCCCAATAGAACAAGGCCTGCGCACTGGCCTGTAGGCTAATACTGATAATATCTGCCGCTTTTTGATCTTCCGGCTGTGCCAGATGGGCACCACCATAATTCAGCCGTGGGTAATCACGTTGTAGCTGGCCTGCCTCATTTTGCATCATCTCTTTGGCGAATGAATGTGTTGCCAAAGGTGCTGAAAAGGTTTTTTCCATGCGGCTACGCATAGGTGTCATTAGCACATCCAGCAGACTATGTACTTCACTGGAATATTGATATTGACTCTCTGTCGCCTGTGCAACTCGTGGATGAAAATGCACTGAATCAACTAATGCAATGGCATAGTAAAACAACAGGATCATCAAAGAGACTGAACCAGTAGTACTCTTTAAAACCTGTGACCAAGGGCGACTCAAATGCGGTCGCTTACGCACGACAAAGACAAAGGCGATCAAGCTGATGGTTAAGGCGAAAAACAGTAGGTCTGTAATCAAAAAGGTGGGTTGTATGGACATAAGATTAACTCAGGCGAATCCGTGGATCGACTAAGGTGTAAGAGATATCCGTCAACACCAGACCAATGATATAGAGTACCGAACCTAAGAAGACCATTGCACGTACGATGGCAAAATCTTGTCGATTAATTGCATCAATGGTGTAGCTACCTAGACCCGGAATACCAAAGAAATTTTCAGTGAGCAGGCTACCCATAAACAACAGTGGTAGCACTACCACCACACCAGTCAAAATCGGTATCAAGGCATTGCGTAAGACATGCTTAAACAGCACCATCTGTTCCGATAAGCCTTTAGACCGTGCAGTACGCACATAGTCTTTATTGATCTCTTCAAGAAAGATCGTGCGATACCATCGCGTATTAGAACCAATACCACCAACGATACCAATCAATACTGGAAGGATCATAAACTTCAAGGCATGTAGGCCGGTATCAAAGCCTGAAATCGGCACGATCTTAAGCAGTTTACCGATCAAAAATTGTCCACCAATAATATAAAACAACGAAGAGATTGAAATTAAAGCGACACAGATAATCACCGCCCAATAGTCGATATAGGTACCGCGAAAGAAGGCGATAGTCAGCGCCAGCGTGATCGTCACTAATAGACCCACCAGCAGCGTTGGGATGGCCAAGGCTAAACTAGGCCACATGCGCTGTGAAATATCATAGCCAATATCTCGGCCGCTATCAGAACTACCAAAATCAAAGACAAACAGCTTGGCTGATTTCTGATAGAAAATAGTCTCTGTTACGGCAGCAAGCCCAGACTGTTCAGCGTTATATAGCAGCGGCAAATGATAGCCGCGCTCACGTTTCCAATCTTCAATCTGAAGTTCAGTAGTGTGTTTTGAACCCAGTTGCATCAAGGCCATATCATCAGGCGAATTGACCACAAAAAACAGGACAAAGGTAATCAAGTTAATGCCGATAAGAATCGGAATGGCATATAACATACGACGAATAATATAAGCGCTCATAAACCCCTCGCGAGTTCACGTTTACGATAACTAATGATGGCTGGCACAATGCTTAGCAATAGCAGTAGAAACAATGCATACACTGGCCAGAGTACGGCGTCATTCCATTCTTTGCGCATCTGCGCCCGTTTCGCTGCATCGACCCGACGATATTTGAAGGTATTATTCGCCATTAAATTGGGCTTCACATTCTGATACCACGCATGATTCAAAGAGTATTGCTTTGGATAGAACGACCACACCCATGGTGCATCGGCACGCACAATTGCATTCATTTCTCGAATAATACGTAAGCGTTCGGGACTGTTTTCCATCGCCTTCATCTTATCGAACAGTCGATCATAATTAGGGTTTTGGTAATTACTGTAGTTCTGACCCTTACTCAAGGCCATAGAGTTAGGGCCATAGAGCAAGAAGAAAAAGTTTTCAGGGTCTGGATAGTCTGCATTCCAACCCAACTGATAAATCTGGAATGTACCCTTGTCCAATTTATCCATGAAGCGATTGCCATCGGTAGTTCGGATCACTAATTGAATATCAAGCTTGGCAAATTGTTTCACCATCCAGTTCAGCAACGCCTTACTATCAGCACCACGACTGACCGTATCAAAGTATAAGATCAATGGTTTACCGCTTTCTTGATCAATCCCATTGGCGTAACCAGCATCGGTCAAAATCTGCTTTGCTTGCTGAATACTTTTACGCTTCAAGCTACCCTTCTGCCAATCGTAGACGTAAGGATTGATCCCTGCCTGACCCTCTTCAAAGCCAAAGATACCTGGGGGGATTGGCCCCTGCGCTGGCTCACCACGGCCATTACGAAAGATCGAGATAAACTCATCGTAGTCCACCGCTATCGAGATCGCACGACGCAATAAGCGTGCGCGCTCACTATCCCCACCAATCACTGGGTCAAGCATATTAAAACCAAGGTAGTAAAGACTGGTAGCAACCGCCGATGACATTTTGATATCACGCTCAATCATCTCGTCGCTGAGACCGAACTCACCACGTGAATTCAACTCTACCGATTGATCAAAGCTATCAGAGGAAATACCCGAGGTGTCGTAATAGCCTTGTAAGAACTTATTCCAATAAGGAATGCTCTCTTTCTCCAGACTAAATTCAATACGGTCTACAAAGGGTAATGGCTTACCCGCATCCTGCAATAAACCACGTTCGGCATCACCTGGTTCGCCTTCAGTCGGATATAACTCACCATGAAAGTTAGGATTCTTAGACAAGACCATGCGTAGGTTTGGATTATTCTCAGTCAACATATAAGGGCCTGTACCGACGGGATACCAATCAAATGAAATATTCCGTTCTGCCATACCCTGCTGCGAATAGAAGCGATCCGCCTCCCATGGAATGGGGGCAAAAAATGGCATGCTTAGCCAATAGATAAACTGTGGATAGACACCTTCGACTCGAATCTGGTAGCGCTGCTGATCTAACACCTCAACCCCTGACATCGCTATCTGACGCAGATCTAACCAGGTTTCTTGCCTATCCAACTGCGTTAACACATCGCTACGATAGTCCTTAAAACCTCGAATATAGTTACTCAGCAAGCCAGCTAAAGGAGAGTGCAGATTGGGATGTGCTAATCGCTTAATCTGATAGACATAATCCTCTGCCGTCAGGATGCGACTAGCCACCGATTCAAAATCGGCCAACTTATTGATGTTTTGCAGATCGGCTGGCGTTAATTGATGATAATGAAACTCACCTGCCGCATCTTTACTAAAGGCAGGGTGCGGTTGATAACGGATCCCCGACTGTATCGTCACCGTGTATTCGGTGTAGGCAACCTGCTTTGGATCAACGTCTTCAGGCAATAAGGCGCCTGTAGCGTCAAAAAACTGCTTTTCCGGCATCCGAGTAGCAGCTAGAGGCACCAGCTGATAAGGCCGCTTAAGGAAATGATACTGCAGCGGTGGCTCATAGATTTGTGCAATAAACTCGTATTCACCCGCGTTATACGACTTCACCGGGTCTAACTCTTTCGGTCGCTCAGAGAACGAACTATAGATGATGGAACTGGCGCTATCGTTGTCACGGTACGGGTTATTTAGCCCCTGATCGCTACAAGCAACCAAAAAGGCAAAGAAACCGGTGCAACAGAGTGCAAGACTAATTTTTCTAACTGTCATCCAAGCGGGCTAGTTATGTATAATTTGATCTTTCGTTAGTCGCAGTATAGCGATTAACCACGATAAGAGAAAAGATTCGACGAAGGAGATCGCATGGGTTTTTTAGAGAATAAAAGAGCACTGATTATCGGTGTTGCCAGCAATCGCTCTATTGCGTGGGGTGTTGCTGATGCGATGCATAAGCAAGGCGCTGAATTAGCCTTCACCTATCAAAATGAGAAGCTGCAGTCACGCGTTGAAAAACTGGCGACTGCAACCGGTAGCAACATCGTCCTACCCTGTGATGTTGCAAGTGATGAGAGCATTGCTGACCTTTTTAGTGGTCTCAAGCAAAGCTGGTCGGATTTTGACATTCTGGTGCATTCAGTGGCATTTGCGCCAAAAGAAGAGCTAGCCGGTGATTTTGTTGAAAACACCACGCGTGAAGGTTCACGCCTAGCACATGAGATCAGCAGCTATAGTCTGACCGCCTTAGCCAAGGCAGCACGCCCTATGTTGCGTGAGAACAGCTCCATCATGTCACTATCTTATTTAGGTGCCGTGCGCTCGATGCCGAACTACAATGTCATGGGCCTAGCCAAGGCGAGTCTAGAGGCGAATATTCGTTATATGGCTTACGCCATGGGCCCTAGTGGTGTGCGTGTAAATGGTATTTCTGCTGGCCCTATTCGTACCCTAGCGGCGGCAGGCATTGGTGATTTTCGTAAGATGCTAGATCATGTCGAAGAAAATGCACCGCTGCGTAAGAATGTCAGCATTGAAGAGGTCGGTAATGCGGCTGCATTCCTCTGCTCTGATCTTGCTAGCGGTATTACTGGTGAGATTACCTATGTTGACGCTGGCTACAGCACCGTCGGCATGAGTGGCTACTAAGCCGAACTCAGCTATTAGACTAACTTAGTCTCTTCACCTTCGGAGCGGGCAATAATCACCGCTCCGCAGGAGTCGCTAAAGATATTCACTGCGGTACGACTCATATCGAGTATCCGATCCACCGCAAGAATCAAACCGATACCTTCTATGGGCAGACCCATAGCCGCCAAAATAATCGTAATTGCGACCAAACTCGCCGAAGGGATGCCAGCGACACCAATAGAAGTCATCAGGGCTAATGAGACAACAGTGAACTGCTGCACCATGCCGAGCTCCAGCCCGTAGGCCTGCGCAATAAATAAGGCCGCGACACACTCATACAGAGCAGTGCCATCCATATTAATCGTTGCACCCAGTGGCAAAACAAAACTAGAACTCTGATTAGACACACCGGCGCGCTTTTCAATGCAGTCCATGGTCATAGGCAGGGTTGCCGCCGAAGAGCTAGTAGAAAAGGCTGTTAATAAGGCGGGCGCCATCGCTCGAAAATGCTTAATCGGGCTAACCCCAGCAACTAGTTTGAGCAACAGCGGTAAGACTACAAGTAGATGCAACAATAAAGCGGCGACGACCGTAAAGAAAAACTTAGCCAACGGAATAAACACACCAAGACCTGAGCGTGCCACCACTGCTGCGACTAAGGCAAACACACCTAGAGGGGCGAAGCGCATAACCAGATCGGTGATCTTCATCATCACTTCAAACACACCCTGAAAGAATCCCTTCAAGGTACGCTGTGAATTTTCTCCACAGTGCGCGATAAAGTAACCAAATAAGAGACTGAAAAAGATCAACCCTAACATTTGCCCTTCCGCTGCTGCATGAATCACATTACTTGGGATTAGGCGCAAGAAAATAGCCACAATATCACTACCACTGGAGCCGCCAACACGTTCAGCGACAGCCGCAGTATCGGCATGTAGCCCTAAGACCTGCTGTGCCGGCTGACCATTAATCACACCTGGTTGTATCAACATCACCAAAACTAGACCGATCATGATCGCAATCGCACTGGTGCAAACGTAATACAGTAGGGTTTTTCCGCCCATACGGGCGAAAGAACCATCACGCTCAATATTAGAGATGCCGACGATAATCGAGGATACGATCAAGGGTACGATGATCATCTTCAAGGCATTAAGAAACAGACTGCCAACGAAATCAAAGCTAGGAAGGGGAGAGAAGCCAAATGTGGCTTCTAGACTGCTGCTAGCCGAGCCGATAATTACGGCAAGGACTAGCGCAATAAGAATCTGCCAATGAAGTTTCATTGACAGAAAATAACACTAAATGATTTACAGACTGTCGTTAAATATTTGCACATCACCGGTCTCCCGAAGTGCTTTCGCTATCGCATTCAATTCACGCTGACCATAACCTGTCTGCTGTGCTATCCATTCGGCTTGATCTACTTTCACAGCATCGGCATTAGTCTCACTGTGATGCAGTCTCACAACGGCATGGCTACCATCATCTAGAGCAACACTAGATAGATTGAAGTTATCGACACTAGGTAGTGGCATCTGAAATGCCTGCATAACAAAGACAAGAGGAACAGAGGCATCATCACGACGTAAATTTCGTATCGTTTCGATTGAGGCCTTATGTGATTTAGCTAGGCTTTTCAATTTCACTGAACCTTGATTTGAATTAGCTTCCATTGCCTGTATCAGGCTCGCAGCTTTTTCTGCATTCAATGCTGCTGCTAGTTCTACGCTTAAGTTATCGCGTATATCAGACTCTACTTCAGCCTTAGACAATACGGCTGCTGGACGGTGATCGCTGACTCGTAGCACAGCCACCTGGCCATCATTTGTTTCTATCAATTCGCTATTAAAGCCTTTAATCAAAACTTCTTCAGAGAACGCAGTTTCCATGACTTTATTTTTAGCTGCAAAATCAGTCGCCGTTTCCACTGATTGCCAATCTGAGATCTTAAGCTCCAGATTCAACGTTTCAGCAACCGACTCTAAGCGATCTCCTGCTTCATAGCTCAGTTCTTGTAGGCGATCAGCCAGGCTTGCAAATTTTTGTGCTGACCGTTCTGCACGTAATTCATTCGCTATGCGATTACGCACCTTTTTGAACGGCACCATTTCAGGCGCTTTAATCGCTGTCAGTTGAATAATCTGTAGACCCAGCTTGGTATCTAATATTGGACTAACCTGTCCAGACTTCATCGAGAATAGACTATCGATAAAGACTGGATTATCGATATCAACACGACTAATAAAACCTAAGTCACCACCGTTATTAGCAGAGATAGTATCTTCTGAGTACTGTTTCGCTACGGTTGAAAAATCTACGCCTGCATCCAGCTCCACAAGCGCCTTTGCTGCACGTTCAGCGATAGCCTTACGTTGATCTTCTGTGGCGTCTTCAGGTGCCTTAAACAAGATATGCTTGGCTTGACGTAGTTCATCAGTGCGGTAACTCTGAGGATCCTGCTGATAGGCCTCAAGCAACTGTTGTTCGCTAAAACTCATGGCATCAGCAATCGCCTGCTGATCAATCTCTATATATTCCAACTTAACCTGAGCCGGTGCTTGAAAGCGCTCTTGGTTTTTCTGATAGTAACTATCAATCGCCGCTGACTTAACTGCTTGCGGATTGACCGTCTCACTGACTACAAAATAGTCAAAGCTACGTGTTTGATTTCTTAGTGCAGCATATTCACGTTCTGCTTCATTAGTGAGGAAGCTAGAGAAGACGATACTACTTTGATATTGCGTGCTGGCTTCATCTTGACGCAGTTGGTCTTCGAACTGTGCCTTACTCATACGCTGTGATTGAACGACCTGCTCGTAGCGTTCCGCACTAAAACGTCCATCAACCTGCAGCTGAGGTACTGATTGGATACGCTGCGAAAGAAAGATATCGCTGATCGCAATACCGCTGTTTTGCATGAAGTCTCGTAGCAGTTGCTCACGCACCATGCTTTCGATAACTTCTTTTTTGATACTCACTTCGTCAGGATAGAGCTGATCGAATGACTCACCGAGTGTAGAGCGCATGTATCGACGCTGTTGCTGTAATCGTTGATCAAATACCTGCTTGGATATTTCGATACCGTTAACTTCAGCTACTGCAGCATCACCTGGACCACCAAAGTATTCTTGGATGCCCCATAAGGCGAAGGGTACTGAGATCAATAGAACAATAATGTAGGCGAACACTCCTGTGGCGCGCTCACGGATCTGCATCAACATAACAGTAACTCTTGTGGAATTATTTTGATAAAGATTGGAAGTATACAGCATGGAGGAAGACGAATGCTTCCTCCTTACTGATTTTATGGCGGAGTGGACGGGATTCGAACCCGCGACCCCCGGCGTGACAGGCCGGTATTCTAACCAGCTGAACTACCACTCCTTAACTGGTCTTCGTATGTGGTGGGTGCTGAGGGGATCGAACCCCCGACCCTCGCCTTGTAAGGGCGATGCTCTACCAGCTGAGCTAAGCACCCCACATACCGAAGGCGCGCTAGTTTACGGCATCCTTCAATGCTTTGCCAGCTTTAAAGCTAGGAACATTTGACGCCTTAATTTGCATCTCTTCACCGGTACGAGGGTTACGTCCGATACGAGCTCCACGCTCACGAACAAGGAAACTACCGAAGCCAGTAATTGATACCTGGTTCTTTTCCTTTAGTGTATTTGTAATTGCTTCAATAACTGCATCTACAGCTTTTGCAGCTGCTGCTTTTGATAAATCAGTGGCACTTGCTACCGCTTCAGTAAGTTCAGTTTTATTCATTTTTAGACAGCCCCTAGTGATATTAAATTACGCAAGATGAAACAGTTTTGTCGCATCTCAAAGTAATCAGTTCAAGAAAAAAACATCGGACTTATTTTATTCATAAGTAAACTCATAAACGTTTTATTATCTCTTATTCGTCCGATGCCCAGCTTAACGCCGTTCAGCGCCAATCTTTTTATAGCAGCTTGCCGCAAATTATGTCAATGCGAACTTTCAATGGCGCCTAGTCTCACCCTCGGCCCCTTTCTTATCTGCTGCTTTAGCCACATCATCTGCATTCTCGCTATCTTCCAAACAGGTAGGTAGCTCTTTTAATGCTATTTCTAGGACCTCATCTATCCATCGCACCGGCTTAATTGTCACTTCTTGCAGGATATTATCTGGGATATCGGCCAAATCTTTTTCATTATCATGCGGAATAATGATGGTTTTGATGCCACCACGATGTGCCGCCAGTAATTTTTCCTTCAATCCACCGATAGGTAAAACCTCTCCTCGGAGAGTGATTTCTCCGGTCATAGCAACATCAGCGCGTACTGGAATCTGAGTTAAAACAGAGGCTAATGCAGTCGTCATACCAACACCAGCACTTGGCCCATCTTTCTTTACCGCACCCTCAGGCACGTGAATATGGATGTCGACCTTTTCATAAAAATCAGGCTTGATACCCAAGCTAGCCGCACGACTACGAATCACTGTTTGTGCAACTTGAATAGACTCTTTCATGACGTCTTCAAGATTACCAGTTGGCATTAATTTGCCCTTACCTGGCACTGCTTCAGCTTCAATGGTCAATAATTCACCACCTACTTCGGTCCAGGCCAAACCAGTCACCTGACCCACTTGATCCTTCTCTTCAGCCAAACCGTAACGGAAGCGTCGTACGCCTAGATAGTCTTCCAAGTTATCTGAGTTAACCTTATCGCTAAACTGCTTATCGTTCAGCACAGCTGATTTGACTACCTTACGACAGACCTTAGAGATCTCTCGCTCCAGGTTACGCACACCAGCTTCACGCGTGTAGTAACGAATTATATCGGTAATGGCAGATTCACTGATGTTGATTTCAGTTTTCTTCAGCCCATTATTAGCCACTTGTTTTGGAACCAGATAATTGATTGCAATATTGCGCTTCTCATCTTCGGTGTAGCCTGGAATTCGAATCACTTCCATGCGGTCGAGCAATGGACCCGGAATATTCATACTGTTTGAGGTTGCAACAAACATGATATCGGAGAGATCAAACTCAACTTCTAAGTAATGATCGGCAAAACTATTATTTTGCTCTGGATCTAGCACTTCCAACATGGCGGATGATGGATCGCCTCGGAAATCCATTGCCATTTTGTCAATTTCATCTAATAAAAACAGTGGATTACGCACTTCGACTTTGGCTAAGTTCTGCACAATTCTGCCTGGCATCGAACCAATATAGGTACGACGATGACCACGAATCTCAGCCTCATCGCGTACACCACCGAGTGACATACGCGTGTATTTACGTCCCGTTGCTCGTGCAATCGACTTACCCAGTGAAGTCTTACCTACTCCTGGCGGCCCAACTAAACAAAGGATAGGTCCTTTTAATTTTTTCGCGCGTTGTTGTACCGCGAGGTATTCCAGAATCCGTTCTTTAACCTTTTCCAGACCATAGTGATCTGCTTCTAATACTTGCTCAGCCTTTGCTAGATTACGGCTAATGCGTGTACGCTTTTTCCATGGAATACTGACTAACCAATCGATGTAATTACGTACAACGGTGGCTTCGGCTGACATCGGTGACATCATCTTCAGCTTATTCAGCTCTGACGTTGCCTTTTCTTTGCCTTCTTCCGACATACCGGCGTCTTCAATCTTATTAGCGAGATCATCTAATTCATTCGGCACATCATCTAGATCACCTAATTCTTTTTGGATCGCCTTCATCTGTTCATTCAGATAATACTCGCGCTGGCTTTTTTCCATTTGCTGCTTTACGCGACCGCGAATGCGCTTTTCCATTTCCAGCACATCAAGCTCGACTTCAATCAAACCCATCAGGTGCTCTAAGCGTTCCTGCACAGAGGTGATTTCTAGAATGGCTTGTTTTTGATCTAACTTTAGCGATAGATGTGCAGCGATGGTATCGGCCAACCGATCGGCTTCATCAATACCTGATAACGAAGTCAGCACCTCAGGTGGGACTTTATTATTTAGCTTCACATATTGTTCAAATAAACTAACGATAGAGCGCATGCTGATATCCAGCTTCTGCTTATCCTCTTCGTCGTCACGACCAATAATTTCTATATCGGCAGTGAAGTACTCCTCATCCTCATGACAGCGCAACACATTGGCGCGCTCACTACCTTCGACCAGCACCTTAATTGTGCCATCGGGTAGTTTTAGTAATTGCAAGATAGAAGACAGGGTGCCAACTGAATACAGATCTTCAATTACAGGCTCTTCTAAATCAGCGCTCTTCTGCGCAACCAAAAGAATCTGCTTGTTATCTGCCATAGCGGCATCTAGCGCTTGAATCGACTTTTCACGACCAACAAACAGTGGGATAACCATGTTCGGGTAGACTACAACGTCACGTAACGGTAGTACCGGAACGTTAAATTTCGTGTCATCAGTGGGGGTATTAACTTCGATATCGGCCATACGGGCTCCTCTAATAAGCTACTGCTAAAAGGTGTTAGCTAATATAGTGGGGGCGCCATGCACTCATTTCAAGTTCATGCGGATGACTAGATGTACAACGCCTAATCCAGCTACCACAACTAGTCCTCAGAGACTGCTTTCTCAAATTCAGCTGATTCATAGATCAAGTAAGGTTCGGCCTCACCCTTGATCACAGCTTCATCTAAAACGACTTTAGAGACACCTTCAGCAGAAGGCAGCTCGTACATAGTATTGAGCAGAACATTTTCTAGAATCGTACGCAAACCACGTGCTCCGGTCTTACGCTCAGTCGCTTTTTTAGCCACTGCGGATAAGGCATTTGGACGGAACTCGATTTCTGCCCCTTCCATCCCGAATAACTTGCTGTATTGCTTGGTTATGGCGTTCTTCGGCTCAGTAAGGATTCGAATCAAGGCCTCTTCATCTAATTCCTCTAGCGTCGCCACCACAGGCAGACGGCCAACAAATTCTGGGATTAAGCCATAACGGATTAAATCTTCTGGCTCGACACTATGCAGCAACTCACCAAATGAACGATTGCTCTCTTGGCTACGCACATCGGCTTGGAAACCAATACTAGTCTTTTCAGTACGATCAAGAATTACTTTATCTAGACCAGCGAAAGCACCACCACAGATAAATAGGATATTACTGGTATCGACCTGCAAAAACTCTTGCTGCGGATGCTTGCGACCACCCTGTGGTGGCACTGAGGCAACCGTGCCTTCAATCAACTTCAACAACGCCTGCTGTACACCCTCACCCGAAACGTCTCGTGTGATCGATGGATTGTCTGACTTGCGTGAGATCTTATCGATCTCATCGATGTAAACGATACCATTCTGCGCACGCTCAACATCGTAATCACATTTCTGCAACAGCTTTTGAATTATGTTCTCGACATCTTCACCAACATAGCCCGCTTCTGTCAGCGTAGTTGCATCAGCAATCGTAAATGGCACATCGAGTAAGCGCGCTAAGGTTTCTGCGAGTAACGTTTTACCACAGCCGGTAGGGCCTACTAATAAGATATTACTTTTTGAGAGCTCAACACCATCTTGGCTTGCACTGCGTGCTTCTAGCCGTTTGTAATGATTGTAAACAGCGACAGAAAGAACCTTCTTCGCCGCCGCCTGACCGATGACGTAATCATCCAAGGTAACTTTTAGTTCTATCGGTGTTGGTAACTTACTAGTGCTCGCTGGAGACTGCTCTTGCATCTCCTCACGAATGATATCGTTGCATAGCTCGACACATTCATCACAAATGAAGACTGATGGCCCTGCAATTAGTTTACGAACTTCATGTTGCGACTTGCCGCAAAATGAACAGTATAAAAGTTTGCCGCTGTCGGCGTCCTTATCGGAACCTTCGGTGCTCATAGTTAAATCCTATATCTGCTCTTAATTTGCATAAATACATTCTAAGCGACATTGGCTTATCGGGGAAATACCAAGAAATACCTTGCGCTAGAGCCAAAAACACCCACTCCGGCCTACTGTAACAGACTTAATTCGGCGCTGTTTGAGCGGTGTTTAAGCCGATCATCTAGTGCCAATCAACCTGCGTAGGTGGTTAGGTCTCGTCTTTTTCTGCGCCACGGGTGGTTAATACTTTGTCAATTAGACCGTATTCCATAGCCCTTGCACTGCTCATGAAGTTATCACGCTCAGTATCATTAGCGATGGTTTCAAGACTTTGACCAGTGTGATGAGCGAGTAAAGTATTTAACTTCTCACGGATGCTGAGTATTTCTTTCGCATGAATATCAATGTCAGTAGCCTGACCTTGATAACCGCCTAATGGTTGATGAATCATCACGCGCGAATTAGGCAATGCATAACGCTTACCCTTACAACCACCTGCTAATAGAAAAGCACCCATGCTTGCCGCCTGACCAATACAGAGTGTACTAATATCAGGCTTAGCAAATTGCATGGTGTCGTAAATCGCCATGCCTGCAGTAACCGATCCACCTGGAGAATTAATATAGATAGAAATATCTTTCTCAGGATTTTCGGACTCTAAAAATAGGATCTGGGCGACAATTAGATTCGCCATATGATCTTCAATAGGACCAACAATAAAAATCACACGCTCTTTTAATAAGCGCGAGTAAATGTCATAAGCGCGTTCACCTCGGGCTGATTGCTCAACCACCATTGGAACTAGATTCATCGAAGGGCTATCAACGTATTCATTCGCCATGCAACACCTACCTAAAATTAATTAATCCTAAAGTCTGACTAACCAACTACTGCTGTTGTTGGTTAGGTTTAACTAACTCATCAAACTCTTCTTTTTGTTCAACTGTTTTAACATGAGACAAGACCCAGCTCACCACCTGATCTTCCATCACTACCGCTTCAATGCTAGCTCGCGCCTGCGTATTGCTGGTGTAATATTCGATCACCTGCTGAGAGTCTTGATATTGCCGCGAAATCTGTTCGATGCGCTGCTCAACTTCAACTGGGTTCACTTGTAACTTCTGCTCATTAACGATCTCACCGATGACTAAACCTAGCTTGATACGACGCTTGGCTTCATCTACAAATAACTCATCTGGCAAATCTACTGATTGCTGCATTTGGAAGTTTTCTGCCGCCTGCTTACGTAAGGCTTCGACTTCTTGCGCTACCAGAGACTCAGGCAATTCAAATTCATGATTAGCAATCACGCATTCCATTACCGCTGCCTTAGACTTGTTACCGATCTGTGTCTTTAATTCGTTTTCTAATGATTCTTTAATCTTAGCGCGAAGCTCACTTTCTTCACCACTTTCGATACCATACCCTTTAACAAAGTCGCTATCGACTTCTGGTAATGTACCACTCTCGACAAGTTTCAGTGCAATATCAAAACTTGCTTCCTGACCGGCCAATTGCTCATTACCATAATCTTCTGGGAAGGTGATCATGAAGGTCTTATCTTCGCCGGCTTTCATGCCTACGATATTATCTTCAAAACCAGCAATCATACCGCCGCCGCCAAGCGTCAGGCGATAGTCTTCTGACTTGCCACCTTCAAACTCAACACCGTCTAACTTACCGACAAAGTCCATCGTTACACGATGACCATTTTCAGCAGCAACTGCCTCTTCGGCATAATCTTTGTGCTGCTCACGCATATTAGTAAGCGTGTATTCGATATGCTTCTCTTCAACTTCCGATACCGGCACAGTGACTTCTAGCTTTGTAAAATCAGATACAGTGATTTCAGGATAGACATCAAAGTTAGCAATAAAGGTCAGATCCTGACCAGGCTCAATCTGCTCTGGTTGAATCGTTGGCGCACTAGCTGGGCGCAGCTTCTCTTGCAGTACCGCATCGCGGTAGTTCGCCTGCATTTGATCAGCTAAAACTTCCTGTCGTACTGAGCCCTCATAGCGTTGCTTAACAACGTTCATAGGCACCTTACCTGGACGGAAGCCATCAATCTTGGCTTGGCCTTTCATCGTATTAAGACGTTGAGTCACTTCAGCCTCTATCTTATCGGCGGGAACAACAATGGTCATTTTACGGCCTAGTTGGCCTACTTCTTCTACCGATACTTGCATGTGTGTACTAACCTCACAGACAGCGATGCGCTGTAACTTAGGAAAATTTCTTGAATTTGGGATTGATTCGGTCTGGTGCGAAAGGAGAGACTCGAACTCTCACGGGTTACCCCACTGGTACCTAAAACCAGCGCGTCTACCAATTCCGCCACTCTCGCACATATAGGCCAATCAATATGGAAGCGGCGTAGTATATCCAAAACCAGCGCGAATAGTTAGCGCTAGACGATAATAAAATGGGCCTAAAGTCGAGATTTTGGATTTCCGGCTAAAAAACCATCGATTGCTAACGTGCAACGCGCTTCCAGCCGAGCAAATAAGGATCTAATAAAAAGATCTTATCTGCCTGCTTCAC
>DGKH01000051.1:0-24180 GCA_002386945.1 Proteobacteria bacterium UBA4575
CAAACTGAAAAGTTATGCCAAGAGTATAATTGTCAGCTTGAACGACGTGCATTTGTAGAAGAAGACATTCAGGGCCAGCGTTTAATTATTGCAGCCACTTCCATTGCTGCAGTTAATCAGCAGGTGAGTGAGCTAGCAAAAGCGAAGGGTATCTTGGTTAATGTTGCCGACGACTTTACCCAGGGTGATGTCGTATTGCCTTCGGTGATTGATCGAGACCCTATTCAAATCGCCATCACAACAGGTGGTGCTTCGCCAGTCTTGGCACGTATGATCCGTCGCAACTTGGAACGCCATCTGCCAGCTGCTTACGGTCAATTAGCCAATTTGGTAGAAAAGTATCGAAGCCCCGTAAGCAAACAATTAACCGATGAAACACAGCGCCGACGATTCTGGGAAGACGTGTTGCAAGGGCCGATCGCTGAATCAGTCTTTGCCGGTAATTTGCAGATTGCCGAACAGGCCTTGAGTCAGCGCATCACAGAAGAAGATTTTACTACTGATAGCCATGGTGAGGTTTATCTGGTGGGTGCTGGTCCAGGTGATCCTGACTTGCTGACATTCCGTGCCTTGCGTTTGATGCAACAGGCAGATGCCGTGGTTTATGACCGTCTAGTATCAGACGAGATTATGTCTTTGGTTCGCAAAGATGCTGAAAAGATTTATGCTGGAAAACAACGTTCTAATCATGCCATTCCACAGGAATCGATTAACCATCTACTAGTTCGTTTAGCGAAGGAAGGCAAACGTGTCTTACGGCTGAAGGGCGGCGACCCATTTATTTTTGGTCGTGGTGGCGAAGAGATTGAGACCTTGATGGACGAGGGTGTGGCCTTCCAAGTGGTGCCAGCAGTGACCGCTGCCGCAGGTTGTGCAGCCTACTCTGGTATTCCTTTAACCCATCGAGATCACGCTCAGGCCTGTATTTTTGTTACCGGTCATTTAAAAGATGGCAGTGTCGACTTGAATTGGAAGATGCTTGCACATAAGCAGCAAACCATTGTTTTCTATATGGGGCTGTATGGCTTATCGATGATCTGTGAGCAATTAATCAAACATGGTTTGGATTCAGATACCCCTGCGGCCTTGGTCAGCAAAGGAACTACACCTGATCAGCGTGTATTGATTGGTGATTTAAATAGCTTACCTAGCTTGGTCGACAAACATGCAGTCAGTGGCCCTACGCTGATTATTGTCGGTAGTGTGGTGAGTCTGCATAGCAAGCTGCATTGGTATCAGACAGATACTGAAATTACTGATTAAGTGATTCACTAGTCGTCCTGCCAATTTTTTATGAGCCTTATATCCGCATTCACCTCTAGCGAAGCCTTAGTGCTGAATGCGCCGGCACCTAATTTTGATCTGTTCGATCATAGTGGTGTGCGTCATACCCTCGAAGATTATCGTGGGTCATGGTTGGTCTTATACTTTTATCCGAAAGATAACACTCCTAGTTGCACTGCCGAGGCCTGTGCCTTACGTGATAACTACACACCCTTGCAGCAGGAGCAGACACAGATATTAGGTGTCAGCATCGGTTCAGAGGGTAGTCATCAGCGATTTGCCCAGCGTCATCAGCTGCCTTTCCCACTGTTGATAGACGATGGTGATCTCGCCAGGCGCTATCATGCTTTATTTCAGTTGGGGCCGATCAAGCTCGCAAAACGGCATAGTTTTATTATTGATCCTGCTGGACGCTTACGAAAAATCTATCGTAAGGTAACTAGTCGATCACATGCGCAACAACTCCTCATCGATATTAAGGTTCTGAAGAGCGGCTAAGTGTAGTAAGCTTTAGCCTCTTAGAAACACACATGCGGTTCAGGTGCTTACCTTGGCTTAATTGTTCAACGGTGAGTGAAACAGGGAATCTGGTAAAAGCCAGAGCTGCCCCCGCAACGGTAAGAGAGTCTATCTGCATTATTTACCACTGTGCTCACAAGGCATGGGAAGGTTATGCAGACGTTTAACTAATTTGGCTAAAGAAGTTTTCGCCAAGTTGGTTAAACCGCTCTTGAGCCCGGAGACCGGCCTGAACTGTACGGCAAATTGCGGTGGGCAATTTAGGTTGGAATATGGGTAGTTGATTTTTCATCGACTACTTAATCTATTGTGCGCGATAAATTAGTATCGCGGCCCACTGCGTTTGCTCATAACATACTATCCGGAAGGGGATCTTATGAGTTTTATGCGCACCTCTATTTTATTATTTATTTTTTTATTCCAGCCTGTAATGGCAGAAGATATCCTGCCGACCATCTCTATTACCGCTAGTCGTACACCGATTGAGGTGCAGCATAGCTCGACTACCATCAGCATTATCACAGCAGAACAGATTGCCGAAAGCAAAGCAGTTTATGTCAGTGAGCTGCTGCAATCTGTGGCAGGTTTGAATGTCTCACGTACCGGTGGCTCTGGAAACATAACGCAGCTACGGATGCGTGGCGGTGAGGCTAATCATGTCTTGGTTCTGATTGATGGGATTGAGGCGAATAGGCTGTCGTCAGGATCGGAGTTTCGATTTGATAAAATTAGCACTGAGCAGATTGAGCGTATTGAAGTGTTGCGAGGAGCACAAAGCTCCCTATGGGGGAGTGATGCCCTAAGCGGTGTAATTAATATTATTACTAAACGAGCAAAAAAAGGGCAGGAGGTAACGCTTAGTTCAAGTCTTGGGCAGCGTGATTACTGGAGAAAAGGATTAAGCCTCGGATATGGAGGAGATCAATTTGATATCCAGTTAGGTGCTGACCTTGTTAGAACTGACGGAGTTAATTCCATTAGATTAGGTAACGAGAAAGATGGCTTTAATCAGAAAGTCTTAAATTTAAAGAGCCATTATAATTTCAATAATGGTGCAGAGCTTGGCTTGGTATTTCATTATAAAAATAGCGATGGTGAATCTGATCCTAGTAATAGTTCAGATGGATATGCTGAAGATGACGAGAAAGAGTATTTAAGCCGTGTTTTTTATAAATGGGATTCATGGCAAAGCCGTTGGCAGCAACAGCTTGCTTACTCCGTTGTCGACCAGAAAAATAAAAATAAACAGGCTTCTGCTAGATCAACGTATGACGGTAAGAAACACAAATGGATGTATCAGAGTACCTTTAAACTACCTGTCTCTAATGACAGGATTAATCGTCAAAGCCTAACCTTTGCAGCTGAACGTGAACGCGATAACTATGAACAGGTCACTAGTAGCTCTAGTCATAAACAGCGCATAGTAAATTATGGGTACGTTGCTGAATATCAATTAGGATTTATGGATGACTTTAATTTTTCTGCTAGTGGTCGTGCAGATGATAATGATGAGTTTAAGAATACGAAAACTTACCGATTGGGTTTGAGCTATATTTACCCTGACTGGGGTACTAAATTACATATTGCACATGCAACAGGTGTTAAAAATCCAACATTTACCGAGCTATTTGGCTGGTCACCAGCCAGCTTTATTGGTAACCCAGATCTGAAGGCTGAGCATTCTAAGGATTGGGAGCTGGGAGTATCTCAGGAATTTTTTGACGAGCAAATGAATCTAACAGTGACTCTGTTTCAACAGCGACTTAAAGATGAGATTGCTAGTAACAAGTCCTACAATGGATCAATTAATTCTGATGGAGAGAGTAAACGTGATGGCCTTGAGCTAGACTTACAAGGTAACTTATCAGGCAATATTCGATATGGTTTTTCTTATACTTATCTTGTTGCGACTGAAGGTGTTAGTGGTGGTGATGATAAAACCGAAGTCAGACGACCTAAGCATCAATGGAGTGGTTTGTTAAATTATGCCTTCTTTGAAGATAAGGCTAATCTACAACTGTCAGCTGATCATATTGGTAAGCATCGCGATGTTGATTGGAGTGGAGGCTCTGGCAGTAGGGTTGAATTAGATGACTATCTCCTGATTAATATGACCATAAACTATGCAGTAGCCTCTGACCTTAAGCTATGGGGGCGTGTAAGCAACCTCTTTGATGAGGACTATGCTGAGGTTTCAGGATATAACGATGAAGGAACCACTATCTATGCTGGTTTTGAAATTACACTATAGGAGATAACGCTATGGGCAATCGCTTAACTAAGATATACACGCGCACGGGTGATGATGGCAGTACAGGCTTAGCGACTGGTGAGCGCGTCAGTAAGGACTGCTCATTGATTAAGGCGCAGGGTGATCTAGATGAACTGAATGCTAATCTAGCCTGTGTCTTGGTACATAGCGTAGAACAAGATGAAGTCTGTGCCATTATTCGTGCCGTGCAACATCAGCTATTTAATGTTGGTGCCGAACTTAGTGCACCGCAATGTGAGCTGACTCATGCGGATGATATTCTTTGGTTAGAGCGATGGATCGATCATTTCAATCAAGGGCTAGCGCCACTCAAAGATTTCATTCTGCCAGGTGGTGATGCAGCAGTTGCCCATTGTCATGTTGCACGCACAGTTTGCAGGAGGGCAGAACGGCACTTAGTTGAGTGGTCACATGAATATGCAATACGTACAGAGTTGGTGCAGTATGTTAATCGCTTATCTGACTTACTCTTTGTACTCTGTCGTGTAATTGAAAAACTGAAGCAGACAGCTCCGAGCTATTGGCAGAAAGATTTAAAGCTACCTGAGCCTAGTGAGGCCATATGATTAACTGTAAGCGGTGCTGTAAATAACAAGTAAGTAACAGGCTGGTTAGCTGGAGATTACTATGCTGAGATTTGGAGTAGACCTGGGCGGCAGTAAAATTGAATTGATTGCCTTAGATGATGCAGCTGCAGAATGTTATCGCCAGCGTGTCACAACCCCACAGGGTGATTATAAAAAGACATTGCTGGCGATAGCTGATCTGGTTGCCACTGCCGAGACTAAACTGGCTGCCGTAGGTAGTGTCGGTATTGGTACGCCCGGTTCGATTTCACCGACGACAGGTTTGCTTCGCAACAGTAACTCAGTCTGTCTTAATGGCATGCCATTGCAGCAAGACCTAGAAAAGATATTGGCACGTCCAGTGCGCTTAGCAAATGATGCCAACTGCTTTGCCCTGTCTGAGGCTGTCGATGGTGCGGCGATGGATGCTGCTAGTGTCTTTGCCGTGATTATTGGTACTGGCTGTGGCGCTGGTTTAGTGATCGATAAAAAACTGATTAATGGGGCCAACGCGATTAGCGGTGAGTGGGGGCATAATCCTTTGCCGGCACCAAGTCAGGAAGAGCAGGCAGTTCCCCGTTGCTGGTGTGGTAGAAGTCTTTGCATAGAAAGTTTTTTATCCGGTCCCGCACTGTCTGCCGAGTATCAGCGGGTGGGTCGACAGTTTAGATCTGCACAAGAGATAGTGGACTTGGCCACTAAAGGGGATGTAGCGGCTGAGGCCGTGTTGCAAACATATGAATTGCGTTTGGCGAGAAGTCTGGCTCAGGTTGTTAATATTTTAGACCCGCATGTTATTGTGTTTGGAGGTGGCCTATCTAATATGACCAGACTCTATGACAATGTGCCACCGTTGTTGTCTGAGTTTGTTTTTACTGATGTAGTGCAAACTGAATTACGCAGACCTAAGTTTGGCGACTCCAGTGGAGTTCGTGGTGCTGCCCGGTTATGGTCTTGAGGATTATGATGAAAGATGAAATTGAAATGCCCGCAGTAATGAGTTGGAAATGGCTGGTTGCGATAATTATGTTTCTGGCCTTGAGCCGTTGTCTACCACATCCACCTAATTTCACACCACTTGCTGCGATGAGTCTGTTATCAGGTGCCTTCCTGCGTGACTGGCGCCTAGCTTTAATTATCCCTTTAGGTGCGATGCTACTCAGTGATCTATATTTAGGCTTACATAATTCGATGCTATTTGTGTATGTAGCGATGGCTGCCATAGTCATTTTTAGTCGTTATGGCTTACAGCGAGTTTCCTTTTTTAGGCTCACATTGGCTTCTGCCTTATCGGCGGTTTGGTTTTTCTTGTTGACGAACTTCGGTGCTTGGCTGGGCAATGAAATCTATGCGCCTACCATGAATGGTCTGATGCAGGCCTATGTCGCTGGTATTCCATTTTTCCGCAATACCCTGCTATCTAGTGTGTTGTTTACCTTGCTTGCCTATCTTGCATTATTTAGCGCAGTGCGCTGGCAACATAGCCGTACAGAAACGATCTAATCAATCTAAATGTCTGCGCTGGGTTTTTGGCGATATTCGCAGAGCTCACGGATAATGCATTGCGAGCATAAAGGTTTGCGCGCAATGCAGGTGTAGCGACCATGCAAGATCATCCAGTGATGGGCGTCGCGTTTAAATTCTTCAGGGACTAAACGTTCCAAGCGTTTTTCTACTTCTAGTACATTCTTTCCTGGTGCAATGGCAGTGCGGTTAGACACGCGAAAGATATGAGTGTCTACGGCAATGGTTGGATGACCAAAGGCTGTGTTTAAAACCACATTGGCTGTTTTTCTACCGACTCCAGGTAGTGACTCTAAAGCGGCACGATCTTCTGGTACGACGCTATTGTAATCATCGATTAAGATCTTGCAGGTCTTAATGATGTTTTTTGCTTTGGTGTTAAACAGCCCAATACTTTGCACAAAGGTCTTTAGTTTTTTCTCACCTAAGTCGTAGATAGCCTGTGGTGTGTTGGCGACGAGATATAATTTATCGGTGGCTTTGTTGACGCTGATGTCGGTTGCCTGCGCCGATAAAATAACAGCGATTAATAATTCAAACTCATTGGCGTAGTGCAACTCAGTCCTTGGCTTTGGATTTTGCTCGCGCAAGATTGAAAAAATCGCTATGCGTTTTTCGCGGTTCATGATTTTTCTTGTAGGCGTTTGAGCTCAGCTAATTTATCCGCCATGCTGGCCTTGCTCTGTTGCCGAGCGGCATGCACGACTTGGCTACGTGCCTCTAATCGCAGTTTGCGCAATTGTAGACGTTGCTTGCTGGCGCCAGCAAATGCTTTGCGATCCTGCTTATGCTCATCACTCTTAATGGCTTCGCTGTATTCAGGGTTTTCACGCATCTCAATACAGTCGACTGGGCAGGGTTGTATGCAGAGCTTGCAGCCTGTGCAATAGCTTTTGATTACGCTATGCATCAGTTGTGAGGTGCCTAAGATGGCATCAAAGGGGCAGGCCTTCAGGCAGAGAGCGCAACCGATGCAGCGTTGCTCATCAATAAACGCAAGCTGTGCGCTGTATTGATTATGCATAACTAACCTTACTTCACGCGCATGCCGGCTTCGGCACCACTGTCTGGGTGAATCACAAATAGACCAGAGTCATCACCGCTAGCGGCAAGCACCATGCCTTCGGATAAACCAAAACGCATTTTGCGTGCAGCTAAGTTAGCAACCATAACGACTAGCTTGCCTTCTAGCTCAGCGGGTGAATAGGCGCTCTTGATGCCAGCGAATACATTCTTCTGTAGACCGCCAGTGGCCTCACCTAGGTCTAAAGTTAATTGCAGCAGTTTGTCTGCGCCTTCAACCAGTTCTGCTTTGCTAATACGCGCGACGCGTAGATCGAGTTTAGCAAAGTCATCAAAACTGATTTCACTATCGATTGGGTCGCTGGCAGCGACAGCAGTCGCTTGTGTGCTGGCTTGTTGTTTGGTTTCTTCAATCATGGCTTCTATCTTATCGCTTTCAATGCGCGTCATTAGAGGTTTGAATTTAGTGATGGTATGGCCTTCTGGTAAGGTTTCTCCTGAGGCTAAGTCGGCCCATGTCAGCTCATCATTGAAAAAGTCTTCGGCCTTACCCGCAAGTTCTGGTAAGACCGGTTTCAAATAGCCGATTAATAGGCGGAACATATTGATACCAAAGCTACAGATTTGATGGACTTCTTGTCTGCAGTTTTCGTCTTTGATTTTTTCCCAAGGCTTGTATTGGTCGATCAGCTGATTGGTTTGATCGGCAATCTTCATGATGCTGCGAATCGCCTCAGCATAGCGACGCTGCTCATAATGAGCTTTGATCTCTTCATTAGCGGCACTGGCTGCAGCAAAGGCTTGCTTACATTCAGTGGAGAAGCTTGCGCTCAATTTAGCGTCAAATTTCTTGCTAATAAAGCCTGCACAGCGGCTAGCAATATTGACTAACTTGCCAACAACATCACTGTTTACGCGTTGTTGAAAGTCATCAAGATTAAGATCTAAGTCGTTCACTCCAGGGCCTAGCTTGGCTGCAAAGTAGTAGCGCAGATATTCTGGTTGCAAGTGATTCAGGTAGGTGCGTGCCTTGATGAAGGTGCCCCTAGACTTAGACATCTTTTGGCCATTAATCATTAAGAAGCCATGGCAGAAGACATTAGTTGGTTTACGGTAACCGGCACCCATTAAGGTGGCTGGCCAGAACAGCGTATGGAAGTAAGCAATGTCCTTGCCGATAAAGTGATACAGCTCAGTCTCACTGTCTGCCTTCCAGTAAGCATCAAAATCTTCGCCGCTACGGTCACAGTAATTCTTAAAGCTGGCCATGTAGCCGATCGGTGCATCTAACCAAACATAAAAATACTTGCCGGCAGCACCTGGGATCTCAAAACCGAAATAGGGTGCATCACGCGAGATATCCCAATCTTTTAGGCCATCTTCGAACCATTCTGAAATCTTGTTGCTGATTTCAGGCTGTAGGCTATTGGATTGTGTCCAAGTCTTGAGTTCTTCTTCTAATTTTCCAAGTTGAAAGAAGTAATGCAGGTTTTCTTTTTCAACTGGAGTGGCGCCACTGAGCGCTGAATGAGGGTCGATCAGGTCGGCAGGTGTGTAGGTCGCACCACAGGCCTCGCAGTTGTCCCCATATTGATCTTCGGCCTTACATTTCGGGCAGGTGCCACGAACAAAGCGATCGGGTAGGAATACTTTTTGCTCAGGATCGAATAGATCAACCACGCTTCGGGTGTTGATTAGGTTCTTATCTTGCAGCTTCTTGAAGATATCTTCGGCGAACTGGCGGTTTTCTTCGGAGTGTGTGCTGTGAAAGTTGTCGAAATCGACAAGAAATTCAGAAAAGTCAGCCTCGTGCTCTGCCTTGGTCTTGGCAATCAGCTCTTCAGGTTTAATTCCTTCTTGTTGCGCACGCAGCATAATCGGTGTGCCATGGGCATCATCGGCACAGACATAGACACAGTGGTGGCCACACATTTTCTGTAGGCGTACCCAGATATCGGTCTGGATATATTCCACTAAATGACCCAGATGGATCGAGCCATTGGCGTAGGGTAGGGCGCTAGTAACGAGTATTTTTCGAGATTCCACGGCAGTACAACTTATTTAATAGTGCGCGTACCTTACCAGCTTAATAAACTAGGCTCTATATAGGAGCGACACTCTATTTTGAATGAATAGTCACTAGACTGACCTTATACATAGGGTGACTACCTCAAGATGGGGCTTGGAAAATGTATTTTTGGGTGCTTTACTGCGCTTCTTTATAAATAGCTTGTACGAGGAAAAACAGATGGCGGGCATCACGCGTGAGCAGGTCGAACAGTCACTTAAGTCGATTATAGACCCAAATATTGGTAAAGATCTGGTGGTCACTAAGGCGATCAAGGACATCACTATCGATGGTGACAAGGTCACTGTTGCGATTGAATTAGGCTATCCAGCGAAAAGCATGCGTGAAATCTTCAGTCAGCAGGTTACTGCTGCTGTCTCCGCACTCGATGGTGTCGCTTCTGTTGAAGTCAGTGTGGACTGGAAGATTACTGCGCACTCAGTACAAAAGAGTCTGAAGCCACTGGATAACATTAAAAATGTCATCGCAGTCGCTTCTGGTAAAGGTGGTGTTGGAAAATCCACTACTGCGGTTAACTTGGCATTAGCATTGGCCGCCGAAGGCGCCACTGTCGGTATTCTGGATGCAGATATCTATGGTCCTAGTCAGCCACGTATGCTCGGTATTAGCGGCCAGCCAGATTCAAAAGACGGTAAGAGCCTAGAGCCGATGGAAGGTCACGGTTTACAAGCGATGTCGATTGGCTTCTTGATCGATGATGAGACGCCGATGATTTGGCGTGGTCCTATGGTGACTCAAGCCTTAGAGCAATTATTAAATGACACGCAATGGCGCGATCTGGATTACTTGGTTGTCGATTTGCCACCCGGTACCGGTGACGTGCAATTGACCTTGGCGCAAAAGATTCCAGTGAGTGGTGCGGTGATCGTGACTACTCCACAGGACATCGCATTACTCGATGCTCGTAAAGGTCTGAAAATGTTTGAGAAGGTCGAAGTGCCAGTCTTAGGTATCGTTGAAAATATGAGTATTCACATTTGTAGTCAATGTGGCCATGAAGAGCCTATTTTCGGTAGTGGCGGTGGTGAAAAAATGGCTGCTGAATATAGTGTTGACCTCTTGGGCGCCTTGCCGTTAGATATGAGTATCCGTAAGCAGGCCGATGGTGGTGTTCCTACTGTTGTTGCTGAGCCGGATAGTCGGGTAGCACAGATTTATGGAGAAATTGCACGTAAGACAGCGGCGAAGTTAGCGGCTAAGAGTAAAGATTACAGTGCTAAGTTTCCGAAGATTGTTATTCAAAACACTTAAGTTCACATTTAGTATTTGCGAGCAGAGTTATGTCGATAAAATCAGATTCATGGATTCGGCGCCAAGCTGAAGAGCATAAGATGATCGAACCGTTCAGCGCGGGCCAAGTAAAGACGGCCAACGACGAACGTATTATTTCTTATGGTACTTCTAGTTATGGTTACGACGTACGCTGCTCGAAACACTTTAAAATATTCACGAATATCAATTCAGCGGTAGTCGATCCGAAGGCATTTAATCCGGATAGTTTTGTCGATTTTGAGGGGGATGTTTGCATTATTCCTCCTAATTCCTTTGCCTTGGCGAGTACAGTGGAATACTTCCGTATACCACGCTCTGTGCTGACCGTATGCCTAGGTAAATCAACTTATGCGCGTTGCGGTATTATCGTTAATGTCACGCCGTTAGAGCCTGAATGGGAAGGTCATGTCACGTTGGAGTTCTCTAACACCACGCCTTTACCTGCAAAGATTTATGCTAACGAGGGTGTAGCACAGATGATTTTCTTTGAATCAGATGAGCCCTGTGAAACTTCATATAAAGATCGCAAGGGTAAGTACCAAGGTCAGACCGGCGTTACGCTACCTAAGACCTAAGTTTTTAGTGTTGCTAGATAAGCAGCACTGTCGCTAGTCCCAAAAAGGCAAAAATACCGACCACGTCGGTAATAGTGGTGAGTACAACACCACCAGCAAGTGCTGGATCAATGCCATAACGACGCAGTGCAATCGGGATGAGGACGCCAGCCAAGCCAGCGCAGACTAAATTAGCGATCATCGCTAGCCCCATAACCCAACCGAGTTGTAGGCTGTCAAACCAAAGATAGGCAATCAGCCCAACAATAACCGCCCAGACCATTCCATTAAGAGCGCCAATGGCGAGTTCGCGCCAGATTAGGATCTTTGAGTTGGCTGGGCCAATTTGGTCTAGTGCGATACCACGAATAACTAGGGTTAAGGTCTGACTGCCAGCAATACCACCCATGCTAGCGACTACCGGTACTAATACGGCAAGTACGATTAATTCTTCTAGGGTAGACTGAAATAAGCTAATCACCCAGGCGGCTAAAAAAGCGGTAGCCATATTCACACCCAGCCATAGCGCACGTCGTCTAGTCGACTGTGTTACCGGTGCAAACAAGTCTTCCTCTTCAGTTAGACCGGCCATACTCATCACTGAGTGTTCGCCTTCTTCACGAATAACATCGACCACATCATCAATCGTGATACGACCGATTAATTTATTGTCTTCATCAATAACTGGTGCGGTGACAAGATCAAGGGCCTCAAAGCGCATCGCCACTTCTTTGTTGGATAGGCTATGTAATAGCGGGTCGATACTATCTTCCATTAAATCCAGTACGACATGGGATGGGTCGCTGGTGAGCACTGAGGTCAGCGGTAGACTGCCAATATAGTGATCATTCTGATCAACTACGAATAAATTATCGGTATGAGCTGGCAGCTCATCGCGTGCCCGTAGATAGCGCAGAACCACATCGATAGTGACTTCTTTGCGTACGGTCACAGTATCGGTGTTCATTAAGCCACCGGCACTTTCTTCATCGAAGGACAGGACTGACTCGACCCGTTGACGATCGCGAATGCTCATTGAGCTGAGTGCGGATAGCGCAACAGCTTCTGGCAGGTCGGCTAATAAGTCGGCCAAGTCATCAAGCTCAAGACCTTCTGTTGCCGACAGCATCTCATCCTGATTCATGTTCTTGATCAGGCCGCTACGCACCTCTTCACCAACTAACAGCAGGATTTCACCGAGATCATCTGGGTCTAAGGTATTCCAGATGTAAGAGCGTTGTGAATAAGGAACTGACTCGAGCAGTGTTGCAACCTCAGCAGGATGCAGGGCATTGAGAATTGTTGAGGCACGCTGCAACTCACCAGACTCTAATGCCTGGCTAATAACCTGTAGGTTGTTGAGTGCTTGAGTTGCCAAATTAGCCATTGATTCGCCCGAAATTGGGCCAGCGTTGGGCCCTATTCAATAAACATGAAACTGCGAGTCAGTGTACTTATATCTGTACTGAATGCCAAAGAGTTTAGCCCGACGCAAGTGAGTTATAAATTAAGCTGGTCGACTAGGTGATGAATTTTTGCGGAAGAAATGTATTTGCTCAGAATATTTTTACAGCGTTTTTCTAAGGTAGAGACATCGGTGGCATTAATAATCGACTTCACTTCTAATAAACTGGCTGGATGGGTGCTGAACTCACGTAAGCCCATGCCCAGTAATAGCTTGGTGTAGCGGACATCACCTGCCATTTCGCCACACATGGAAACAGGGATACCAGCCCGTTGACCCGCCTTCAAAGTGAGATGGATCAATTGTAGTACGGCTGGATGTAAGGGGTCATACAGGTAGTTAACAGCCTCATCAATACGATCGATTGCCAATGTATATTGGATTAAGTCATTGGTACCAATAGAGAGGAAGTCTAGATTTTTTGCGAATTGATTCGCTGCTAATGCCGAGGCAGGGACTTCAATCATGGCGCCGATGGCGATTGTGTCATCAAACGCTTGGCCTTCTTTAATCAATTCGCGCTTGGCTTGATTTAATACCACTAGCGCACTCTGTAACTCATCCTCACTCGTGAGCATAGGGAACATCAGCTTGGTTGGGCCTATGCTAGAGGCGCGTAGAATCGCACGCAGCTGTAACTTAAATAGCTCGGTGTCACGCAGTGAGCGACGTAAGCCACGCAAGCCTAGTGCAGGATTTTGTGCTAGAGGCCCTTGGTATTTAGGGTCGAATTCTTTCTCCGCACCTAGGTCTAAGGTGCGGATAGTGACTGGGCGTCCCTTCATTAGACGAATCACTTTGACATAGGCTTCGTACTGCTCGGCTTCGTTGGCTGGCTCGGTGCGATCAATGTATAAAAATTCAGTACGGTAAAGACCGACACCATCAGCACCACAATTGGCGAGTGCTCGAGTATCGTCAAGTAACTCGACGTTGGCCTGCAGGTTGATCAGTACATCATCTTGTGTCTTTGCTGCAACTTTTCGCAGTGAGTGCAGTTTGCGCTTGGCTTGCTCTAGGGACTTCTGCTTGCGTTGATAATTAGTAATCGTATCTTGATCAACACCTGCGAGCACCATGCCTTCACTGCCGTCGACAATAGCAGTCTCGTTGTTCTTCAGCAGTAATCTTGCATCAGGGACACCAACCACAGCCGGGATACCTAAGCTACGCGCAATAATTGCTGTATGCGATAAAGGGCCACCTAACTCAGTAATAAAACCTGCAATATTTTGATTTTGTAGCAGTACGGTATCGGCTGGGGTCAGATCATCGGCAACAATAATGCTACCAGCTAAGGTCTGTACTTCTTCGCTGACGAGATATTGTTGATCAAAAAGAATTTTTTGGATGAGGTGAATGACATGGTCAATATCATTTTGCCGTGTGCGTAGATATTCATCTTCCATTTCTTCAAAGACAGAGGCTACCTGATCACGTTGAATCTTAAGTGCCCATTCAGCATTGCATTGACGTTCGAGGATTAGGTCAACAGGCACCTGTGACAGCATAGAGTCATCCAGCATCAACAGGTGTGATCCAATAAAAGAGGCAATGTCTTTGGGTGCATCAGCTGGAACACTGTCTTGGATGTCACGCAGTTGTTGTGTCGCAGTGGCGACAGCCGATTGGAAGCGTTGTACTTCAGCTTCTATCTCTGTGGCTTTAAGGTGGCGTTCATAGATTTCAAGTGCACTACGCTGCATGACGTGCACAGCACCAATGGCTACACCACGAGAAACACCTAAACCACTAATCATTAATGCCATTGGATTTATATTTCCTACTCTGCTTCACCAAAACGGTCAGCTACTAAGGCACGCAATTTTTCCATTGCGGCATCAGCATCTTCCCCTGCAATATATAGAGTGATATTAGATCCTTGACTGGCAGCTAACATCATCACACCCATAATGCTTTTTCCATTAACTCGGCGACTATCTTTTTCCACTTCTATGCTGGCAGAGAACTCAGCCGAGACAGAGACGAACTTTGCTGCTGCTCGCGCATGTAGGCCTAATTTATTACAGATAGTCAGTACTTCTTGGATTGAATTGTCACTCATGAGCAGATGATGATCCCGTCTTTTCCACCATCAAAGGCGGTAGTGCTTAGTTTTTCCAGTGATTGTTCTGGATAATTGAAGACACGTAATAACATCGGTAGATTGACGCCGGCAATAACCTTGCTGGTAACTATAGCTGCTAGGCGATTAGCAATATTGCTAGGTGTGGAGCCATAGGCATCGGTGAGGATGAGCACGCCTTCCCCCTGGTCTAGTTCGCTAATCATATCGGCGTTGGCCATTGCTATTAGGTCTGGGTCACAGGCCTGCGAGACCGAGAGTGATCTGCACTGCAAGGGCATCGCATCACCAAAAGTTGAAGTCGCAATCTGGATTAGTTGCTCTGCAAGTTGACCATGAGAGACGATTAAAATACTAACGCTCATATTGTTTTATAGTTCCGAATCTTAATATACAGATGGTTTAATTTTCTAGTTCGCGATGGCGAACTATCGTTCGAAATAAATCATCTTGCTGTAAAAATTTAGCTAGCTGATTGACGCAGTATACCGAGCGGTGTTGTCCGCCAGTGCAGCCGATAGAAAATGTGAGATAACTACGGTCTTCAGCATTGAAGTATGGGATCCATTGTCGCATAAAATTTTGAATGGATTTTATCATCTCTACAGTTTCATCTTGTTCGCTTAAATATTGCTGTACTAAATCATCATGACCAGTGAGCTCACGTAGCTGAGGTTGCCAATAAGGGTTGGGCAGGCAGCGTACATCAAACATATAGTCAGAGTCGTTTGGGCTGCCGTATTTAAAGCCAAAAGACTGTAGTACGACAGTTAGCCCAATAGGCGTTATTTTGGAGTCATTTTGGATGACAATATTCTGAATCAGGCTGCGTAACTGTCGCACATTGATCTGACTACTATCCAATTGCAGATCAGCTGCAATTGCGAGCTCAGATAAGGTTTCTATCTCAGTATCTATAGCTTCGATTAGAGAATTGTTCTTGTCACTTAAAGGGTGTTTGCGACGTGTCTCGCTATACCGTTTTAAGAGTGTGTTTTTGTCGGCATTGATGAACAGCAGATCGACATGGTGACCATCATTCTTCATGTCTTTAATGAAATTGAGTAAATGATCTAATTCCACTTTTTTGGAATGTGCACTAACGCCGATAGCGAGTTGCTCATAACGTGTCTCACCAGTGGTTATACATTGTTTGATTAATTCTGGGAGTAATGCAGTGGGTACATTGTCGATGCAGTAGTAGCCGTAATCTTCAAAGGTGTTTAGCGTGATGGACTTACCTGAGCCTGAAAAGCCAGCAATAAAGATCATCCTCATCCACAGTCCTCTGCGATAGCCTTATGCTGACGTTGAATGAAATCGGCAGAGGCATCATGGCCACTAAGGCGCAGAAGGTGATTACGTACGGCTGCCTCAGCTAGCACGGCAAGGTTTCTGCCTGGGGCTACTGGTAAAGGGATTACCGGGATGTCTAAGCCAAGAATGTTCTTGGTATCTTGAATGCTGCTTAAGCGATCTTCAGGTGCTTGATTAAACGGTGTTAAATGTAAAATCAGGCGCAAATACTTGCTTAATTTGATGGATGAATCACCATACATCTCTCGGATATTGAGCACTCCTAAACCACGTACTTCCAGGAAATCTAGTAGCATAGGCGGGCATTTCCCCGTGATAGTGTCTGGCGAGACTCGCATAAATTCAGGTGCGTCATCGGCAATTAAGCGATGACCACGGGTAATCAACTCTAAGGCTAATTCACTTTTTCCTAAGCCGCTCTCGCCGGTAAGTAATACACCTAGACTGATGATTTCCATAAACACGCCATGCAAAATTTCTTTGTCTGCAAGCGAGTGTGATAGGAAATAACGCAGACGAGTAATCAGCTCAGTCGATGAAGTGCTAGAGCAAAAGATAGGTGTTTGATAACGTTTGGCAAAGCGTTCTAAGCTGGCCGGTGGCTGCAAACTATCAGATACACAGACAGCCACTGTTGAGGCTGCAAACATGCGGGTTAAGACTTGTTCTTGTTCGGCCTCTGGTAGATTAGAGATGTAGTTTTTTTCTACGCTACCAATCACTTGTACTTGGCTGGTGTGAATCGAATTAAAATAGCCGACTAGACTGGCGGAATCATCACTGAAGCTATGATGAGAAAAAGGGTTATTAAGATACTCAGCGCCAGCCCATACAGATAAGGCGAACTTTTCTCCAAGCGTTTCTAAGATCGATGCGGGGGTGATCTGTTCGTGCATGAAGGGCTCTTGTTGATTGTATTAGGCGGCTTGGTGATCGTTGTCTAGCATTAGGGCATCGAGTATAGCCTGTGCATTGTGACAGTCTCTTAGGCGTACTCGATTTTCCTCGTTTGAGAGAAATTGAGCTAACTCAGAGAGGGTTTCTAAATGTTCTTGATTGGCCTGCTGTGGGACTAATAAGGCAAAGATCAGGTCGACGGGTTTGTTGTCGGGGGCATCGAATTCAATGCCGGTATCCAATTTAATGATAGCACTGCGTATCTCGGTGACATTATCGATACGACAATGTGGAATAGCGACACCATGTCCCAAAGCAGTACAGCCCAAGCGCTCGCGCGCTTGTAGTTCCATACTGATTTGAGTGTCTTGAATCTGCTCCAGCCCAGTGCTCAATAGCTCACCCAGAATCTCAAAGACTCGCTTTTGACTACTCATTTCACCGCTGACTACAATGCGGTTAGTGTCTAAATATGGGGCTAATTTTGAATTTTTCATGATTACTCAACAATGGATCTGAAGCATGTTGGATTACACTAAATTGCGGTGCATGCCTTCCTGCTTATGATGATCTTTGGTTTTCTCTTTATGCTTAACGATCTGTCGGTCGAGTTTATCAATTAATTGGTCGATAGCGGCATACATATCTTCGGATGTTGACTCAGCGAAAATTGTGTTGTGGCTTACCAGTAGAGAGGCCTCTGCATGGTGCCGCAGCTTTTCTACGGAGAGTACGACATGGGAATTGATGACACGGTCAAAATGACGTTCAAGTCGCTTGAATTTTTCGTGCACATAGTCGTGTAGGGAAGGTGTGATATCGATGTGTTGGCCGGTTAACTCAATTTTCATATCTACCTCCTAGATATCGGGTTCATGATGTACCTGTGATTTCTAGTATAGGCCAGGCATAGGCGAGCGCAAGTGAGTTGGGACCATAGTTGAGATCTAATTATAGGCTTTTACGGGAACTAGAGGGGGGGATGTGCAGACCTTCACGGTATTTAGCAACTGTACGTCGCGCGACATTAATGCCTTTCTCTTCAAGAATTTTTGAAATCTTGTTATCACTTAAGGGTTTTGAGTGACTTTCCTCACCAATTAGTTTTTTAATCATGGCTTGGATTGCAGTTGCAGAGCAGACACCACCGCTACTGGTGCCGACGTGGCTGGAAAAAAAGTACTTAAATTCGAATATACCGCGCGGTGTATGCATGTACTTATTTGTAGTTACACGCGATACAGTCGATTCATGTAGTTCTAGATCATCTGCAATATCACGTAGGACCATAGGTGTCATTGCTTCTGGGCCTTGATCAAAAAATGGACGTTGATGATCAACAATGGCGGTAGCTACTCGTAGTAAGGTTTCATTACGATTTTGTAAGCTTTTAATAAACCAACGCGCTTCTTGTAGGTGTTTACGAATGTAGCCGTTGGCTTCACTATTCTCTTTATTTCCGGCTAGATCAGCATAAGCTTGATTAATTTTTAGCTTCGGTGAGATATCACTATTGAGCTCTATCCGCCAACTACTGGCGGTACGTATTACGCTCACATCAGGTACGACATAATTTGGTCGGACATTGGATATCTGCGCGCCAGGGCGAGGATTTAACGATTGGATTAGATTAATGACTAATTCCAGCTGTTCGTTCGTAATGTCTAGCTTTCGTTGTAAAAAACGCATGTCGCGTTTACCCAATGCATCTATATGATGCTGGACTAGCCGTCTAGTCACATCAAGCAGGGGTGTATCTTTGTCTAGCTGTTGTAATTGTAGATCTAAACATTCGCTCAAATTGCGCGAGCCACTACCGACAGGATCTAGCTGCTGTATTAAATGCAATACCGAAATCAGCTCATCAAGTTCTAGCTCAGGCAAGGATTCTATAGTTTCTTGGTAAATGCTTTCAATGCTGTCGCATAGATAACCATCGGCATCAATCTCATCAATCAGTATGTAGGCTACAGCACGGTCTGTTTCACTCAGATGGATGAGATTGATTTGATCAGATAGGTGTTGCTTTAGAGATTCGCCAGCGCCACTTTCATTGGCATAGATATCAGGGGCAGGTTCACTATTGCTCTCGCGATAGACGCTGGATTCAGGATAGATATCTTCCCAATTGCTATCTATCGGTAATTCTTCTGTCAGCGTTTGTTGTTCACCATCGACCTCTGTTTCAGTGTTATCTGTATCCTTCGCGTCAGTATTGTCTTTAGTATCAAAATCTTCATCTTTTTCAAGTAAAGGATTGGACTCAAAGATATCTTGGATTTCAGTTTGCAGTTCTAAAGAGGAAAGCTGTAGTAAGCGAATCGCTTGTTGCAGTTGCGGCGTAATCGAGAGCGATTGTCCAAGGCGAAGTTGCAAAGAAGGTTTTAACATATTGTCAGTATGGCTTGATTATTGCTTGCAGGTATAGTTTAAATTGCTGCTTTGTATAGCGAGTTACATGCTGTTACGACTAGAGAGAAAAGTCGTTACCCAGATATACTTCGCGGACTTGTTGATTGGTGAGTAATTCCGTAGTCGAGCCCTGCGCTATAATTTGTCCTTGATTAAGGATGTAAGCGCTAGAACAAATGGATAATGTTTCACGCACATTATGGTCGGTTATTAATAAGCCAATGCCACGTTCGGTCAGCTGCTTTAGTAGGCGCTGAATATCAATGACTGAGATAGGGTCTACGCCAGCAAAAGGTTCATCCAGTAGAATAAACTTAGGCTCCATCGCCAGTGCACGTGCGATTTCTACACGACGTCGTTCACCGCCGGAAAGGCTGAGACCTTTGCTACGACGAATATGGTCAACTTGTAGTTCCTGCAGCAATTTTTCACAGTAATCGTGACGTTCTTCTTTCGTTAGATCTTTACGCAACTCTAAAATGGCTAGAATATTATCTTCTACTGAGAGCCCTCGAAAAACAGAGGCCTCTTGTGGTAGGTAACCTACACCCTCTAATGCACGTTGGTGCATGGCCTTGTCAGTGAGGTCGATATCATCGAGACCGATGCTGCCAGAATCAGTGGGAATCAATCCGGCTAACATATAGAAGCTTGTGGTTTTACCAGCGCCATTAGGTCCGAGTAGGCCGATGATTTGGCCACTCTCAACGCTGATATCGACATCTTTAACGACTTGTCGTTGCTTATATTTTTTGCATAGGCCTTTAGCCCAAAGCCGACTCATACTAGGCCTTTAATTAGGGTGTGTTGGTTTGTGTAGCAGGCATGATGGTGATATTGACGCGATCGGTCTTAGTGCCGGCATCAATCAAGCCATCTTCCAGATAATAAATGATGTGTTCACTATGAAACACATTATCGTTTTCAGTGATCTTGCCACGACGAAACAGTTCAACCCGATCCTCAAGTTTGTAAAAATGCATTTCTTCTGCTTCAGAGAATAAGATGTCACCATCATTAGCCGTCTCTTGATAGGTCGCAAGCTCGCCTAGAGAAATCATCTTGCTGACTTTGCGATCTATCATGAATACGGTCACGGTGTCGCCGGTGATGATAGTCGTGCCTTGAACCATTCTCACATTGCCACGATAGATGCTGATACCGGTCTTGTCATTCAGCTCGGCTGTATCGGCTGTGATATGAAGTGGCTGCTCGTTATCGTCACTACGTGCATGGGCTTGTCCTAAGCCAATGACGAGGCTGAGTAGCAGGACTAGAAGACTAAGTGTTTGCTGCTTGATCATGGGGTTGATGCTTTCTCTGCTGCATTGGTTTTGAATCTACTATTTGTTTACCTTACGCTAGGGTTTGTGCTAAATCTAGCGTACTTAATCCAGTTATAGATTGTACTCTAAGGCCTCATCTAAACTACCTTGGGCGGAGAGTATGAGGTCACAAATCTCACGCACCGCACCATACCCGCCTTTTTCTTGGGTTACATAATCTGCGTATTTGCACACCATGGGATGGGCATCATTTACTGCGAAACCTACAGCAGACTTACGTATTGGTCCTAAGTCGACGATATCATCGCCGATATAAGCGACTTGATCTGCGGTCAGCTGTTTGCGCACAAGTAAGTCGTTAAATACTGAAAGTTTGTCAATATGACCTTGCAGTATGTCTTCATCCTGTAGGCCCAATTCACGCATGCGGATTGTTACTGCGTTGGACTTGCGTCCAGATAAGACGGCGGCATCGACGCCATAATGGATCAATAGGCGAATACCATGGCCATCACGCACGTGGAAGGTTTTACTTTCCTCACCAGATTGATTGAGTGAGATGCGGCCATCAGTAAAGACGCCATCGACATCAAAAACCACAAGCTTGATTTGTTTTAAGCGTTGATCCAGATCGGTTTGCATTAGATTACTCCTGCATTTAGTAGATCGTGCATGCTAAGTGCACCAATTAGCTTTGCCTGGTCATCGATAACCGGGATCGAGTTAATGCGTTTTGTTTGCATCAGTTCAAGCACGTCCACTGCCAATACCTCGGCACGGGTGCATTGATAATCTGTGGTCATCACATCTTGCATCTTAGTCTGGTCAATATTTAGACCTTGATCCAGCGCGCGGCGCAGATCACCATCGGTAAAGACGGCGATTAGACGATCATCTTTTTCTACGATCGCAGTCATACCTAAGCCCTTATTACTGACTTCTAGTAAACCCTGTTTTAGTGACATTTCAGGGCTGACTTTTGGAATTTTGTCACCGCTATGCATGATGTCTTGTACCTGTATTGTCAATCGTTTGCCGAGTTTTCCACCTGGGTGAGAGCGGGCAAAATCATTTTTATCAAAACCACGTGAATCGAGTAGGGCAATCGCTAGGGCATCGCCCATAACTAAGGTGGCCGTTGTGCTAGTTGTGGGTGCGAGTCCTAATGGACAGGCCTCTTCTTGCACAGAAACATCAATATGAATATCTGCATTTTTAGAAATAGTCGATGTCGGATTTCCAGTGAGGGCAATCAGTGGAGTACCCAGTTGTTTCAGTGATGTAATTAGGCTTACCAGTTCGTCTGACTCGCCTGAATTAGATAAGAGTAAGACGATATCTCCACGACAAATCATACCGAGGTCACCGTGGCTAGCCTCAGCCGCACTAACAAAAAATGCGGGGGTGCCAGTGCTTGCCATGGTGGCTGCAATCTTGCGTCCTATATGTCCCGATTTTCCAATCCCGACAATAATCACACGGCCATCAGTCTCCAGCATGAGATTGCATGCCATGGTGAAATTATCATCAACTTGCTCAACCAAGTCTGCAAGCGTAGAGGCTTGAGTTTGGATGACCTGTTTTGCGAGTAGCAGGGTTTTATTGGGGTCACTGAGTGTCATGATCACGTTCCACTGGTTTCAATGTAAAGCAGGGTTTGAAAGGCGATAAAGCCAAGTAACAGAATAACGCCGCCGACACGGTAAATGCCACGACTTCTTAGTGCGAATAAACTCATAAGAAACAGCACCAGCGTACTGATTAATACCGCGGGATAGTCTCTATGTAAAACTTCGTCGGCTACAGGGTAGGTCTGTAGCATCGCTGGAATACCCACTACGGCCATAGAGTTAAAGAGATTTGAACCGACCACATTACCAATAGCCAATTCACTATGACCTTTTCGCGCTGCATTCACCGAGGCTGCAAGTTCTGGCAGGCTGGTACCGATAGCAATGATGCTAAGACCGATCACAAGGTCAGGAATGTTGAAGTGCTCTGCCATGGCAACACCACTGACGACCAGGATTTTTGAGCCAATCAATAGGCAGAGCAGACTGAATAGGGTCCAAGTGATTGCCTTAGCTTGAGTATAGGTAGGGATCTCAAGCGCGGAGAGTGAGGTGGTGCGCATCGCAACATAGCTTAATGCGGTTAGCGCGATGACTAGGATGATTAATAATAGGAGGCCATCAGTGTAGTCGAGCTGGCCGTCTTTGAGCACTAGCCAAAGGACTACAGTAGCCAGTAGTAGTACTGGGAAATCAAAGCTGACGGTGCGTTTGATGACGACCAAGGGTGTGATAATGGCGGTGACACCTAGGATCAATAAGATGTTTGCGATATTTGAGCCCAAGGCATTACCAAGTGCTAGACCACCATTACCATCGACGGCCGCCATGCCAGAGATGAATAACTCAGGCGCTGAGGTGCCAAACCCAATAATGACTATGCCGATAACGATCGGTGGGATGCGAAAATGATGTGATAAGGCGATCGATCCATCTACGAAACGATCAGCACTCCAAACTAGTATGGCTAGACCAACAATAAGCCCAGCTAAAATAACCAACATATTTAAACCTATAGTCTATTAAGATCGCTTAAAATTCTGTGAATAACGCGTCCTGACACCAGTTAACTAGTAATAGGGTGGGCTTGTTTAATTCACAGTTGCTATCAGTGAGCGTATTATGGCAAAAAACCGCGGCATGTGTGCATGTGTGCACGTGTGACGTTAGACTTATGATCTAAAATCGATCTCCTGCCTTGATGGTTCATTTGTTGATGAACTTGAGTCTAAGGCTAGATCGCTATTAATTATTAGGAATATCAGGAATCTGTTATGAAAATTACTGCCACCATTTCACTACTCTGTAGCCTACTTTTGAGCGCTAATGTCAGTGCAGATTCACGTACACCAGAGCAAATTATTGAGCAGACTTCAAGTGAAGTGCTGACCCTTGTGAATCAGCAGGCGGATCGTATTCGTAATGAAGCCGGTTATGTGAATACGGTCATTGATGAGTTAATCCTACCGATTATCGACTTACAGTCGATGGGTAAACTGATTCTGGGTAAACACTGGAAGACGGCTACAAGTGAGCAACAACAGCACTTTATTGATGAGTTTAAATCAATGCTGGTACGCACTTACGCTAAGTCGATCGCTGATTATGGTCACGCTAAGGTGACGATTATGCAGGGCGTGAAACAAAAATCGAAGAAATTCCACATGGTCCATACCGAGTTTGATCTAGGCTCAGGCGCACCGCTGAAGGTGACCTATGTGTTCCGTCAGAAAGACGCTGCATGGCGAGTCTTTGACTTGGCCGTCGATGGCCTCAGCCTAGTTAAAAACTTTCGCAGTAGTTTTGGTCAAGAGATCAGTGAGACCTCATTAAAGGCTTTGATTGAGCGTATTGCCAATACCAATAATGAGGCTGCTACGCCATCCACTTAGGATGGGCTTGGGCAGTCAAGGTGTTGGCAGTTAGTTGTTACTGATGACAACCACTGCTAAATCCACTATTGGCTTGAAGAGCCGCCCTAGTTAGCAATTAATCTATGGAAAAATTTCTCATTAATGGCGGTGCAGTGTTGCGCGGCTCGGT
>DGKH01000051.1:24271-29351 GCA_002386945.1 Proteobacteria bacterium UBA4575
AAAACGACGGTGCAGTTACTGTCTGAAATGGGCGCCAAGCTAGAACATGACGCCAGTGGTGTCATCCAAGTCGACAGCAGTCAGATTACAGAATTTACCGCGCCATACGACCTGGTTAAGACGATGCGCGCTTCAATACTCGTACTCGGTCCTTTATTAGCACGCTTTGGTCAGGCAGCGGTGTCATTGCCTGGCGGCTGTGCAATTGGGACTCGGCCAGTTGACTTACATATCAAAGGCTTACGTGCACTGGGTGCGGAGATCGAGGTTGAAGGGGGCTATATTCGTGCGCAGGCTAAGCGTTTAACAGGTGCGCATATCGTACTCGATATGGTAACTGTTACAGGTACTGAGAATCTATTGATGGCTGCCGTCTTAGCTGAGGGTATCAGTGTGATTGAAAATGCAGCAAGAGAGCCTGAGGTAAGCGATCTTGCTCACTGTTTAGTCGCCATGGGGGCCCAGATTGAAGGTATTGGTAGCGATACCCTGACCATTCAAGGTGTGGATAGTCTATCCGGCTGTGATTATTCAGTACTACCGGATCGTATTGAAACTGGAACTTATTTGTTGGCAGCAGCGATTACTGGGGGCTGCGTTAAGGTCACTGATACCCAGCCAAAGTTGTTAGAGAGCGTGCTCTTAAAATTAGAGCAGGCAGGTGCTGTAGTCGAGTCAGGTGACGATTGGGTGCAGGTGGATATGCAGGGGAGAAGACCCAAAAGCGTGAGTCTGCGAACAGCACCTCATCCAGCATTCCCAACCGATATGCAGGCACAATTTAGTGCGCTGAATGCGGTTGCTGATGGTGTTGCTACGATTACTGAGACCATTTTTGAGAATCGGTTTATGCACATGCCTGAATTACAGCGCATGGGTGCCACAATTGAAGTGCAAGGGAATACCTCTGTCATTACTGGGGTGTCACAATTATATGGTGCACCGGTAATGGCAACTGACTTAAGGGCTTCTGCAGGACTCATTTTAGCGGGCTTAGCAGCAGAGGGCGAAACCATGATCGATCGGATTTATCATATGGATCGCGGCTACGAACAAATAGAACAAAAACTGACCCAATTAGGGGCTAACATTCAACGGATAGCATGCTGATGAACGATAAAATCACGATTGCCATTTCTAAGGGGCGCATCTTGGCAGATACCCTGCCAGTACTAGAAAAGATGGGGATGGCACCGCTGGAAGATCTTGATACCACACGTAAATTATTGATCGATACCGAACATCCACAGGTACGCGTTGTTGTTATACGTGCGACCGATGTGCCGACGTATGTGCAATATGGCGCTGCTGATTTGGGCATTGCCGGTAAAGATGTCTTGATGGAATCAGGTAGCGAAAGCCTCTATGAGTTAATGGATCTGGATATCTGCAAATGTAAATTGATGGTTGCTGGTTATAAGGAACCTAAACATGGCGCACGACGCATGCGAGTTGCAACAAAATATGTACACGTAGCGCAGGAGTACTTTGCACAGCAGGGTAAACAGGTTGAAATCATTAAGCTGTATGGCTCGATGGAATTGGCACCTATGACCGATCTTGCTGACATCATCGTGGACTTGGTCGATACTGGGAATACATTACGTGCAAATGGTTTAGAGCCTTTGGAACACATCGCCGATATCAGCTCACGGCTGGTCGCGAACAAGGCCTCAATGAAGGTGAAATTTGATACAATGCAAACTGTTGTTGAACAGTTTCGCCAACACTTAACCGCTTAAGACTTAGGATTAGAAAGAGATGAATTACCAAACTGATGACCTCCGCATCATTGAGATGAAAGAAGTAAGCGCACCATCACAGGTGCATGCTGAATTTCCTATCTCAGAGGATGCCGCTCGTTGTGTGACACAGGCACGTGATGATATTCAGAAGATCTTAAATGCTGATGATGATCGCTTAGTGGTTATTGTTGGACCTTGCTCTATCCATGACCCAGCCGCGGCACGTGAATATGCTGAGCGCTTGATGAAGCAGCGTGAGCTGTGGGCGGACGACTTGCACATTGTGATGCGTGTCTACTTTGAGAAGCCACGGACGACTGTTGGTTGGAAGGGACTGATCAATGATCCTAAGTTGGATAACAGTTTTGAAATAAACACCGGTTTGCGTCTTGCACGTGAGTTATTGCTAGACCTAAATAGTATGGGTATGCCAGCGGGCACCGAATACTTAGACCTAATTAGCCCGCAATATGTGGCTGATCTGGTGAGTTGGGGTGCGATTGGTGCTAGAACTACCGAAAGTCAGGTGCATCGTGAACTCGCCTCTGGCCTATCCTGCCCAGTCGGTTTCAAGAACGCGACTGATGGCGGTCTGCAGGTAGCAGTTGATGCGATCGGTTCAGCCACTCGCCCACATCACTTCTTGTCGGTCACCAAAGAAGGTAAATCAGCGATCTTTTCTACCGCTGGTAACCCTGACTGCCATGTCATCTTACGTGGTGGCAAGCAGACTAATTATGATGCGGCCAGTATTGAAACCTCTTGTGCTGACCTAGAAAAAGCTAAACTACCAGCAGTGGTTATGGTCGACTGTAGTCATGCCAATAGTTCGAAACAACATGATAAGCAGATGGAAGTAGGGGCCGATATCTGTGCCCAAATGAGTAAAGGTGAAAAACGTATTTTTGGCGTGATGATCGAGAGTCACTTGGTCGCCGGACGTCAGAATGTAGTCGATGGTAAGGCCGAGACCTACGGTCAAAGTGTGACTGATGCTTGTATTGATTGGGATCAGACTACTATTCTGCTAGAACAGTTTGCGAAAGCTGTGCAGGCACGTCGCGCTACGAACAAAAACGCAGCCGCGTAATTGTTGTGTTAACGATTCGCAGATTGAACAGTCAGGCCGATGGATTTTGGCAAGACTTTGAGCATATGTTGGATGCCAATTTAGAAGGTGCCGGTGATGTGAATGCAACGGTGCAAAGCATCATCGATCGCGTCCGTTCAGAAGGTGATACAGCACTATTAGATTACACCCGACAGTTTGACCGCTTGGATCTAAACCAGGCCTCAGAACTAGAAATTCCAAAGGCTGAGCTATTCAAGGCCTTGGAACAGATAGATCCAGCCCAACGCAATGCCTTAGAGCAGGCGCAAAAACGCATCTATGACTATGCCGAGAAGCAGTCAATGCAGTCTTGGCAGTACACTGATGAGATGGGCAATGTCCTAGGACAGAAAATTACAGCAGTGGATCGTGCCGGTATCTATGTACCAGGTGGCACGGCTGCATATCCCTCTTCGGTGTTGATGAACGCCGTGCCGGCCAAGGTCGCAGGGGTTGAAGAAATCATCATGGTTGCCCCAACACCTGGCGGTAAGGTTAATCAAACCGTGTTAGCTGCAGCTGCAGTTGCCGGGGTTGATCGTGTCTTTCGTATCGGTGGTGCACAAGCAATTGCGGCTTTAGCCTATGGTACTGAGCAGGTGCCGGCGGTCGATAAGATTGTTGGCCCAGGTAATATCTATGTTGCAACAGCTAAGCGCATGGTATTCGGCAAGGTCGGTATCGATATGGTGGCTGGTCCTTCTGAAGTACTTATTATTTGTGATGAGTCGGCCAATCCAGAATGGGTTGCGATGGACTTATTTTCACAAGCTGAGCACGATGTGCTCGCGCGTTCGACACTACTCTGTACCTCTGAGCAGATGATCGAGCAGGTGGCTGTCGAGATGGATCGATTAATCGATGGATTAGAGCGTGCAGACATTGCACGACAATCGATTGAATCCTATGGCTGCTTGGTCAAAGTAAATGACTTGGCCGAAGCGGCAGAAATATCCAACCGTGCGGCGCCAGAACATCTAGAGCTTTCAGTGGAAGATCCACAGGCTTTATTGCCTTTGATTCGCCATGCCGGTGCTATCTTTATGGGGCATCACACACCAGAGGTGTTTGGTGACTACTGTGCAGGGCCGAATCACGTGTTACCGACCAGTAGCACTGCACGATTTTCATCGCCTTTAGGGGTTTACGATTTTCAAAAACGTAGCACAGTACTACAGTGCTCTGCCGAGGGTGGCCGCCAACTCAGTGGCGTCGCTAGTATCTTGGCGCGCAGTGAAGGGCTGACTGCACATGCACGTTCAGCAGAATATCGGGCTGAGTTAAAAGACTAATGTTGTCCTACTTGGAGCATAGTAATGGCCTCTAGTCTCGACCGTTTACGTCCAGAGCTACTTAAGCTCAGCGCTTATCAGGTGGCCGATGCCAGTGGTTTGATTAAGCTGGATGCGATGGAAAATCCCTATGATTGGCCGCCAGAGTTGCGCCAGGCATGGCAACAGCATTTGGCGCAAGCAAAGCTTAATCGCTATCCACAGCCAGACCCTATCGCGTTGAAAGAGAAGTTACGCTCACGCTTTGGCCCACACAGTGACGCCGCTATTATTTTAGGTAATGGCTCCGATGAGTTGATTCAACTGCTTGCGCTAGCAGTGGCAAAGCCGGGTGCCTGTGCGCTGAATGTTAGCCCGAGCTTCTCGATGTACAGCATTATTGCGGAATTGGTCGGTTTGAAGAGCGTGGTTGTCGATCTAGATCAACAGTTCGAACTCAATATGGACGCCATATTAGCGGCCATAGCCGAGCATGATCCGGCGCTAATTTTTCTGGCCTACCCTAACAACCCAACGGGTAATCTCTGGCCGCGTGAAGATATCTATCGCATCCTCGAGGCCAGCTCTGGTCTGGTCGTGATCGATGAGGCCTATGGCCCGTTTGCCGCCGATAGCTTTACCGACGATCTGGTACGTTATGAAAATGCCCTGTTATTACGGACGGCCTCCAAACTAGGTTTGGCCGGTATTCGTTTTGGTTGGCTGGCGGCTGCGCCGGCACTGATGGCAGAGCTGAATAAGATTCGTTTACCCTATAATATCAATGAGTTAACGCAGCTGACGATGGATTTTGCCTTAGACCATTACGAGGTTTTTGCGCAGCAGGCAGAACAAATATGTGCCTCTCGTAGTCACATGCTAGAGACCTTACGGGTCTTAGAGGGTATCGAGGTCTATCCAAGTGAAGCCAATTTTGTGCTTATTCGCCTGCT
>DGKH01000057.1 GCA_002386945.1 Proteobacteria bacterium UBA4575
TTTTAGGCGCTGTTGCCAGCACTGTACTAGGAACAACTCTTTTAACTGCATCTTTCAGCGCATCTGCTGATGATCACCAACTGGCTATCAGCGGTAACGCTGGAATCATGTCGGACTATATCTTTCGTGGCATCGTTCAAGATGACGCCGTTGGTAATGGTGGTATCGATCTAGAATTCGGCGGTGCTTATGCCGGTGTTTGGGCCGCTGATGTCGGTGATGGTATTGAGTATGACCTTTATGGTGGTTACATCCATGAGTTTGAAAGTGCATACGTAGGCGTGGGTTACACCGCTTACCGTTACACCGAAGCAAGCTTTGATGATAACTATGACGAAATCAATCTATATGCCGGTGCAAGCATGGGCGCAGTGTCAGTTGACCTTGAATACACCACAGGTGAGTACGACGGTGGCTATTCAAATGGTGGCGATGATTACACCTTTGCAGCGGTAACAGGTAACTACGGTGGCGCATATGTCACTTACGGTGACTGGGGTAAAGACGCCAGTAGTGACATGGGTAGCTTCTTTGAAGTGGGTTACACCATGGAGCTTGGTGGTATTGAGCTAACAGGCGCTATCGTTGACACAACTGATGCCGATGCTATTGCTGAGCCAGATGAGACTCAAGCTTACGTATCAATCCACTGGGGCTTTGACATCCTGTAAGGCCTTTCGGGTAGTGGAAGGGTGAAGGTTTTTAATACTTCACCTTTCACTACATAAAAGATTTTCAATTTAGTGTGCTTATCGGTCTGACTGTAAGTGGCTGTAATAAGGAAAGAGTAACTATCTTCTCTCTCTTTTTACTAGATTGAATAAATCATAAAAACTGATCAATCAATTTGGAGAACGTAATGAAATTGGTTACAGCAATAATTAAACCGTTCAAGTTAGATGATGTTCGTGAAGCCTTATCCGAAATCGGTGTGTCGGGGATAACCGCCACTGAAGTGAAAGGGTTTGGACGTCAGAAAGGACACACCGAGTTATATCGTGGTGCCGAATATGTCGTTGATTTTTTACCGAAGATTAAACTTGAAATCGCTATTGATGATGATCTAGTTGAGACCTTATTAGACTCAATCACAAAAGCAGCTAACACCGGAAAAATTGGTGATGGCAAGATTTTTGTCTCTGACCTGTCACAGGTTATTCGCATCCGTACCGGTGAAACCGGCGCTACGGCTCTATAAAGGATTAGGAGAAAATCGTGGAAAATCAAGTAATCGAACTTGCATATGCATTGGATACCTTTTACTTCCTGGTAATGGGTGCATTTGTTATGTGGATGGCTGCTGGCTTCGCAATGTTAGAAGCTGGGTTAGTCCGTTCAAAAAGTACAGTTGAAATCTTAACTAAAAATATCGCTCTATATTCAATCGCTTCAGTTATGTACATGTTATGTGGTTACAACATTATGTACAGCGGCACAGAGAGCACATGGATGCCGTTAGCATTCGACATGCTGACCTCGGCTGATAATTCAGCGGCAGACGTAATTGCCAGTGGTGGTGATACTTACTACTCTGGTCTATCAGACTTCTTCTTCCAAGTGGTGTTTGTAGCCACTGCGATGTCTATTGTTTCAGGCGCGGTTGCTGAGCGTATGAAGCTTTGGTCTTTCTTATTATTTGCGGTTGTTATGTGTGGCTTCATCTACCCAGTTCAAGGTTTCTGGAAATGGGGTGGTGGTTTCTTAGACGCAGCAGGCTTTGCAGATTTTGCAGGCTCAGGTGTGGTTCACCTTTGTGGTGCAACTGCAGCACTAGCCGGTGTTATCTTGCTAGGTGCACGTAAAGGTCGCTACACAGCTGAAGGTAAAGCAGTGGCTATGCCAGGCGCGAATATGCCGTTAGCTACTTTAGGTACATTTATTCTTTGGTTAGGTTGGTTCGGATTCAACGGCGGTTCTGAGTTGGTTGTTTCGAACGTTGCTGAGGCGAATGCAGTAGCACTAGTCTTTGTTAACACTAATGCGGCAGCAGCAGGTGGTGTTATTGCAGCACTACTAACAGCTAAATTATTGTTTGGTAAAGCAGATCTATCGATGACCTTGAACGGCGCACTTGCTGGCTTGGTTGCGATTACAGCTGAACCATTGGCACCTACTCCAGGGTTGGCAACAATCATTGGTGCTATCGGTGGTGTTCTAGTTGTCTTCAGTATCATTACCTTTGATAAGTTGAAGCTAGACGATCCAGTCGGCGCAATGTCAGTGCATGGTGTAGTTGGTCTATGGGGTTTGATCGCAGTTGTTCTATCGAACACTGATGCAAGCTTAAGTAGCCAGTTATACGGCGCAGTAGTTATCTTTGCATGGACCTTTGTTACTTCAATGATCGCTTGGGGAATTATCAAGATGGTTGTTGGTATCAGAGTCAGCGAAGAAGACGAAATGAATGGTGTTGATATCGCGGAATGCGGTATGGAAGCCTATCCTGAGTTTGTTCGTAAGTAGCTGTCCTCCTCAGCTAAGTAGTACTTGATTAACGCCCCATGCAAATGGGGCGTTTTTTTTGCCTAGAATAATTACGATTGCTTCAGAATAAAATTAGGCACTGCTGTGGCTGCAAGGTGAATGCCATAGTTGTAGTAGTCAGTATCAAATTCAGCCACCTTACATTGTCGATCACGCACTAAATGCAATTCATCCCGTGCCGCCAGCGTGGCTGACCACCAACCTGTGGGATAGACCGGTTGTGGAAAAAATAAGGTCTGTTGTTTTGCGAAGCCTGCTGTTGCCATCGCCAGTTGCATCTTCTTGGTAATACTCTCCCAATGCACTAAGGGTGATTCACTCTGTTGCACTAGAATCCCATCTGCCGCTAACACACGTTCACAATCACTATAGAATGCCTCACGAAAGAGACCTTCAGCTGGGCCAATAGGATCGGTACTGTCGACGATAATGAGATCAATGCTGGCATCTGCCGCTTGCTGCATCCATTGGATGGCGTCAGTAAACTCAAACTGTACTCGGTTGTCTTGATTGGCAGTGCAGAGCTCAGGAAAAAATTCCAAGGATAGCTCGGTGACACGGCAGTCAATTTCAACCTGGGTGATCTGTTCAACTTCTTTATGTTTCGCCACTTCGCGTAAGGTGCCACAATCGCCACCACCAACAATAACAACATGACGCGGTGCTGGGTGGTTGAATAGAGCAGGGTGAGTCATCATCTCATGATAGATAAAATTATCGCGTTGCGTGAGCATGATGCAGTCATCAATCACCATCAGATTGCCGAAGCTTTTAGTCTCGAAAATCGCAATTTTTTGATAATCTGTTTGCTCTTCATGTAGGCACTGAGTAATCTCTAGAGAAAATGCCGTTGCGCTATCGGCATGCCGTTCAGAGAACCAATGTTGTTGATTTGTGAGTATATCCATACTTATATTAACCGTTATGTACTGTGAGTTATTAAACCATGTCTAAACAGCAGGACGCCCAGTGGGGGCCCGATCAGTCTCGCGAATCTTACCGTATTCCGGTCTGGGGGGAAGGTCATTTTGATGTGAATAATGATGGTCATATGAGCGTCACTATTAAAGATAAGACAGAGATAGATCTCTATCAAGTCTGTCAGCAACTGCATACGACAGGTAGCTCATTTCCAGTATTGATTCGCTTTCCACAACTGTTGGATACACGGGTAGCACAATTAGCTACAGCCTTTGACCTGGCGGCTAGCCGTCATGCCTATAGCCAGCCGCATCATGTGGTTTATCC
>DGKH01000029.1:0-3701 GCA_002386945.1 Proteobacteria bacterium UBA4575
GTATGAAACAGCAGCATATTATGAATGGCTTGGAAATTTTTATCGTAAAACGCCTGTGTGCACGCTACGGTCTCTGGTGTTTCCTCACTGATTGATGGCAAGGATTGTTGGCTGTCATTGAGTAAGGATTCATAACCGACATAAGTCTCAGTAAGCGCTGTCTGACTCGATGAAGCATTGTCACAGATCAGATTGGCGCGTTGTTGCCATAGAAAGGCGAGAGTGCGTAGGGCATCACTGTTTTGTTGTGACAGAGTGGCGAGGGCGCCCAATTCGTCTTGTGGTATTTCCTGCTCGCTGGCCGCAGCAGTTTGGTAATAATGCTCAAATCTGAGCAACATTTGTCGCTCGATACGCTCTTCTGAATCACTTTGTCCGCAAGCGAGGATCAGTAAGCAGAGGCTTATTACGACGATAGTTTGGTATAGAGAGTGCAACATGGTCAGAATTATCGTTCGTCTAGGTTATGCGCTGAAAATAGCGCTGACTAAAAAATATAGCGAATAGTGGATTGTGACAAATATAGGTGAATTCGCGTATTAGATGTTAAAAAACCGTTAATTACCCATTTTTTGGCGCGGACACCGTCGTTTAATTGTCGTAAAACTTGTTTACATTTAGAAGCTTTTGCGTACACTGGCTATACCTATGAAAGTATATAGCAGGTTTTTTTTCGCAGTAGTCCGGTAACCCTTCGGTAGTTTCTCGTTTTATCTGTTTAGACTAATTCCTGCCTTCTTGCATAGCTAAGTAAATATTTAATTTAATTTCGGAGTTTAGTTATGTCGACATCTATCGGCCACGTAAAATGGTTTAACGAATCTAAAGGGTTCGGTTTCCTAGAGCAAGAAAACGGAAAGGACGTGTTTGTACACTACAGCGCGATTTCTGGTGCAGGTTTCAAAACCTTGAAAGAAGGCCAGAAAGTCCAGTTCACTGTTGAAGACGGTGATAAAGGACTACAAGCGGTAAATGTCGAGCTTCTCTAGACACTTGTGATGTGTGGGTTGGTCGATATTTGACCGACCCGCATATGTAGTTTCTAGTTGGTTCGATTACTTGTTAGTTGGTTTAACAGGGATCTCCAATTCCAGATCTCTCGGTGTGGGCTATAGTATCTCTGTAGCTTAAGACATTGAGATTCAAGGCGTGAATAGAATAGTTTGTCTCGTTCTAGCCTAGATAGCTTCTCACGTAACATTTGCGTGTCCGACAGCGAATAATAGCCTTCATAATCTTCCCCAAGCAAACCTACATTGCCATCTATTTTAGATGCCAGTACTGGCGTGCCTGCAGCAATAGCTTCACAAATAACATTCGCTCCTCCTTCCATCTTTGAAGATATAATCAGTACACTTGCCTGCTGATAGAGTTCGCTTAAGCGACTTTGACTGACTTCTCCATACCAATGATAACGCTGATTTGTTGCGCTCTCTCTGCGTGCATGTAGCCCCCATAATGCAGTATGAGCAGAGCCATAATGATGAATCTGTATGCGGCTAGTCGCAGGTAGTGACTGTGCTGCCTGTGCAGCTTGAAATGGGTTTTTGACATCGCGTAAATGACCGACTACGAGTGCCAGAAAGCGCTTCTCTGGCTTAATTCTTTTGGACCGTATGGTTGCTGATTGTGGGATAACGCATAAGCGATGTTGTAGCTCGTCAGGGACTACATTAATCACCTGATGATTTAGCCCTAGTAGAATATCGGCTTGGTGCATCGCCTTTAATGTTGTTTCACGGTGGCTATGAATATATTGATAGATGTCGGTGCCAGAAAGTACGACGATTAGCTTTGCTAACGGATTCTTTTGCTTAAATCGAAAAATAGACTCCTGACTACGCCAAGCATGGATTGCGATCATGAGATCTGCTTTTTGCGTTGCGTATTGCTCGACAACGGACACCTGATGGCCTAGCTGAATCAATATCTTAGCCCATCGATTAGCACTAACACGATTACCATTAGTGGAGTTTGGCGGGGCAGGAGTGACTAAAATGATGTTCATGTCGTAAAAATTCTACTTATGTAGTGAGTATGGGTAAAATAGGGACATATTCGTAAGGCATTATTCTCTCACAAGCTTGAAGTGATATATGCGCCGATAGGTAATCAATAGTTTATCGGCTATGACATCAACTTCTATATAGTTTGAGATTATGTCTGTGCAGTTTGTGCGCTGATTTAGATCAACACCGACCTCAGCTTTAGATAACACCTCTAGATAGCCTAGGATAATAACTTGTAATGCAGAAAGTACAGACGCCAATCGTTAAAGACTTGGTTCTAGTTGGCGGTGGTCATGCACATCTTGCGGTTCTTAAGCAGTTTGCGATGCAGCCATTGCCTGGGCTACGCCTAACACTGATTACACGTGACTTGCATACACCTTACTCTGGGATGCTTCCAGGGTATGTTGCAGGTCACTACAGCTATGACGATTGTCATATCGATCTTGCCCGTCTCGCTCGTCTTGCAAAATGTCGTATTTATCATTCGGCAGTAGAAGGCTTACAACTTGCAGAGCAGCGTATTGATGTAGCAGGTAGGCCATCAGTATATTTTGATCTGCTATCAATCAATACTGGATCTACTCCTACCGTTTCTAACATCATCGGTGCTGATCATTATGCCATTACGGCTAAGCCGATTGATCGATTTCTATCGCAGTGGGAGCAACTACAAAGCCGTGTGTTAGCCGCTGAAGGTGAGTTCCCAATCTCAGTTATTGGTGGTGGGGCTGGAGGTGTTGAATTAGCGTTAGCGATGCAATATCGATTAGCTCATCTATTAGGGGAGCAGTCTAATAAGCAAGGTCGGGCAAAGGTTGCTATACGCCTGATTACGAAAAGTGACACGATACTACCGAGTTACTCAACCAGTGTGCGTAAGCGCTTCTACACTATCTTGCGCCAGCGTGGGATTGAAGTCATTGAAGGAGTAGGGGTCAGTAAGATAGAAGCCGATAGTCTATCCCTAGATGATCAACGCGAGTTTTCTTCATTCGCCAATGTCTTAGTAACGAATGCTGCTGCACCTGATTGGCCAAAAAGCAGTGGTCTGGCGGTGGACGAGACCGGTTTTATCCGAGTAAATACACAACTGCAGTCGCTATCCCATGAGAATATTTTTGCCGCAGGTGATATCGCTAGCCTGCCTAAAGAAAGGCAGAAATCAGGTGTTTATGCCGTACGACAAGGGCGTGTGCTAAGCCAAAATCTACGACATTCTGCGTTGCAAAAACCACTCAAAAAATATCATGCACAGAAGACCGTTTTAAGTCTCATTGGTACCGGGGATCAAACTGCCATTGCTTCACGCGGCCTATGGACGACAGAAGGCAGATGGGTTTGGTACTTGAAGCATTGGATCGATCAACGCTTTGTGCAGCAGTACAGTGATCTGCAGGTGATGGAACCGGATGAAGCCCCTAGCTTTAATTCGAAATTGGCAGATGAACAAGCAATACGTGAATTATCCACCTTGGCTATGCGTTGTGGTGGCTGTGGTGCCAAGGTTGGGAGCAGCGTGCTATCACGAGTGATGCAGCGCTTGCCAAAGCAGAGTCGTCCTGATGTGTTGGTTGGGCGTGATGCACCAGATGACTGTGCTGTTATCGCTGTCCCTACAGGTAAATTACTCGTGCAAAGCGTAGATTATTTCCGTGCCTTTATTGATGACCCTTATTTGTTTGGTGCGAT
>DGKH01000029.1:3829-9268 GCA_002386945.1 Proteobacteria bacterium UBA4575
GGTACTGGAGCTATATTGACAGGTGGTCACTCTGCCGAAGGTGCAGAGCTCTCCTTTGGTTTAAGTGTTAATGGCTTGGTTGATATGGACAGCGCATGGAGTAAGGCTGGGCTGCAGGTGGGAGACGCTTTATTGCTGACTAAGCCTATCGGTACTGGCACCTTATTTGCTGCTGATATGCGGGCACAAGCGAAGGGACGTTGGATTGACTCTGCTCTAGACAGTATGATGCTTTCAAGCCAGCAGGCGGCGCAGTGTTTGATGCAATATAAGGTTTCTGCCTGTACCGATCTTACTGGCTTTGGTCTGCTTGGGCATTTGCTGGAAATGACTAAGGCATCACAGGTTGATGCAGAACTGTATATCGATCAAATTCCACTGCTTGATGGTGCGCAAGAGACAGTAAATGCAGGCATTTTGTCATCTTTGCAGCCACAGAATTTACGCCTAAAAAGGGCCTTAAATAATCATGAGAAAGCGGTTCAACACCCTCGCTATCCATTGTTATTTGACCCGCAGACAGCAGGGGGGTTATTGGTTGCAGTACCCTCTGAGCAAGCAGAGGCCTGTCGCAGTGATTTAATCAGTTGTGGCTACGCGGATACAGCCATTATTGGTCAAGTGCTTAGGGCAGATAAAGATACTCAACCTTTACGAATCGTATATTAGAGGACGTTATGTTTAGTTATCAAGGGATTGTGCTTTGGCTTTTTCTTGCTATAAGTTTAGGTCTGGCTCCCTATTTTCCTGAGCCTCATATCTGGCAAAAGCTAACCTTATTAGGCGACGCTAGCGTTTCTTTCAGTCTGGTTGATTGGTTTGACCTCGGCATGCATGGGTTGCCTTGGTTAGGTTTGATGGCCTGTCTTTATGATTGGGTAAAGCATAAGTGCTCATGATGTCTGTGAATTCCGCTCGTTTTGTTTTGCGCAAGATAAAAAGCATCTTGCTGATTACACTTCTATGTTTGCCATTAAGTTTTTTCATGCTGAATCATGCCGCACAGGCAGAAGATTTTCCTAAGCCTGCTTCCTTACAAAAAGACATCGGATTCTGGCTGAAGGTCTATACCGAGGTGACTACACGCCAAGGATATATTCATGATGCTCAGAACTTGGCTGTCATCTATGACCGTATTGATTTAGGTGATGATCGCCGGAAAAACAGGAAAAAAATAAAACAGATAAAAAAAGAATATGCTGAAGCTCTGCATAAGATTGCCAGTGGCAAGCGTATTAATCTGAGTCGTAATGAAGCACGAGTATTACGTTTATGGGGAGCAGAAGTAAGCAACGAACGCTTGCTGCAAGCGGCTGAGGATATTCGTTTTCAGTTGGGTCAGAGTAATCGGTTTAAACAGGGTGTGATTCGTTCTGGGGAATGGCGAGACTATATTGACAGTGTTTTTGCTGATATGAGTCTGCCTAAAGAGCTAGCGGTCTTACCACATGTAGAGTCTTCGTTTAATCCTAATGCTTATTCTAGAGTCGGTGCAGCCGGTCTCTGGCAGTTTATTCGTGCGACCGGTCGACGGTATATGACGATCGACTACATCGTTGATGAACGTATGGATCCCTTTGCCGCAACACGATCAGCTGCTCGCTTACTGCAATATAACCACGAGATTATTCATAGCTGGCCGTTGGCACTGACAGCCTATAATCATGGTCTTGCCAGTATGCGTAGGGCGGTCAATACCATTGGTACGCGTGATATTGAAGTTATCGTACGTAATTACAAAGGTCGTTATTTTGGTTTTGCCTCACGTAACTTTTACGTCGCTTTTTTAGCAGCACTGGAAGTAGATCAAAACCCAGAGAAGTATTTTGGTCCCTTAGTTAAAAATCAGCCATATGACTATTCAACATTTAAGCTCAAACACTATATCTCCGCTAAAGATCTTAGCAAGGCGAGTGGTATCTCGATTAAACAGCTACAACAACATAACCGTTCATTACTAGAGCCTGTATGGAACGGGAGTAAGCATATTCCTAAGGGTTTCTTACTGCGTATTCCTAAGGTTGAGGGAGAGCAGTCATTACAAAGTGTAGTGCTGGCGATGCCAGCGCATCAACGCTATCGTCAGCAGACCCCCGATGTGGAACATAGGGTGGTGCGCGGTGACACCCTGTCTGAGATTGCCAAACGCTATGGCTATAAGGTAAGTGAGTTACGTGCCGTTAATGGTATTGGTAGCAGGAATATTATTCGCATTGGTCAAAAGCTGCGCTTACCTGTTGATTCGGCAGAACGATTAGTCAGCGTACGTTTGGCAAAGCTTGATCAAGCCATTGTATCGGCTACTAAACCCTCTTTAGAGGAGGCTAGTAAGCCCGCAGTGGTAAAAGCTGATGATCTGCCCGTGGAAAATGTGGTTGTTAAGAACAAAGAAGTTATAGAGGTGATGGATTCATCAGAACAGGCTCCGGCTGAGCTGGTATCAGAAGAAACAGATAATACACCTGTTGCTACTGATGGTGCTGAAGTTGAAGAAAGTGCTGAAGTCATCGGGGCAAATTTACTGTCAGACCCTAGTGACTACACAGTAGCTGCTGATTCAACCATTCAGGTGCAGGCCTCAGAGACCTTAGGCCATTATGCTGATTGGTTGGACATACGGGGTAGCCGATTACGTAAGATTAATAAGATGCGTTATGGCAAGCCAGTTATCGTTGGGCGCCACATAAGCTTGGATTTCTCACAGGTTAATGTAGAGCAATTTGAACGTAAACGACTTGCCTTTCAACGACAATTACAGGGTGAATTTTTTGATCTTTATCAAATTGCCTCTACTTACACGCATACCGTTAAGCGCGGTGAGTCTCTATGGGGGTTAACCCTGCGTAAGTTTAAGGTGCCACTCTGGTTGCTAATCCAGCACAATCCAGACCTTGATCTAAATAAGATCCATCCAGGTACACAACTCATCGTGCCTGAATTGGTTCCAGTCGTGGCTGAGTAGGGTGTCTATTGTTTTATCAAGGTTTCTAGGAAATCCAAGCTGTCCTGGCGGCTGCTCTCAAAAGCTGCTTGATTGCGCCCTAGAAAATGACCCTTATAGGACTGCATCGGGATGTTTAAATCAAAGCTATGGTAAGCGTTGGCATAGACCTTGAGTTGTATCCCTTGATGCCCACGCTGGCCGCGTAACTGACGACAGATTGAAGCCGGCGTCCAATCATCTTTCTCACCGATAAGAATCAGTGCTGGACTGAGCATCTGCATATTTTTGTTTAGCATGTGCCCACACCATGGGTAGAGTGCGATTGCACCGCTAAAGACATGCGGACTATTCGCTAGCCGCTGACCCTCACTGCTAGCACTTAAGAGTGCCACGCTAGCGCCATTACTTTGACCCAGTATGAAAATATGCTCGCTGATGTCTGGTCTTGCTGCAAGATAATCATAGGCCTTAAACGCATCTTTATTGCGATAGTCCCAGGCCTGTTGTAATAGGGAGATGGAAGAGCAAACGGCACCACCTGACAGACCGCGTCGAGTAAAAGAGTCGACCAATAGAGTGGCATAACCCTGTTGTTTGAAAAAATTAGCCCAGTCGGTTAAGCCCTCTTTAACTGGCCCAATTAGCCCTGAACAGCCATGCATCGCGACTACAGCAGGAAAGGGTCCAGCACCCTCTGGCAGGTGTAACTGATAGATTACATCGCTGTTTGCTTGGTCAGCGATAGTGCTAGACGACCAGAGGGAGAGACTCAGTAGAGCGATGATTAAATAGCTTAGATTAGTATTTTCCATAGATTAAAATCTACTATTGGGTCGAGTTCTTTAAACGCTTAATGGCGTAGTAGCTTATAGGTAATAATAAGGCCCATTCTAACGAAAACACGAGCAGTGATTGCCATAGTGGCTCAGCGAAGCTAAGTGCATCAAAGCGACTACCAGCAAAATAGCTACTGGCACTACCAATAGCACCCGCTAACATCGCTATAAGCGGCTTATGACGCAGCCAGTAGAGGCTGTGTGGCAGACTGACAGCAAAAACCATCCATAAGGTAAGTAACCAATAGGGAATGGCTAAAAAGGATTCATTGCTGGCATAAAAACTGGCAATCCCTAAGGTTTGATTCATTGAGTCGATCAGTAGGCCAACACTACTGATGCCGATGAGGACTAGGAAATCGATATAAGCCTGCCGGCTGAAACTAAAGTGTAGTGCAAGATAGGTGATGGCTGCGATTACCCCAATCATGGCATTCTGCTCCACCGCACCATAAGCGCAGGCAGCCCAAACAGCTTGCAGACCTATAAAGTTTAAAGCAAAGAAAAAACTTGGCCTCATTTTAGTGAACCCAATTCATAGTTGCTGCGTGGCTTTTTGAAACATAAATGCTGTACATCAATAACGCGCTCCTCAAAGCCAGCCTGGCAATACTTAAGATAATATTCCCAGAGACGAATAAACGATGGTGGATAAGCTAAAGCAAGCACCTTGTCACTATTGTTGATAAAGCGTTGATGCCATAACTGCAGTGTCTTGGCATAGCTAGAAGCAAACGCTTCAGAATGAAATAAGCTTAGATTGGTTTTACGACTGACGCTATCCAGCATTGCGTGCATGCTTGTTAGGCAGCCTCCAGGGAAGATATATTTCTGAATGAAATCAACCGAGCGTAAGTAGTCTTGATACAGGTAGTCGGAAATTGTGATGGCTTGAATCAACATAGTGCCGTTTGGCTTTAGGCGTTGACTGCAAACCTCGAAGTAGTTATCCATATACTGATGACCAACAGCCTCAATCATCTCTATTGAAACGAGCTTGTCATACTCGCCCTGTAATTCACGATAGTCCTGTTTTAATAGTGTAATACGATCTTGTAGTCCTGCTTTTTCAATAGACTTCTCTGCATAGGCATGTTGTTCATCTGAGATGGTGGTCGTTGTGACTCGGCAGTTGTAGTTTTTTGCGGCATAAATGGCAAAGCCACCCCAGCCAGTACCAATCTCTAAGACATGATCATTTTCACTTAAGGCTAGTTTTTCGCAGATCACACGTAACTTGTTTATAGATGCGTCTTCAAGATGCTCTATGCCATCACTGAAATAGGCCGATGAATACATCATGCTGGGATCTAGGAAGAGGGCGTACAAATCATTACCAATATCGTAATGCGCGCTAATATTCTTTTTTGAGCCGAGCCTATTATTTTTGCGTAAAAAATGTAGCGCTGAAAATGCATATCTTGCAAACAAACCTAGGTCTGCATCCAGTGAGAACATAACCTCTCGATTGAGTATCAATAAGCGGAGTACATCTATGACTGATTCCGAGCTCCACCAAGCATCGACATAGGCTTTGCCTGCAGCCGGTTCACCACCAAAGACTATCGCCTTAAAGCAGGCAGGGTTGTCTATACGGATATGCGCATTCAGCATCATATTAGGGGCTTTAACCCCAAATTCAGTGATTTGACCTTCATG
>DGKH01000034.1 GCA_002386945.1 Proteobacteria bacterium UBA4575
CGGCGGTAGAGTTCAGCGGCACGCGCATAAAGGCCTCTGGCAGCGAGACTTTCTGCCTCTGAGAGCAGTGTGCTTTCGGTTGCTTCTGGTCTGCTCAGCTCACCCGGAAGAGGGCCACAGCTGGTTAATAGCAGCATAGGTAAGAGCATTAGCAATAATATAAGACGGCAATGGCGCTGTTTCATAGCTGGATTTCAGGTATAAACCTTAGGTAATCAAAAACAGGTGAAAATGTGTCTACACTCTATATTGTTGCAACCCCGATTGGAAATCTTCAAGACGTTAGTTTGCGTGCGCTGGAGGTTCTTAAATCGGTAGATTTAGTGGCTGCTGAAGATACGCGAGTGGCGCAAAAGTTACTGACTGCCCATGGTATCTCGAGCAGGATGATCTCCTATCATCAGCATAATGCCGACGAGAAGGATCCTCAGCTACTTGAGTTGCTGCAGCAGGGCCAAAGCATTGCCTATGTCTCAGATGCCGGCACCCCTTTATTAAGTGATCCAGGTCACTCATTGGTGCGGATCTGTTATCAACACGATATTCCAGTGACCGCCATTCCAGGTGCGAGTGCCGCTATGGCGGCCTTCTCAATTAATCCGTTTAATGCCAGTCGATTCTCTTTCGAGGGATTTTTACCACCAAAGAGTGCCGCCCGTTGTGAACGTCTACGGCAGTTGCAAGGGGAAACTCGTGCGATCATTCTGTACGAATCGAAACATCGCTTGCTGGAGTTGGTGTCAGACATGATTACGGTCTTGGGAGAGGAGCGTGAGATTATGCTGGCGCGTGAGTTGAGCAAGCTACACGAGCAGGTGTTTTACGCCAGTCTGGCTGAATTAGAGGTTGCCTTGAATGATGACAGAATAACGCTGAAAGGCGAATTTGTCCTCATTTTAAAGGGAGATGACGGTAGTTGTCATCAAGATGAGCGACAACGGCAGGCTGATATTTTGTTTCAGCAGCTTAAAACATGCATGAGTCAGCGAGATGCGGTGGATTTAGCGCAGACATTATTTAAACTGCCACGAAACACCTTGAAAATGATGGCGGCTAAGCACTATCAGGTCTCTTGAGTTTGGCTAAATCGTTCTGAACTGTAGGCTATGAGTGTGCTAGAGTCGCCTGCGAGAGTTGGTCGAGACAGTCGCTAGCGTGTTTCACGTTAGAGGAAAGTCCGGGCTCCACAGGGCAGAGTGCCAGGTAACACCTGGGAAGCGTGAGCTTATGGAAAGTGCAACAGAAAGTATACCGCCCGCTTGCGGGTAAGGGTGAAAGGGTGCGGTAAGAGCGCACCGCGCGGTTGGTAACAAACGTGGCAAGGTAAACCCCGCTTGGAGCAAGACCAAATAGGAGAGCAGGCGAAAGCAACATGTGGCCCACATGGCTCTCGGGTAGGTCGCTAAAGGCGTATGGTGACATACGCCGTAGATGAATGGCTGTCCACGACAAAACCCGGCTTACTGACTAACTCTCACTTATTAATTCGGTGATTTATGGCCGCTCTGCTCGGTCAAATAACCTAGTTCTCATCCTAAAATCCATCCAAGTTAAAGTAAACTATCAACAAGTCAATTCAAGCAGCTAATATAGCAAGTTTTCTTTGATTTTCCCACTCGGAAAAGTCACGTAAGTAACTGTCTTACAAGGTAAAATCTTAAATTCATCCGTTGATTTCTCTTGCTTTTTGGCAAGCGCATTCCTATAGTGTGGAATTGTGGAAGAAAGTGGTAGTTTGTGGAAAATTGGGTCGGCATAGTGTCTTTTTTGACCCCTTACTCTTAGAGCGCAACGGACGAGATGTTTCGAGGTATTACAGCAACAACGCTAGATGTAAAAGGGCGTATTACTATTCCGACTAAGTATCGGGATGAAATTGCTGTCGCCTGTGAAGGGCACCTGGTCGTGACTGCTGATATTGATCGCTGCCTGCTGATCTATCCCTTCCCAGAATGGGAACGCATCGAATCCGAGCTTCTCAGTCTACCGAATGTTAAGCGTCAAGTACGACGTTGGCATCGCCTCTACTTAGGTTATGCCAAACCCTGTGATATCGATAGCCAATCACGCCTATTACTTCCTCCAGAACTGCGCGACTTCGCTGGTCTCGATAAGAATATTTTCTTGGTCGGCCAAGGTAATAAGTTTGAGCTGTGGGATGAGCAGTCTTGGCAGCGTAATTGTGAGAGCTGGTTGGATGAAGAAACAAATTCTGATGAAGGTGATTCATTACTTGATAGCCTAAAAATCTAGCGCATGTCGGACACAAAAGCCCATGTACCCGTGCTATTGGCCGAGACGCTGGCAGCGCTGAATATCAATGCTGATGGCTGTTACATCGATGGTACTTTTGGCCGTGGTGGTCATAGTGCTTGCTTACTTGATGCCTTGTCACCACAAGGACAGCTGATCGTTTTTGATAAAGACACGGCTGCGATTGAAGAGGCTAAACAAAATTTTGCTGGTGATCAGCGGTTGCAGTTGCGGCATGACTCGTTCGCCAATATGGCACGACTAGGGACAGAGCAAGACCTGTTCGGCAAGATCGATGGTGTGATGCTGGATTTAGGTGTTTCTTCGCCTCAGTTAGATGAGGCAGAGCGAGGCTTTAGTTTTAGTCGTAACGGGCCACTGGATATGCGCATGAATACTGCTGGTGGTGAAACTGCAGCAGAGTGGTTAGCGTATGTTGAGAAGGCTGAGTTAGTTCGCGTCTTACGAGATTTTGGAGAGGAAAAGCTGGCTAAAATGATTGCCGCTAAGATTATTCAATATCGTACCGATAACGTGCTGGAGACCACTCGGCAGCTGGCTGAAATAGTGCGTGGCTGTTATTCACCACAATATAAAGGGGTGCATCCCGCAACTCGTACATTCCAAGCTATTCGTATTCATATCAACCAAGAGCTAGATGATTTAGTGCAGGGTTTAGATGATGCCTTTGAATTGCTTGCAGTCGGTGGACGCCTCGCAGTCATAAGTTTCCATTCATTAGAAGACCGTATCGTTAAACGATTTATTCGTGATACCCGAGTCAGTCACACGCCAAAACATTTACCTGTAATAGAGCAAACCACACCTTATTTAAAAGCAGTGGGTAAGTTGGTTCGGCCGAGTGATGCTGAATGTGAAGAGAATCCGAGAGCCCGTAGTGGGCGCTTGCGCATCGCTGAAAAGGTGATGCCGTGAAGGCGCTGCTTTGGCTTATGGTTTATGTTTTGGTCGTTACCAGTGCCTCTGCTGTTGCCTATAGCAAACATTTACAACGACGCAATTTCTTTGAGTTGCAGCAGTTGCAAGAGCGAGGTGCTGCCTTAGAAACAGAATGGGAGCGATTGCTATTAGAGGAGAGCACTTGGGCAGATCAGAGCCGGATTGAAAAAGTAGCACGTGAGCGACTTGGCATGCATATCATCGCACGTGATGATATGCGCGTTATGGAGTTGCCTTAAGTCATGGCTAAATTAGAGCAGTTTAATACACGTAGAGTTTTTGCTTTAACCATGATTGCTTTGGCCTTCATAGGACTGTTCGTTAGGGCCTGCTATCTACAGTTAATAGAAGCTGATTTCTTGCATGCTAAGGGTAATAACCTATATGTGCGCAGTATGAATATTTCTGCACATCGCGGTGCAATCTATGATCGCAATGGCCAACCACTAGCGATCAGTACGCCGGTATATAGAGTGATTGCTGACCCTCAAATCAGCTCGCAATACCCTGAGAGCATTCAGCTTGTTGCTCAAACTCTGGGTATCTCAGAATCTAAACTCAAGCAAAAGATTAAGCAGCGAAAACAAAAACGTTACCTCTCAATTCAACGTCATGTGTTGCCAGAAACTGCGCAGCAACTAAAAGGTATGCGTAATACAGGGTTCAGGGTTGAGCGTGAGTATCGACGTTATTACCCGGGTGGTGAAATGGCCGCACATCTTATTGGGTTAACCAATAGTGATGATGCTGGCGTCGAAGGCTTGGAGAAAGTCTATGAGTCTTGGCTGGGTGGTGCCGCAGGTAAGAAGAAAGTAGCTAAGGATAAGCGTGGACGTGTGGTGGCTGATATCGGACAGATGCTACCGCCTAAATTGGGCAAAGATCTTAGCCTGTCGTTAGATAAGCGTATTCAATACGTTGTTTACCGTGAATTAAAAAAAGCGGTGTTAAAGCATCAAGCGAAGACCGGCTCGGTTGTAGTTTTAGATCCAGCTAACGGTGAGATCTTAGCGATTGCGAATTACCCTGGCCTTAATCCCAATAACCGAAACAATGTAGGCGCTAGCTCGATCGATCAATTGATCCGCAATCGTGCCATTGCAGATGTGTTTGAGCCCGGCTCCACTGCCAAGCCTTTTGTTATGGCGGCGGCCTTCGAGGGTGGTCACTATAAAGTGGCGAGTACGATCGATACAAATCCGGGGGTCTTAAAAGTAGGTAGTACGACGGTACGTGATAAGAATAATCTCGGCATCATTGATATGACTACAATCCTGTCTAAATCAAGTAATGTCGGTTCCGTTAAAGTGGCTCTAAATACACCCGAAGAAGACCTTTGGCGAATTTACTCGAATGTGGGTTTTGGCCAGACTTCTGGCTCAGGTCTGCTAGGTGAGCAGTCTGGCGTACTAAAAAATTATATTGATTGGAATAAAGGACAGCGCATTACGTTGGCCTTTGGTTATGGTATGTCGGTGACGACCTTACAGTTGGCGCGTGCTTACGGGGTGCTAGCGAATGATGGTGTGCTGGCTGAGGTTAGCTTTGTGCATGGCGATAGCCAAGCTGGTGGCAGGCGCATCTTGAGCGCTAAGACAACACAACAAATTCGTCAGATGCTGCGCAAGGTAGTGTCGGTTGAAGGCACTGCGCAACAGGCAAGACTGCAGGTCTATACAGCAGCTGGTAAGACCGGGACCTCGCGTAAATTGAGTAATGGTGAATACGCCAAGGATCAACATATCGCTTTATTTGCCGGTATGGCACCAGCGACTCAGCCTGAAGTGGTTATTGTGGTAATGATTGACCAGCCGACTCAGGGTGGTTACTACGGTGGTGTTGTCGCAGGGCCAGTATTTGCACGGGTGGCTGAAACAGTCTTACGACTGCGTAATGTGCGACCGGATCGAATATTGGATGCAGGCTCTTCTCTGTTATTGTCGGGGGCTAAGCGATGATGGCAACGACTCATCACAACCGACAGCGTCTATCTGATTTGTTAACAGGTTTTGCATCCATTGCACCAGCTGATGACGTTGAAATTTATGGCGTCAGTCAGTTCAGTGGTGACACGCAACAGGGCGATGTATTTCTTGCCACGGCTAATGGCACAACACATGGCTTGAGTTATCAACAAGATGCAGTTGCACGGGGTGCCGCCGCTATTGTTTGGGAAACGGCAGCAACGATTGATGCTGAACATCTAGATTGCGCAGTCCCTAGTGTAGAAGTGCCTGCATTAAGTAAGCATGTGTTTGAGTTGATTCAGCGTTTCTATGGTCCTGTATCTCAAGACTTATGTATCAATGCTGTTACCGGTACCGATGGCAAAAGTTCAGTTACCCATCTTTTGGCACAGGCCTTAGATAGTCTGGGGCAGCACTGTGGTCTTATTGGCACCTTAGGCTATGGCCGTCTTTCTCAGTTGAATGCTGCAACGCATACGACACCACCACCGGCACGGTTGGCGCGTGAGTTTTCCCAGTTAGCAGAGCAGGGTTGTCAGCAGGTTGCTATCGAAACCTCATCACATGCCTTGGCGCAAGGGCGTCTACATGAGCTGAAAATTAACACTGCAATCTTGACCAATATCAGTCATGACCATCTGGATTATCACCAGACACAAGAAGAATATATTGCGGCTAAGGCCAAACTATTTTTTGATGCCAAGGCAGAGCATGTCGTACTCAATATTGATGATGCGGTAGCAGAAGCCTGGGCTCAATCATGGGAGCAGGCCGCAACGTTAATAAGGTATTCAATGACGCGAATGGATGCTGATGTCTATGCCAGCTCCATTCGTTATAGCGCTGATGGTGTTGATCTGAACCTTCATCTTGGTGCTGATCGTCTTGCCATACATAGCAAACTACTTGGCCCATTTAACGTCAGTAACCTACTTGCTGTGGCTGCCACCTTGTTTGTTCAAGGCTTTAGCGGCGACCAGATTAAATCATCATTAGAGCAGTTGTTGCCTGTGCCTGGACGTATGCAGGTTGTGCGGTCTACGGCTAGGCATGTTGTTGTTGATTTTGCACACACAGCAAATGCATTACAGGCAGCGATAGCTGCTGTTCGTGTGCATTATTCAGGTCGTCTGATCTGTGTCTTTGGCTGTGGTGGTGAGCGTGATCAAGCAAAGCGCCAGATGATGGGTGAGGTGGCCGCAAGACATGCCGATGAGATTATTATCACGAACGATAATCCACGAACTGAAGCCCCTAACGCAATAGCCGCTGAGATATTAAATGGTGCGCAAAAAACTGCGACAAAGGAACAAAAAATCACAGTAATTTTAGACCGACAGAAAGCGATTGCTGAGGCGATTAACCGTAGTACGGCTGCTGATGTGATCTTGCTGGCCGGTAAGGGGCATGAGGCCGAGCAGCAGATAGGTGATCAGAAATATCCTTTCAATGATGTCTTGGTTGCGGCTGAGCTTCTAAACGGGAGGGCGGATGTCTGATTGGTTGCACTTGAGTGAGATTGCTGGCCTAGCTGATGCTCAATGGCATGGGCAAGACGTCGCCATTACGGGCATTAGTACCGATAGTCGTCGTGTTCAGCCAGGTGATTTATTTGTTGCGCTGAAAGGTGAACGTTTTGATGCGCATGACTTTATAAGTCCTGAATTAGAACAACAAGCGCAAGCATTGATGGTGCACCAAGCAACAGTGAGTAGCCTGCCTATCGTGCAGGTTGACGATACCTTGCGTGGCCTCTCACGTTGGGCGTCTGCTTGGCGTCAACAGTTGGCCTTAAAGATGCTCAGTATTACGGGTAGCAACGGTAAGACGACGGTTAAGCAAATGTGTTCTAGCATCCTCGCCCAGATGGGTTCGGTCTGTGCAACAGAAGGTAATCTAAATAATCATATTGGTGTGCCCTTGAGTCTATTAAAGCTACGCCATGAGCATGATTATGCAGTGATTGAGCTGGGTGCAAATCATCAATATGAGATTGCACGACTGAGTGAACTGGCCCTAGCCGATGTGAGTGTGATTACTAATGCAGGGCCAGCACATCTTGAAGGCTTTGGTTCACTCGATGGTGTGGCACAGGCTAAGGGTGAGATTATTGATGGTTTAAGCGCAGAGGGCAGCGTGGTCCTGAATGCAGATGACGCTTATTTTGAACAGTGGTGTGAACGTGCCGGTAAGCGCAAAGTGATTAGTTTTGGCTGCTCAGAAAAGGCAGATTATTCAGCACAATGGTTGTTTGATAATTGTTTGCAATTAAAGACAGCTGAATATGAATTGAATATTCAGCTCGCGCTGCAAGGTCAACACAATGCCTATAATGCTGCAGCTGCGGCCGCAGCCTGTGCTGCACTGGGGGCTACTGCTGATGCCATTCATGATGGACTGTCATCGATGCAAGCTATTACAGGGCGTTTGCAAATGCGTATTGGTCGTCATGGTGAGACTATCTTTGATGACAGCTACAACGCTAATCCAGCCAGTGTGAAGGCGGCTATTGAAGTACTTGCTGCTGCTACAGGGAGCACCTATCTGGTTTTAGGTGACATGGGTGAGTTGGGTAGTTCTGCTGGCCAACTACATCAGGTAATAGGTCAGTTTGCTAAGTCAAAAAATATTCAGAAGGTATATGCCTTGGGTGATCTCAGTCAGCAGACGATAGTGGGCTTTGGTCCAGGTGCACAGCATTTTTCTTCCCATGCAGATCTACTCGCCGCCTTGTTGCAGGACTTAAGTGCCGAACAAGATTCCTCTGTGCATATTCTTGTGAAAGGTTCTCGTTCTATGTCTATGGAGCAGATTGTTATGGGGCTGGTTGCTACTGATGAGCAGCCACTAAGTGATACTCAGGAGCGTCGATGTTAGTTCAACTCTTTGAATATCTGCAGCAGTATTACACCGGCTTTAATGTCTTTGGTTATCTCACCCTGCGTGGAATATTGGCGGTGTTGACTGCCTTGATTCTGTGTCTGGTCACAGGCCCTTTCATGATCTGCCGCTTTAATAAATATCGAATGGGTCAATCTATTCGTGATGATGGCCCACAAAGTCATTTGGTTAAAGAGGGCACACCGACTATGGGTGGCTTGTTTATTCTCTTCAGCGTCCTGCTGACTACGTTGTTATGGAGTGATTTGAGTAATCGCTATGTCTGGATAGTCTGCGCCTGCACCTTGGGTTTTGGTGTGATTGGTGCGATCGATGACATTAAGAAATTAATCCACAGTAATAGCGCGGGTCTTTCTGCACGTTATAAGTATGCATTGCAGTCCTTAGTTGCCTTATTGATTAGTTGGTCCATTTTCCATAATGCTGAACTAGCTGCAGAGACTAATTTTTATCTGCCACTCTTTAAAAACATCGTTATTGATTTGGGGCCATGGCTCATCCTGCTCAGCTATTTTGTGATTGTAGGCTCAAGTAATGCGGTGAATCTAACAGATGGCTTGGATGGTCTGGCCATTATGCCAACCACCTTAGTAGCCGGTGCCCTAGGTATCTTTGCTTACCTCAGTGGCCATGCTGATTTTGCACAGTATCTGGTGATTCCTCATATCCCTTTGGCTGCCGAATTAGTTATTTTCTGCGCTGCATTAGTTGGTGCTGGACTTGGTTTCTTGTGGTTTAACACCTATCCGGCACAGGTCTTTATGGGAGATGTCGGGGCGCTGGCCTTGGGGGCTGCTTTAGGTGTGGTTGCAGTACTGGTGCGACAAGAAATCGTGCTTTTTATTATGGGTGGTGTGTTCGTTGTAGAGACCGTCTCAGTGATGATGCAGGTGGCTTCTTTCAAGCTCACCGGTAAACGTATCTTCCGTATGGCACCACTACATCATCACTTTGAATTAAATGGTTGGCCTGAGCCCAGAGTGATTGTTCGCTTCTGGATTATCACAGTGATCTTAGTATTGATCGGACTAGCCACCTTAAAGATTCGTTGATTAAAGAGGATGAAAACGCAGGCACTCATGCAATTGGATAATCGACAATTTGTCATCGTTGGTAGCGGTATCTCTGGATACTCGGCCCTGCGCTATTTATTAGCGCAAGGGTATGCCGTGCGAGTGATGGATACACGTGAGATTGCACCTAATGCAGGTGAGATTAAAACCTTATTGCCAGCGACAGCGATCCATTTTGGTGGTTTGCAACAAGAGTGGTTAGAGCAAAGTGATGTGATTGTGTTGAGTCCTGGGCTATCCCCGCAGGAACCGGCGATAGCAGAGGCAGTCGCAAAGGGTGTGACGCTGATCGGTGACATCGAGTTGTTCGCCCAAGTCTGTACTAAACCCTATATAGCGATTACAGGCTCTAATGGTAAATCGACAGTCACCACGCTAGTCACTGAGCTGCTACGTAGTCAAGGGATTAAGGCCTATATGGGTGGCAATATTGGCACCCCTGCACTTGATTTATTGCAGCAGAAAGATGCTGAGCTTTATGTGTTGGAGCTATCTAGCTTCCAATTAGAAACCTGTCCATCACTAGCACCCGTTGCTGCTACGGTACTGAATATCAGTGACGACCATATGGACAGGCATAGTTCACTTGCACGGTATAGTGAAGTGAAAGATCGGATTTATCATAAGGCGGCGTATGGCGTCTATGCAGAAGACTATCCATTGCAACCACAAGTGCATCAGAAGGGAATTGTACATTTTGGTGTTATGCAACAAGAGGGAACTGAGTTTTCTGTTGAGCTGCACGATCAGCAGCGCTGTCTTGTGCAAATGGGTGAGAGCTTAATTGCTGCAGATGAGCTGACCCTGCCAGGGGCTATGGGTGAACTGAATGTGTTGGCGGCCTTGGCCTTAGTTCAGCCTTATATAAAAGACAAGATGGCCATGCTGGCGGTTTTGCGCAGTTTTGAAGGCCTGCCTCATCGCTGTCAATCAGTCGCTAAACATGCGGATGTGCTTTGGGTGAATGATAGTAAGGGCACTAACCCAGGTGCAACGATGGCAGCGATTAAAAGTTTCGACCGCGGCATGGTTTTAATCCTTGGCGGTGTACACAAGGGTGGCGCGATAGATGAGTTGGTCGAGTTGATTCGTCATCGTGTTCACAGTGTTGTTTTGTTTGGTCGTGATGCGGCAGTCTTTGCTCAGGCGTTGAAAGATCATGCCTGTTACCCAGCCTCTGATTTGGCGACAGCGGTGACCTTAAGTGACAAGCACTCTCGCGCCGGAGATGTGGTCTTGTTTTCTCCTGCCTGTGCCAGTTTTGATATGTTTGATAACTATCAGCAACGTGGTGACAGCTTTGTGCAATTAGTGCGTAAGCAGATTATGAGAGGGCAACATGCTGTTTAAACAAAAGCCGTTGCCATGGGCAGAGCAGTTGTCGGAATATATCGATCTGCGCTTGCTATATGTATTGCTTATCCTGATGGCAGTCGGCATCACTATGACGACTTCAACTACGGTTGAGATGGCATATAAGAATGGCTTGCCTGCATTCACGCAGGTCAAGCGTCAGTTGATATTCATGGCGCTGGGTCTGATTGTTATGTTCACAGTATCTCGTATATCGCTGCGTGTATGGCAACGTTTGGGGCCGTTGGCATTAGTGATTGCGTTTGCCCTTTTGATTCTAGTATTGATTCCCGGTATCGGTCGTAGCGTTAATGGTAGTAGCCGTTGGTTGGCTATCGGCCCCTTCACTTTACAGGTTTCTGAGTTTGCTAAAGTGGCGCTCATTATTTATCTCGCTGGTTATATCGTGCGTCATCAGGAACGTTTGCGCATAGAGCTTTCTGCCTTCATTAATCCAATGTTAGTGCTATTAGCCTTTGTTGGCCTACTCATGCTGGAGCCAGACTTTGGCTCATCGGTTGTCTTTGTTGTGATTGCCTTTGCCATGTTGTTTTTAGGTGGGGCACGTTTCATCTACTGTCTGATTGCATTGATTCTGGGTGGGGCTGGTCTTGCCTTATTAGCCCTGAGTGAAAACTATCGTCTGGCCCGATTAACCGGTTTTATGGATCCATGGGCAGACCCTCAAAATACTGGCTTTCAATTAATCCAAGCCTTGATTGCGATCGGTAATGGCGGTGCATTTGGTGTCGGCCTTGGCGATAGCATGCAGAAGTTGTTTTACCTACCAGAGGCACATAATGATTTTGTCTTTGCTGTACTTGCAGAAGAGACTGGGCTGTTTGGTGTGACACTTTTACTGGCAACCTATGCCTTCATGATTTGGCGTTGTTTTGACTTGGCAGCACAAGCGGGTCGTTCAGGCCTGATGTTTGCACAAGCAGTTGGCTATGGTTGTTCGGTTTGGTTTGCCTTGCAGACTTTAATTAGTCTTGGTGTGAATATGGGCGTGTTGCCAACTAAAGGTCTTAGTTTGCCGTTGATCAGCGTCGGTGGCAGTAACTTCCTGGCAACCAGCATTGCCTTAGGTTTGATGATACGTGTCTATCTTGAAATCAATCAACAGGGTGCCCGTCGCAGGTCTTTGAGAAGTAGCGGGGTGCGGACATGAGACCCGTAATGATCATGGCTGGTGGTACTGGTGGACATGTATTCCCTGCATTGGCAGTGGCTAAAGAGTTGCGTCAACGAGGCGTGCCTATCGTTTGGGTTGGTACTGCAAATGGGATTGAAGCCGATGTCGTTCCAGCAGCAGGATTGCGTTTAATTCATATGCATATTCAAGGCTTACGTGGCAAAGGTAAGCTGCAGTTATTGAAGGCTCCTTTCTTATTGGCTAGAGCCATGGCAGAGGCATTTGTTATTGTTTTACGTGAGCGACCACAGGCCTTACTAGGCATGGGTGGCTTTGTTGCAGGGCCTTGTGCCTTGGCCGCTAGCCTAATGCGTATGCCGGTGGTGATTCATGAACAGAATGCGACTGTTGGTTTGACTAATCGCTTGCTGGCACCATTCGTTACGACTTTCTTTAGTGGCTTTGATCTGACCCAATCAAATGCAAAGGCTGTGCATTGTGGTAATCCGGTGCGCTCAGAAATGTTATCTCTGCCATCTCCAGATGAACGCTATGCAGGCAGAGCAGAGGCGCGACGAATTTTGATTATTGGTGGCAGTCTGGGTGCACGTGGCTTGAATCAGTTGTTGCCGGCTAGTTTGGCTGCCCTTGAGCAAGCGCGAACATTGGAGATCTGGCATCAAACAGGCAAGCAGCAAATCGATGAAGTAAGTCAGGCTTACAAAGAGAAAGGGATAGAAGCACGTGTGATGCCATTCATTGAAGATATGGCTGCTGCTTATGCCTGGGCTGACCTAGTAATTTGTCGCAGTGGAGCGATGACTCTGGCTGAAATAGCAAGTGTTGGTTTGCCTGCTGTATTAGTGCCTTATCCGCATGCAGTAGATGATCATCAAACCAGTAATGCCAATAGCTTTGTACGTGTCGGTGCGGCTTATCTGATGCAAGAGCGAGACACTACAGCAGAGCAGATGTCTGTACTGTTAAGCAAATTGATGTCTAAGCCTGAGCACTTGTTAGCGATGGCGAATGCAGCGTATAACCTGCGTCGAACGGATGCAGCCACTGTGCTTGCCGATAGTTGTCAGCAGGGTGGTAGTTCGCCTACAAGTGCAGGAGGTCTGCACTAATGGAAAGCTTGAGCAGCCTGATGCCTAAACGTGGTGTTAAAAATATATTCTTCATTGGTATTGCTGGTGTTGGTATGAGTGGTATTGCTGAGGTCTTACTCAGTCTCGACTATCAAGTCTTTGGCTCTGACCAAGTAGAAAATGCAGCCACTCGTCGTCTGCTTGATTTGGGCGCAACGATTTATCAAGGACATGTTGCTGAGCAGGTTGAAAGCATGGATGTAATCGTTGTGTCATCTGCGATTCAGCCTGATAACGTCGAACTTATACAAGCGCATGAAAAACGTATTCCAGTTATTCCTAGGGCAGAGATGTTGGCCGAGGTGATGCGTTTCCGCCAGGGTATTGCGATTGCGGGTACACATGGTAAAACTACAACGACTAGCCTAGTCGCTGCAGTCTTGGGTGAGGCAGGTTTAGATCCGACCTTTATTGTTGGTGGCAAGGTTAATAGCACGGGTAGTCATTCACGCTTGGGTGCTGGTGATGTAATGATTGCCGAAGCTGATGAGAGCGATGCTTCGTTTTTGCATCTACAACCAGTGGTTGCTGTCGTTACTAACATCGATGCCGACCACCTGTCTGCTTATGAGAATGACTTCTCAAAACTACGTGCGGCCTTTGTTGAGTTTCTGCATAACTTACCATTCTATGGTTTGGCTGTGCTCTGCATTGATGATCCAGAAGTGCGCTCAATATTGCCTGATTTAGGGCGTCCTTTTATTAGCTATGGTTTTTCTGAGGATGCCGATGTGCGTGCACATAATCTTGTGCATGAGCAAGGTGAAGTATCATTTTCAGTGACGGTTGAAGCTGCGACAGAAGAGCTGAAATTTCGTCTTAATTTGCCTGGTGAACATAATGTGCAAAATGCCTTGGCAGCGATCGCTATCGGTTTGGAATGCAATCTGGATACCGCATCTATTGCGCAGGCACTGAGTTCTTTTGCTGGTATCGGTAGACGCATGCAATGCCTGGGCCATGTGCCTTATGCATATAGTGATGTGTGTTTTTATGATGACTACGCACACCATCCTAGGGAATTGATTGCGAGCTTAAATGCGACGCGTGCAGCATGGCCAGAAAAACGCCTTGTTGCTGTATTCCAACCACATCGTTATAGCCGAACGCGTGATCTATTTGATGACTTTGTTGACGCCTTGGCATTGGTTGATGTGTTACTCCTGATGCCAGTCTATGCCGCAGGTGAAGAGCCATTGCATGATGCAGACAGTGCTGCTTTGGCGCGTGCACTGCGTAATAAAGGCTTGGTTGAACCTATCGTGCTAACGGCTGAGCAATCACTCTTTGCTGCACTTGAAAATATCATGCTAGCGGATGATTTAGTCCTGACCATGGGCGCAGGCAGCATAGGCCGTTTAGCACAGGCAGCCTTTGATCAATTTACTCAGGGAGTGAGCCATCATGGTCGCTGAGTTACAGGCATTAGATGTGCGCGGCAAACTGGCCTTTGATGAGCCGATGATGGCATATAACACCTGGGGTGTTGGTGGCAGAGCGCAGTGTGTATTTCAGCCAGCTGATATGGCTGATCTGCAATCCTTCTTTAAACAATATGATGGTTCACTTCCGTTTTTCTGGATGGGCTTGGGTTCAAACGTGTTAATTCCTGATGAGGGTCTATCAGGGGTGGTTGTGGTTTCACATCCTGGTCTGCAAAAAATCAGTTATGAAGAGGGTTATAGCGTTTATGTCGAGGCGGGTGTCGCTTGTTCCAAGCTGGCACGTAATTCTGTGAAACATGGGCTGCAGGGCGTTGAATTCATGGCTGGTATCCCAGGGACAGTCGGTGGTGCTTTAGCGATGAATGCTGGTGCTTTCGGTGGCTGTACTTGGGAGCATGTTCAATCGCTAGAAGTGATTACTCGTGCCGGTGAGGTGCAACAGCGCCCGGCAGATGAATTTAAGGTTTCCTATCGATCAGTAGAGACGGCTGCGGATGAATGGTTTGTTGCTGCTCACTTTCAATTGTCGCCAGCTAAAGAAGATGAAGAATCAGTTTCAATCCGTGAGCTATTGGCTAAACGTAATGATAGCCAGCCGATTGGAGAGAAGAATTGTGGCTCTGTATTTAAAAATCCTCCCGGCCTATTTGCAGCGAAGATGATTGAAGAGTGTGGCCTTAAAGGGCTGAAGATTGGGGGTGCAGAGATCTCTCCTAAGCACGCCAATTTTATTACTAACACCGGTAATGCAAGTGCTACAGATATTACACAATTGATGTCGACGGTAATGAGTACAGTGAAAAAACAATATGGTATTGAGCTAGAGCCTGAAGTGCGTCTGCTCGGTGGGATGGAATGGTGATGACAGATATAGAGCAAAATGATTTTGGCAAGGTTGCCGTGTTAATGGGTGGGCGTTCTGGTGAGCGTGAGATATCCCTACGCAGCGGAAATGCAGTGCTGGCTGCTTTAATTAATGCAGGTGTTGATGCCCATGGTATCGATGTCGATGAGCATATTTTTAATCGCTTGCAAGATGAGAAGTTCAAGCATGCCTTTATTGCTTTGCATGGTCGTGGTGGTGAAGATGGCTGTATTCAAGGCGGTTTGGAGATGATTGGGCTTCCCTATACCGGTAGTGGTGTCATGGCATCCAGTATTTGTATGGATAAGATCATGACAAAAAAGATTTGGTTGACGATGGGTATTCCAACTCCACGTTTTTCTGAGATACATGACAGCACTAAGTTTAAAGACGTGGCAAACCATCTCGGGGTGCCGTTTATTGTGAAACCTTCATGTGAAGGTTCTAGCCTCGGTATTGCGAAGATTACTAGTGAGGCTGAATTTGTCGCCGCCTGTCTAAAAGCACATGCCTTTAGTGGTGAGCTGATGGCTGAGGAATGGGTGGAAGGCAGTGAGTACACCGTCTCTGTCTTGGATGATGAGGCCTTGCCGGTTATTCAGTTACAAACGCCACATGACTTCTATGATTTTGAAGCTAAATATAAATCGAATGACACACAATATTTGCTGCCCTGTGGTCTAGAAGAGATGGCAGAGGTTCAACTGCAAGTGCAGGCACTACAGGCATTTCGTGCGACCAATGCAACATCCTGGGGACGAGTAGATATGATGTTAGACGATCAGGGTAAGTCTTGGTTTTTAGAAGTGAACACGGTGCCTGGTATGACTGATCATAGTTTAGTTCCTATGGCTGCAAAGCATATAGGCGTTGATTTTCAGCAATTGGTATTACGTATTTTAGCAGCGAGTAGGACCTGTTATGAAGTTGCGTAGAAATACACAAACTCGTTCACGTAAGACTCAAAACGTCGCCCAAGTGACGCGTGTTGAGATGCGTGAATTGTTCAAGCTGTTTGCAGTGGCTAGCTTGGTTATTGCAGCTTTATATCTTGTCAGTTTGCTTGAGCGTGTTTCTATTCGATCGATTGTTGTGAATAGCGCTCTGCAGTATGTAGATCGTGATGGTCTGCGTGAAGTGGTTGCTGATTATTCACATGAAGGATTCTTTACGATTAATTTAGCTGCATTTGAAAAAGATTTAGAAGATTTGCCTTGGATATTTAGCGCCACTATTAAGCGTCGCTGGCCTAGTGAGCTATCGATTGTAATAGAAGAGCAAAAGCCTGTGTTTCGCTGGCAGGAGAACGCTTTGCTGAATCAGCGTTATCAGGTGTTTGAAGTCAGTGAGGCCTCTCAGTTTGAACAGTTAGTGGCACTCTCAGGCAGTCCTGAGCGTAGTGTGCACTTAGCTAGCTTTTATCGTGATTACGCAGACTCTTTTGCACAGTTAGATTTAGCAATACATGCAGTGCATGAAGATGGTCGCTATGACAAACGAGTAAAGCTTGAAAATGGCATCGTGTTGAAATTAAGTCGGCGCGACTATCTTAAGCAGATGCAAATAGCACGTTCGGCATTGAGTTTCTTTCCTTTAAAGGAGAGAGCCATGATTGCCGAAATGGATCTACGTCATAGCAATGGATTTGCTGTGCAATGGAAACAAAAAGACTCATAAACCGGACTATGCGATATGGGAAAACGAAGTGAACAAGGCATGATTGTTGGTCTTGATATTGGTACCTCGAAAGTGGTGGCGATTGTTGGTGAGATTACTGAAGAAGGCGAAATCGAAATTATCGGTATCGGCTCCCATCAGTCACGCGGCCTAAAAAAAGGCGTGGTTGTGAATATTGAAAGCACAGTGCAATCAATACAGAGAGCAGTAGAAGAGGCTGAATTGATGGCTGGTTGTCAGATTCATTCTGTCTATGCCGGTATTGCGGGTAGCCATATTAGAAGCATGAATTCACATGGCATTGTTGCAATCAAAGATCGTGAGGTCGTGCAAAGTGATGTTGATCGTGTGATTGATGCGGCCAGAGCTGTTGCTATTCCAGCAGATCAAAAAGTACTACATGTGATTCCACAGGAATTTGTTATTGATGAACAAGAAGGGATACGCGAACCCATTGGTATGTCTGGTGTTCGTTTAGAGGCCAAGGTTCATCTAATCACAGGTGCTGAATCATCTGCGCAGAATATTGTTAAGTGTATTCAGCGCTGTGGTTTACAAACCGATGACATTATTCTTGAGCAGCTGGCTTCGAGCTATGCCGTATTGACTGAAGATGAAAAAGATCTAGGTGTTTGCTTGGTTGATATTGGTGGTGGTACCACAGATATCGCCGTGTTTGCTGAAGGTGCAATTAAACATACAGCAGTCATTCCAATCGCAGGTGATCAAGTGACTAATGATATTGCAGTAGCGATGCGTACTCCTACGCAATATGCCGAGGAAATTAAGACCAAGTATGCCTGTGCACTGCGTCAACTAACCAATCCTGATGAGGTGATCGAGGTGCCTAGTGTTGGCGATCGTCCTCCGAGAAAGTTAGCACGACAAACTTTGGCTGAAGTAGTTGAGCCACGCTATGAAGAATTAATGTCACTAATCTTGGCAGAACTACGCCGCAGTGGTTATGAAAACCTAATTGCAGCAGGTGTCGTCTTAACGGGTGGTAGCGCAAAAATGGAAGGCGTCGTTGAATTGGCTGAGGAAGTATTTCATATGCCAGTGCGCTTAGGTGTGCCGCAATATGTCACAGGACTGATCGAGGTGGTGCGTAATCCGATACATGCCACTGGTGTCGGCTTGTTGTTATTTGGCGCGAGAAATGCGGCCTTAAAAGAACCAAATACATTTTCTGCGAGTGGTATTTCATCCAAATTCGCACGCATAAAAAATTGGCTACAAGGTAATTTTTAGAATTTTATATATTTCAATTTTTAGTAATAAAAACGAGGAGAAGGTAGATGTTTGAATTTGATGATTCATATGGACAGAGTGCTGTCATTAAGGTGATTGGTATTGGCGGCGGTGGCGGTAATGCTGTTGAGCACATGGTGCAAGCATCGATTGATGGCGTAAGTTTTATCTGTGCCAATACAGATGCACAAGCACTGCAACGATCAAGCGCAAAGATTACATTCCAATTAGGTACCGATATTACAAAGGGCCTAGGTGCGGGTGCTAATCCTGAGATTGGACGTCAGTCAGCATTAGAAGATAGAGACCGTATTCATGATGCGATTGCTGGTGCCGATATGCTCTTTATTACGGCAGGCATGGGTGGTGGTACCGGTACTGGTGCAGCACCGATTGTTGCAGAGGTTGCACGTGAACTTGGCATCCTAACAGTGGCCGTTGTGACCAAGCCCTTCCCATTTGAAGGCTCTAAGCGTCGTAAGATTGCCGAGCGTGGCATCGAAGAGCTATCGCAACATGTGGATTCTCTTATCACTATTCCAAACGAGAAATTACTCACCGTTCTGGATAAAGATATGACCATGCTAGATGGCTTTAAGGCTGCTAATGATATCTTATTACGTGCAGTGCAAGGTATTGCAGAAGTGATTACCTGCCCTGGTCTGATCAACGTCGATTTTGCTGATGTAAAAACGGTGATGTCAGAAATGGGTATGGCAATGATGGGGTCTGGAATGGCTACTGGCCCTGAGCGTGCGCGCGAAGCGGTTGAATCAGCAGTATCTAGCCCACTACTTGAAGACATTAATATCACGGGTGCACATGGCATCTTGGTTAATGTGACGGCGAGCAGCAAGCTTACTATGAGTGAAATCTCTGAAGTTGGTTCGCATGTTGAAGG
>DGKH01000048.1 GCA_002386945.1 Proteobacteria bacterium UBA4575
GAGGGTCACCGAATGAAGTTATTATCTCGTTTAATCGTTTCGGCGATCGTACTTAGTGCTTCCACCAGCTTCGCAGCTGGTGGCAACGGCCCAGCATTCCACGTCAATATAGACATGGATAACCGTGCGTCTTTGCAGCGTGGTGCAACGTTATTTGTGAACCGTTGTTTGTCTTGTCACTCAGCAGAGTTCAGTCGTTACAACCGTGTAGCGGACGATCTAGGTATTCCGCAGGCTGTGATGGAAGAAAATATGATCTTTACAGGTCGTAAGTTCGGTCAAACCATGACGGTTGCGATGACTACAGAGAACGCAACAGAATGGTTTGGTGCACCGCCACCTGACTTGAGCGTTAAGGCGCGTGCCCGTGGTGCCGATTGGATCTACAGTTTCCTTAAGGGTTACTACGTCAGTGAAGACTCACCTCGCGGTGTTGATAACCTGATGTTGCCAGGTACTGCTATGCCGCATGTGTTGTGGGATTTGCAAGGCTATCAGGCACTGAAGGCTATTGATCACCAAGATGAGCATGCAGATAGTGGCCATTTTGCTACACCTGCATCACCGTTTGAATTGGTGCAAGAAGGCAAGATGACGGCTGTTGAGTATGACCGTGCAATGACTGATTTGGTGAACTACTTGGTTTACATGGCTGAGCCTGCTCAGTTGAAACGTAAATCAGTTGGCGTAGGTGTGTTATTCTTCCTCGCCGCATTTGGTGTTATTGCGTACTTCCTGAAGAAAGAATACTGGAAAGATATACATTAATACTGACCACAACAAAGCAATTTAACCGAGGTTCTTTATGGCTTTAATCGCGAATAGGCGGTCTGTAATGACCTTGTTTTCTGATCCAGTGTGCATGCATAGTCATCGCGCACGGATCGTGCTTGCTGAGAAAGATATTACGGCCGATGTTATTCATATCGATCCGAATAATAAGCCTGAGGATTTGTTTGCTTTAAATCCTTATAACTCAGTGCCCACCATAGTTGATCGTGATTTAGTGCTTTATGATTCGCGCGTGATTATGGAATATTTCGATGAGCGTTTCCCGCATCCACCTTTGATGCCGGTAGACCCTGTGTCACGTTCAAAGTCACGCCTAGCACTGTTCCATATTGAAAAGGACTGGTGTGCGCCAATAGAAAAGATTCTTCACGGCACCGTCGTGCAACAAGAAAAGGCGCGTAAAGTCTTGACTGATAGCATGGTGAGTTCGCTAGAGATCTTTGAAGCCAAACCTTATTTCTTGAGTGATGACTTCAGTTTGGTGGATTGCACTTTGGCACCTCTGATGTGGCGTTTGCCGCTATTAGGGGTCGAAATACCTAAGCAAAGTAAGGCGATTCATGAGTACTGTGAACGTGTCTTTAGTCGTGAGTCCTTCATCAGCAGTCTGACTGAAGAAGAGCTCGAGATGCGTCCAGAATAAATGTTGTTAGCACAGCGGTGCCTTGTATCCTCTACAAGTACGCTGTGTTTGATTTGATTAATCCTATCCCTTTATACCCGCTGTTATCAACACTATGACCTCATCACGCCCTTATCTAGTCCGCGCTATTTTTGAGTGGATTCTCGATAATGATATGACGCCACATCTGTTGGTCGATTGTCAGAATGAGCATGTGATTGTGCCTAGGCAGCACGAGCAAGACGGCAAGATTGTTTTGAATGTCAGCCCTGGTGCCGTGCAGAATCTAGACCTTGGTAACGAAGCGATTGTCTTTGATGCGCGCTTTAGTGGTGAGAGTGTTGCTATATATGTGCCCATCGCCTATGTTCTAGCTATTTATACGCGTGAAAACGGGCAGGGCATGATGTTTAATGAAGGCGATCAGAACACACCACCACCAGGTATGGATCAACCTGATCCTGAGCAACCCCCTCCACGTCGACCCCACTTAAAAGTAGTTAAATAAGCGCTACTGCATTAAGACGAGTGGCCTAGTCGATTGAGTGATTAGCTCTCTGTTGGCCAGCTTTTGTTTGGATTAAGAATCAGATCTGGGTCGAACTGTTGTTTAATTTGGCGCATTAAACGTAACTCAGCTTGTCCTAGCTCACGGTCGACATAATCTCGTTTAGCGATGCCAACGCCATGCTCGCCGGACAATGTCCCGTCCAAACTAAGCACTAAACTAAAGACCTCTATCAGACAATGCTTGGCATGTTGATCCTGTATTGGATCTGCCGCATCGTACAATATATTGACGTGTAAATTGCCATTACCGGCATGACCGAAATTGACGATTGGTAGTTCGTAACGCTCGGAAAGTTGATCTAAGCCAGTCAGTAAATTGCTTAACTGTGGGATCGGTACGACCACATCCTCATTGATTTTATTTGGAGCTAGGTTGCGCAATATGGGGGAAAGGGCTTTGCGTGCTTGCCATAATTCTTTCGCTTGTTCCGGGCTGTGTGCACAGTTGATCTCTAATGGTGACAATGCCGCCAAAGTATTTTCAATATGACGGCTGCTGACAGTCAAAGAATCAGGATCGCCATCGATCTCGACCATTAACATGGCGGCTGCAGCTTGTGGCAGTTCCAGCGGACTATGTTGGCGCAGTAAGTCCAGGGCATGGTGGTCCATAAACTCTAAGGCACATGGTGTATGCGACTGTGCCATTAAGGCCTGAATCGCTGTGCTCGCTTTGGTGTGTGATGAAAACAAAACACGGAAAGTATTTTTGTCGGAAGGTAGTGGCAATAGTTTGAGGTCAGCCTCAGTGATGATAGCAAGACAGCCTTCAGAGCCAATTAATAAGCGAGTAAGGTCAAGACCGACAACTCCTTTGCTGGTTTTGCTGCCAGTGATAATAGTTTCAGCATTACCAGTG
>DGKH01000012.1:0-3683 GCA_002386945.1 Proteobacteria bacterium UBA4575
TTTATCAAATGATAAACGCCCTTTAATGACTTACCCATGCCAATAGGCCAGGTGACCGGTGCGCAATTAATTTTTAAGACCGACTCAACCTCATCGATTAGCTCAATAGGGTCTCTACCCTCTCGATCAAGCTTATTAATAAAGGTTACGATAGGTGTATCGCGCAATCGACACACTTCCATTAGTTTAATCGTACGAGTCTCAACACCCTTGGCACAGTCAATCACCATTAATGCTGAATCGACAGCCGTTAAGGTACGGTAGGTGTCTTCCGAGAAGTCTTCATGTCCCGGTGTATCCAACAGATTGATGATGCAATCTTTATAGGGAAACTGCATCACTGAACTAGTCACCGAGATACCGCGCTGTTGCTCGAGCGCCATCCAATCAGAAGTTGCGTGACGCGCTGCCTTACGCCCTTTCACTGTACCCGCTAGCTGAATAGCACCACCATATAACAATAACTTTTCAGTAATGGTGGTTTTTCCAGCATCTGGGTGACTAATAATGGCAAAAGTACGCCGTCTTTTGGTTTGTTCTAGATGCTCACTCATATTTTATCAATCGCTTAAATTAGCGCTTCCTCACTCAACTCAAGCGCGAATAACAAAGCGTCTTCACGTCCAGTAACACTAGGATAGTAGTCTTTGCGACAACCAATTTCGTTAAAACCTTCAGACTCATACAGCTCAATAGCCGCTATATTTGAAGGGCGTACTTCTAAAAAAACACTCTTGGTTTTACTTGCACGTGCTTGCGCAAGAATGAAGTGCAGCATGCCCCGACCATAACCATGGCCCTGTAATTTGGGTCGAACACAAATATTTAGGATATGACTTTCATCCGCAACATGTTGCAGCACAGAGTATCCAATAACTTCACCCTGTAACTCCATCACCCAGCTTGGGTAGCCGACCGATAGACAGTCTCTGAAGATAGTCTCACTCCAAGGAAATACATAGGCAGCGTCTTCAATTTGCTTGACTGCAACCAAGTCATGCTCAGTCATATTCCGAAAAGAATAAGATTGTTCCGATACTAATTCGTCCATGCCTGAAGGTCTTACTCGCTGAGTATTTGCTGTCGAGCGAGTTGTAGGTCTTCCCAAGCTTTACGCTTTTCACGTGGCGCTCGCAATAAATAGGCCGGATGATAGCTCGCAACCATCGGAATATTGAGGTCTGGATGATGCCATATTTTAGCACGCAGCTTTGCCATCGGCTGATCGCTCTGCAAGACCGTTTGTGCTGCAACTCGACCGAGCAATAGAATGATTTTAGGTTGAATCAGTTCTATTTGTCGCTGCAAATACGGCGGACAGGATTGTAGCTCAGCCTTTTTAGGTTCACGATTGTTGGGTAAGCGGCACTTAAGGACATTAGTGATATACACCTCTTCACGTGCCAGACCTATAGCGCGCAACATTTGGTTTAAAAGCTGTCCTGAAGCTGCTAAAAACGGCTCCCCCTCATTCTCTTCATCAGCACCCGGGGCTTCGCCAATAATCATCCAAGTGGCTTTCTCATGACCAACACCAAACACAGTTCGTTTACGCGTTTTATGCAAATCACAGGCCACACACTGACTAACCTCGGTAGCAAGTTGCTCAAGATCAAACTGTGAAAGATCTTTTATGGCTACAGGCTTATTTTCCAGCTCGGCTTTAACCACATCTGATGCGACTAAAGACGGTTTCTCTAGGATAGGGTCAACCTTCAGAGCTGCATCTAATTCTGCTCTAGCTGCTTGCTTACCCGTAGACAACTTAGTAGGTGTAATAGAAGCTGGATCAGTCAGGCTAGCGTCACCGGCGGCACTAGACGCTACTTGCATAGCGCTTGATGATGGTTGTCCGCGCAAGCGCCATTGCTTTATCGATAAAGCTTTTAGATAAGCATTGCGGCGCTCAGCATTCATCTCAAGTGTAGTAAATTAAACTTGGCTAAGTTGTGGATGAGCACGTTCAGCGGCAGCACTCAGTTTATTCAGTGAGTTTAAATAGGCTTTAGCTGAAGCAATGACGATATCGACATCTGCACCACTACCATTAACGATTGAGCCATCACGTTCAAGCCGCACAGTAACCTCACCCTGCGCATCTGTTCCGCTGGTAATACTATTCACAGAATAAAGTTGCAATATAGCCTTACTTTTAGCGATCACTTCAATTGCTTTAAACGCAGCATCGACTGGACCACCACCATCAGAAGAAGCCGTAAACTCCTCGCCATCAAGTGACAAGACAATCTCGGCATTGGGTATTTCACCGGTGTGTGAGCATACATTCAAGGAGACTAACTTAAACTTCTCCTCACTAGCACCATCTCCACCTGCAACTAATGCAAATAAATCCTCATCAAAGATTTCATGCTTCTTATCGGCTAGATCTTTGAATGCAGCGAAAGCACTGTTCAATTCACTCTCTGATTTAAAAGATACATCTAGTGCTTCTAAGCGTGAACGAAATGCATTACGGCCCGAGTGCTTACCTAAGACGATTCGATTCTCAGCCCAGCCGACATCTTCAGCCCGCATAATTTCATAGGTTTCACGCGCCTTAAGCACTCCATCTTGGTGAATACCTGATTCATGCGCAAAGGCATTTGCACCAACAATTGCTTTATTAGGCTGCACTGGGAAACCTGTAATGCTTGAGACTAAACGAGATGCTGGGACTATTTGAGTGGTATCCAATCGACTATTACAGCTGAACATGTCCTGACGTGTTTGCACAGTCATGACCACTTCCTCTAGAGCAGCGTTACCAGCGCGCTCACCCAGTCCATTAATCGTACATTCAACTTGGCGTGCACCCTGCAATACGGCCGATAGTGAGTTAGCTACTGCTAGGCCCAAATCGTTATGACAATGCACTGAGAATATCGCCTTATCTGAATTTGGAATATTTTCTATTAAACGCCCAACCAAAGAACCAAACTGATGCGGTAGGTTATAGCCGACCGTATCCGGGATATTAATAGTCGTCGCACCCGCATTAATCACTTGCTCAATGATGCGGCAAAGGAAGTCGAATTCTGAACGGCCTGCATCTTCAGGCGAGAACTCAACATCATCGGTAAAACCACGTGCACGCTTAACTGCCGCAACGGCCTGTTCAACGACCGCATCTGGCTGCATACGTAGCTTATGCTCCATATGAATCGGCGAGGTCGCAATAAAGGTATGGATCCGACTCGACTTAGCTGGTTTTAAGGCTTCTCCTGCGCGATCAATATCACGGTCTAATGCTCGCGCTAAACCACATACAGTACTGTCTTTAACTGCCTGCGCGACTGCTTTAACACTCTCGAAGTCCCCTGGGCTTGCGATTGGAAAGCCGGCCTCAATAACGTCAACATGCATACGCTCTAAACATTTTGCGATATGCAGTTTTTCCTCTGTCGTCATAGACGCACCCGGACTCTGCTCGCCATCGCGCAAAGTTGTATCAAATATAATTAAATGATCGTTGCTACTCATTTCGCTCATACTCCAACTGTCACCAAAATTTAACGGGAAACCGTCTTCTGGTCGCTATTTTATTACTAATACGGATATTATTGAAGGGACACGTTTAGCCTCGTCAGGACAGAATCGGCCGCTACAGCGGCAGTCGAAACAGGCGTAGGACTAGTGCGGCAGCAGGAAGCTGCGGTGCACTGAATAGAACATTGTAAGTAATT
>DGKH01000012.1:3840-7240 GCA_002386945.1 Proteobacteria bacterium UBA4575
AACACTGCAAACATGAGTTTGGGTGGATCCATTGCCGCCAAGATAAAAAGGCCAACCACCGCAAGCACGGTAATCGTTGGGACCTTATTTTTAAGTGCTAAATCTTTAAAGCTGTAAAAACTCAGTCGCGACACCATCAAGCCACCACCAATCACGGTAACAAATAGGGCTATCAACCATAACTCACCACCGGTATGGCCTAAATCGTGACTAGTCCAGATAAAGCCCACCAATAAACCAGCGGCCGCTGGACTTGGCAATCCTTGGAAATAACGTCGATCTAAGTCACTATTTATAGAGTTAAAGCGTGCCAGTCGCAAAGCAGCGCAGGCGGTATAGAAAAATGCTCCCAACCAACCTAAGCGTTGCAACATCCAGCCCTCATAGACGCCATGCTGTAAGGACCATTCAAACATAATCAGGGCCGGTGCCAAGCCGAAAGAAACCATATCAGAAAGGCTATCGTATTCTTTACCAAACTCAGAGGCAGTATTGGTCATACGGGCGACTCGCCCGTCTAAACCATCAAGAACCATAGCAATAAAAATCGCTATACAGGCTGGCTCAAAGTGTCCCATTTGTGCCGAAATAATCGCATAAAAGCCTGCAAATAAAGCACCTGTAGTCAGCAGATTAGGTAGTAAATATATTCCTTTTCTCGAATTCATCATCTAACCATGTTTTAGTTTTGCAAGCATCGTACGGCCCGCCAAGATTTTATCACCCGGCTTGACTGTCGCTTGTGCATTTTTGGGCATATAAACCCTCACTTCGCAGCCAATGGCGGCGAAACCACAACGCTGACCTTGACCAATTCTTTCCCCCGGCTGGATAGAAACAATGGCCCTATGATGTAGTGAGTGTAAATCCAAGGTGAAGACGACATCATCCTGCTCATCAGTACGCAGCCATACAGCTAGTATATATCGTCCATTTTCTGGGTCACGCAACCAAAGTTGTTCAATCTTACCTTCGATAGGACTGTGAATATTAAACTCCCCAAGAGATGACTGTGCAATGGTACAAACCAAACTTGGACGCTGTAAAAAAGGATCAACACTGGATTCAAGCGCTGTTATACGGCCATCCACCGCTGACACTATGGCCAAAGGTTCTGCCGGAATAACTCGTCTAAAATCTCTCAGTAATAAAACGAAAACACCCCACAAAACCCAACCCACCCATAAAATGGTAGAGCTGGATATTTGCAGGGTGCTGAGTATGAGCGTCGCAAGAATAAATACCGTACGAAACTCATGCGCAATACGCATCGCTTGATGATGCGCCTAACGCTACTTAGTTTTTCGACTTGTCCACGAGCTGATTGGACTGAATCCATGGCATCATGCTGCGAAGTTTAGTGCCCACTTCTTCAATCGGATGCGCTTTACCAATACGACGCATCGCCTTAAGGTTTGCTGCACCAGCTTGATTCTCAAGAATGAAATCACGTGCGAATTCACCGTTTTGAATCTCTTTCAAGATCTTCGCCATTTCTTTCTTGGTTTCTTCTGTGATCACGCGTGAGCCACGGGTAAAGTCACCGTATTCTGCTGTATTTGAAATCGAGTAACGCATATTAGCGATACCGCCTTCGTACATCAGATCGACGATTAACTTCAACTCATGTAGACATTCGAAATAGGCCATTTCCGGAGCGTAACCTGCTTCAGTCAAGGTCTCAAAGCCAGCTTGTACTAGTGCAGTGGCACCACCACAAAGCACTGCTTGCTCACCAAATAGATCGGTCTCAGTCTCTTCTTTGAATGAAGTCTCGATAACACCAGCACGACCACCACCATTTGCAGAGGCATAAGACAGCGCAATCTTCTGGGCACTGCCAGAGGCATCTTGAAATACTGCGATCAAACTAGGTACACCGCCACCTTGCGTGTAGGTAGAGCGCACTAAGTGACCCGGACCTTTCGGTGCGATCATAATGACGTCTAAATCAGTACGTGGCACGATCTGCTCAAAGTGAACATTGAAGCCATGAGCAAACGCCATTGCTGCGCCTTGCTTAATATTTGGCTCGATTTGATCTCTGTAAAGTGCTGCCTGATGCTCATCTGGGGCCAAAATCATGACCACATCTGAGTTCTTTACAGCCTCTTCAATAGATTGCACTTCAAGACCAGCAGCACTTGCTTTAGCTGCAGAACTAGAGCCTTCGCGCAAACCAACAATCACTGATACACCAGATTCTTTTAGATTATTCGCATGGGCATGCCCCTGAGAACCATAACCAATAACAGAAACTGTCTTGCCCTTAATAATCGAAAGATCAGCATCCTTATCGTAAAAAACTTTCATACAAACTCCTATCCCATTTTCTATGTGGGGATTTATAAACGAAGCACTGAAGAACCGGCGTTAATTCCCACCGTACCCGACCGCACAACCTCGATAACGTTAAACTGGGCCAGTGTTTTTATTGCTTCATCCAACTCTGGCCCAGAGCTAGTAATTTCTAGGGTTATGCAACCCTCAGTTTGATCTAAAGTAACTGCATTCATTTCTTTCATGCAGGCCTCTAGTTCGGCTTTCTGACTTTCAGTTGGTGATAACTTCAGCAATAAAATCTCTCGCTCAAAATACTCACCATCTGCAAGTTTAACTAATTTCACAACATCCACTAGCTTATGTAGCTGCTTTGTAATTTGATTAATTACAGCGTCATCACCACAGGTTACTACCGTGATGCGCGACATAGTCGGATCATCAGTCGGCGCTACTGTTAGTGAATCAATATTGTAAGCACGCGCAGAAAAAAGGCCGGATACTCTAGATAGAGCCCCTGCTTCATTCTCTAATAAAATCGAAATAATATGACGCATATAATTTTACAAAAGCCCTTTGCTTGGATAGTTTCAGCTGAATAAGTCACCCGCCTCAGTCAACCTGAGCCCATAGTGCTAGCTACCTATCTTCAATTCAAACTCATCGCTGAATAACATTGCTATAGGCCTTTTTCGGCTTACTTCTTCTTAATTAAAAACTGATACTTATCGCCATCTTCAGTTGTTTCTAGCAGTTCATTACCAGTCTGCTTTGAGAACGCTTCAAAATCTTTAATAGCGCCGGGGTCTGTCGCGATAATACGTAATACTTGACCACTATCTAGTGATGCTAATGCTTTCTTCGCACGTAAAATTGGAAGTGGGCAATTTAAGCCACACGCGTCTAACTCTTGATCAAAATCTGCCACAGGAAAATCCTCCGCGAATCTCGCTAATTATTATGGGGATTAAGGTTAATCTAAAAAATAGCCACCATTATCGATAGCTAATAAGGCACCGTTAACCGCAAATCACCTGCGATCAATCGAGCTAAATATTAGAGAATATTAAAATTATGATTTAGCGTCTAAAGAGTGTCAAGGAAAGTACTCTATTTAGAC
>DGKH01000060.1:0-1637 GCA_002386945.1 Proteobacteria bacterium UBA4575
TCTTGGCATAACTTTTCAGTTTGTACGGACAGCTCAGGGCTCACTACGGTTACGCAAGCACCTGCTTTGCACAGCATAGCTAGTTTCCGAGCAGCGATTGTACCGCCGCCCACGATCAAACAATGCTGCTCTTTTAAATCAATAAATAGGGGTAATAAACTCATATCATCGCAATGCAGCTACCTGCTGCTGAATAGGCTCAATCAAATGAGCGATGCGCTTTCGCATAACCGTACCAATAGCATCAGTCACACCAAAGACGGGGTCCAGTAAACTCTCACTGACCATGGATAGAAAAATAATCGCGCTGCAAACAGATTTAGCCTGCGGCCAAATTTGCAATAGCTCATATAGTCCACCCTGCGGATTTTGCATGAGGTGGCCAACAAATGCATGTACTTCTTCAATTTGGCGTGGTTTAGGAAAACCTGTTTCCTCTAGCGTGAAGTAATGCCCCATCGTGTTGAATAGCGTGACCACTACATCTTGATCACTCGGCTTCTTCATCACTAAGCTATAGGTTTCGAGCATCGCTTGCCCTTCACCACTGAACAGCCATTGTACTTTTTGTGCCCAAGGATTACTCGGCTCAATCCCCGCTAATTGCTCAGATACCGCCTGAAAGTCAGTATGTGGTAGCTGCTCTATAGGCAGGCATTCCGGACACTGCTGTAAAAAACCAACAAAATAGGTGTTCTTACGCTTGCCACGCTGCCAGATAGATTCCTTAGTTTCCTCGTCTACTAAGTCACCTTGTAAGACCAGACGAACTGAACGCATGGTCGCCGCTGAACTCTCTTCAAACGGTAAAAACTCAACTAAAAACTGCGCCAATTCCGGCCCCATACTACCTTTAACCACATCTTGGCTCTCTAACATACAGCGCGCATTATCGGCATTTGGTGCACACCACCAAGCACGCTTAGCTAGCTCATTAGTTAAGCCATTCGCATGCACTACGGCGACAATGGCTTCTGGCTCACCCAGTAATAACAATTTTTCTAAACTGTCATCACGCGCCTGCCCCATACGCGTCCAACGGCGCAAAAAGACCGGGTAGCCACCAGGAGAGCCCAACACTTGAGTAGATAACCACTGACGTACATTGCGCAAATATTTCTCATCACGACCCGTCGCATGCAAGACTACTTTGGCTTCACCACGTTCGGTTAAGGCATGCACTTCCATACGCGACTCATCAATACGTACGGCCTGTGGCTTTTGCGCTAATAAGACATTTAAGCGCAAAGTATCTTCGTTAGTTAAATCCATACACTTAGTTTAGTTGCACCCGTTGTCCAAAGGCTGGCTGTTTGCGACCTTTGACCAACCATAATACTGGGTAGCTAGGTTCATGCTCAGGAAAGCGTCCTAGGCAGTCACTAAAATAGACCAATAGTTCAGGGGCTTGATCTTGTTTTTCAACCCAATCAAACACTGGCCGAAAGTCGGTACCACCGCCACCACGAAAACTTTTTGGCAGTTTAAATTCTTCCCATGCTTCAAATAACCATGGACTTCCTTTCACCAGTTTTTCATCACAGGCAAGCAAGCTCACGCGCGCGCGCAGTTGGCCTTTAATCGCATCGATCTCAGTCATAAATTCTTCTATCTCTTGTCCACTGATAGACCCACTG
>DGKH01000060.1:1696-4493 GCA_002386945.1 Proteobacteria bacterium UBA4575
TATAATCATCTCTCGCTGTTGCCACCATGAACCGCGCTAACAAGGCACGCCAAGGCAGCTTAGGCTGCAGCATTAATTCCACCAGGCGCGCCATACCTTCACTCAGCTTACCGGCCTGTTGTGCCTGTTGTGCAGCACCCGCTAAGCGTTGCTGCCATTGTACTGAGAGATTATCTAATTCCTGCTGACTCAGGCTAGCCTCTTGGCTTTGTCCTTGTGACTCATCATCCGGCTCTTGTTCAGGATCTTGTTGCGGATCAGAACTACTACCACCATCAGACTCATCATCAGGATCTGTCCCAGGAGGTTTATCACTAGTCGACTGATCTTGTTCATCGGTCGGGTCGGTTGATGGATCACTACCCGCTTCCTGTTTGCCACCTGTCTCGGCGTCACCATCATCCTTATCTTGCAAGTAAGGATAAATTTCTTCAGCGCTTAAACCGCGATAACTCTCTTCTAAAAATGTACCTGGCGGCGCCTGCAATCCTTCATCAATCAATAACGGACTAACAGCATAATCACAGGCCAAGTCCCATAGATGTTTAAGCCGATGTTGGCGGCGTGCAAAATGTGACAAGGCGCAATGCAAGGCTTGTTTGGCTAATACAAATTGCGTCTCTGCTGGAGTTAACGCAAGAACATAGTCGTAGTTATAGAAGATTTTTTTGGCATTAGTGGCCGCTGTAATACACCAAGCGGGATCACCCTGCTGCAATGGCATGCGCAGTACCAAGGCGCCTAAAAAAGGCTTATCCAAGATCAGTCGAGTCCGTGCTGCAGCTAGTTTTGTCTCGACCTTATCGGCGTCCATAACTAGACCTCATCGACTGATGATCTTAGGCTTCGTACAACATAAGATCGGCAACAGAATCTGCCCATAGTGCAAATTCTTCGACCGCAAAGAGTCGCTCACCAATGGCTCGATGCATATCAGAGATCATCATCACGCCCATTTCACGTTGTGGAAAGAGCTGAGCATAACGCAAGATATTGCCGAGAATGAGGTTGCCTTCAGCCCCTTCTTCGGCACGAATCGCACGCCCAACTAAGGCCGTAGCGACTGCATATTGCAGATCAATTTCAGTTGGTACCGAGGTTTCATTACCACTGACTATCGCATCTAGATCTGGCATGTCTTCCAGATGTTCAACAAAGGCATTCAATTCAATACCCGCCGCTGCGCCAACGCAGGCCTGCAGGCTTTCTAGTAATACTTCCTGACTTTGCTCAAACTTGTGTAAGGCCCGGTTGGCAAATTCCCAAGACCGTGGAGTCGGAAAGGCCATTGGATTTTGTGCCGCATCAAAGCTAAAGATCAGATCAGGTCGAAATCGCAGAAAGGCAATAACGCGTTCATCGATCTCATTGGCATAGGCCCAAGCCACCCAGTCATCTAAGTTCACATCGACTTCATAATGCGAGAAGCGGTTCGCTAAAGGTGCTGGCATGGTGTAGGTCACACCCCTGTCCCCTTGACGATTACCGGCCGCTAAGATGGCCCAGCCTTCCGGCACTTCATACTGACCCAACCGGCGATCTAGAATCAGTTGGTAGGCGGCAGCCGAGACGCTGGGAGCCGCCGACGTGATTTCATCTAAAAACAGAATCCCTTTAACGCCGTGTCTTTGCCTATCTGGCAACATCGCTGGGATTGCCCACTCGACAGAGTCTTCTTGTCGAAATGGAATCCCACGCAGATCACTAGGCTCCATCTGTGACAAACGGATATCAATCATCGCCACTTGGTTGCGTTCAGCAACTTGCGCCACAATTTGTGACTTACCTACACCAGGAGGGCCCCATAACATGACTGGGGTATGTTGACCTGACTGGGCGGCGTGAAACTCTTTATCAAGAATATTGTTTAGATAAGCGGGACGCATACTGACTCTGTTCTTAATCCTTTAAGATCTTAATGTAAGCAATAACTTACGGATAAATAGGCGGTTAACTAAGATACTAAAAACCTGCTTTTTTGTACCACTCGCTGGCTTTCTCTTCATCCTTCTCAATCAACGTACCCTGCTCATACATCATCGCTAATGTTGTTTGCGAACCAGCTAGCCCCTGTTCAGCCGCCTTGGTAAACCAAAAAGCCGCCTTCTCGCCGTCTTTTTCGGCGCAGTCACCTTCCATATACATGAAACCCAAGCCATGTTGAGCCAACGGATGGCCTTGCTCGGCAGCGGCATTCATCCAGCGGAAAGCCGCTTCTGGATTGGCCTTATTGCCAAGACCGTTTTGCAACATAATAGCGCAACGATGTTGCGCATCGGCATAACCTGCGGCGGCTAACGGTGACAATAACTGCATCGCCCGCGAAAAGTGTTTAGACTCAAAAGCCTGTATGCCACTAGCGAAATCAATCTCTTCCGACTCTTCCATAGGGTTTAATCCTGTCATGTTTTAAGCCACGTAGTTTAAAACAAAGCAAGGGGCTGCCGAATACCCCGGTTGAGTCGCCCAAAAGAACACATTAAACCCTTTTAAATCAAAGACTTAACCGTCCCTCCATAGGGATATATAGGATTCACAGCACATTTTGTATGCTCGGCAACCCTTTAAGGATTATATAGACTGTGACAGTAGAACTAGATCGCACCCAATCAGAGATTGATGCCTTTATGCGCAGCGTCGTCGGACGTGTCGCAACTGGCCCAGAATACAGCAAGAACCTATCCTTTGAAGAGGCTAGAGATACGCTGAAATATATCCTGCGTGATCAAATTGACCCAGTCCAAAGCGCTGTTTATCTGATCGCTTTGCGCATGAAGCGTGAGACCAGTGATGAGAA
>DGKH01000060.1:4546-11993 GCA_002386945.1 Proteobacteria bacterium UBA4575
GATATCGCTGAGCCTTATGATGGCTATATGCGTGGCGCACCAGTGATGGCCTTTTTACCCGCCTTATTGGCCGCCTGTGGCCTACCGGCACAGAGCCACGGCTTGGAAGATGTCGGCCCAAAATTTGGCGTGACGCACCGTAAAGTCATACGTGCAGCGGGCAAGGCCGTGGATCTGAGTCCACAACAGGCCGTAGCCAAGATTAATGACCCCGATTGTGGTTGGTCCTATATTGATCAAGCGCAATTTTGTAAGCCATTGCACGATCTAGTCGGCCTACGTAAGCGTATTATTAAGCGTCCCGTACTGACTACGGTTGAAGTCTTACTGAAGCCTATTTGTGGCAAGGTATCGACACACTTGATGACTGGTTATGTACATAAGCCCTATCCACCGGTGTATGAAGCCTTAGCGAAACTTGCAGGTTTTGACTCCAGTGTGATCATTCGAGGCGTTGAAGGTGGCATTACACCGGCACTCAACAAGCCAGCCAAGTATTTTGAATATCATGGCCTTGATGGTGCCCTGGAAGAGGTTAATATGACCCCTGCAGACCTAGGTATTGAGCAATCTCAACGCTGTGAGCCGGTGCCAGCATCGGTATTACGTGAGATCGAAGGTGAAGATGCCGTTGTCGATGTAGAGGCACTCGCCAAGGTTAGTGCTGAGGCCGGTTTAGCCGCGTTGGATGGGAAAGCAGGCCCGGCACAAGACTGTTTACGTTATTCTGCCGCCATTATGCTGAAGCATTTAGGAAAAGCAGATACACTTCGCGCTGGCGCCGATATAGCACAGAAGGCTATGGAAGCAGGAATCGCATTGAAAAGATTTGAAGCGTTTTGATAAACGCCGCACTATTTATACATTTTTAAACAGGAGCAAAATAATGGATCAAACTTATCGCGACACAATTACTTCAATGGAATCGCAGGGCGTTGACCCAGAATACGTATTGGGTTGGCAAGGTGGTTACTTAGGTCACCCAGAGCGTGAAGAGCAGCGTCTAAGCGAAGCTTACTCAGCTGGCTTTAGCGATGGTCAAGAAAAGACCGCTGACAACTTCTCAAGTTGGGCTAAGTAATACAGATTGCGTAGACGTTGCTAGCCTCTGAGTTAGCAACGTCTTTTAGCATGACTCTACTGGGCTGATAAATGCCGGTAGTACTCTCTACTTTGCGGGTACAGCTCTAGCTGATCACCTTGCATCACTGTAAAAACCAATCCTTTCTGACGGTCAATCACAGTCAGATCCCAGCCCTGCTCTGGCAACTGCCTTAAAGTTAAGAGTGGTAAGCCATGATCAGCACTCTCCAGTAATTGCTGATAAAACGTCTTCGCCTGTTCCCTATCCGATGGACTTTCATCCAGCTCATTACGTAAACGTCGCACATACTGCATGCGCGCAAATGCGCTCAACTTGCCACGCCCTGGTGCTATTTGCTTATCGCCTACCCGTACCCTTATCGCCTGCTCAAAGTGTTCTTTCTGCTTCAAGGAATAACGATAAGCCGTCAGCAGATACTCACCCTCAGAGTCTTCTGACCATTGCGACCAGCTCGCACAACCTTGCTTCTCTGTGGCACAACGACTGCTGCTAGGCAGTTGCTCAAAAAACAAAAAATGATGTCTGGGCTTTCTTTTAAGTAAGCCGGCGATAGGTGCGACTAATTGATAATCCACTTCCCTAGCCAACAATTTCAGACAGGTCTCACGCACATTGCCTTGTAGCAAGCGAATCCTAGCAATATAAAAATAGGCCATATCAGAAGTGACTAAGAACTGGACTTGAGACTGCTTACCTTGCGCTGTCTTATGCTCTGCTTGAGCAAATAAAACGTAATGGTTCAGCGCATAAAACTCAACAATCTCATCTGCACTACCGATATGACAATGTTCAACTCGTTCAGGCGTGATTGATGACTGTGGCAGCGGCTGTGCTTGCACTGCGCCCTGCCAACATAAGCCTATTAAGGTGACTAGGCTTATGGAGAGTAGATACTTACTCATCACCCCAGGTGCCGTTTTCTGGAATGGGTGGCATTTCAAAGTCAGCATCATCTAAGGACTCACCCATACCCGTCATGACACGCTGTATACCCTTCACTATCTTTGGTGCTTCAAGGTCAATGACATAATCAGGAATCCACTTCTGGTCTTTCGCACCCATCACTGCCATAACGTGATTCCCGGTAATACGCCTGAGGCCAAAGCCAGGGCCCTCATCAATGTCATAATCACAATCAGAATATTCATCCATACGCACATTCAATAGCGTAATAAATTGCTTACGATGCTCGCCTGGGCCATTTGAATCCAAGCGATTGTCATGTACCAAATTCGCCAAGTTAACACCTAAGGCATTGATAAAGCGTACACGCTCCTCTTCTTCTAATTCACCAAAGGTCATGCGATCGACCACATGCAATGAAAAGGCGAGGAATTCACAGATAACATCCATACGCTGTGAATGGGTATTCGTTTCAAAACCTTCATTTTCCAGACTCAAGCAGCTATCAGCTGCAAGCATCCAAATATTACTGCTGACCACTGAAGCAATCTGCTCTGGAGAGCGCTCATGCTGTGTCTGATTCCATTTCGCTTTTAGTCTGGCCATATTCTTTTACTATTCCCTAATCCACTGTACGCATTTAATACTAGGACAAACACTGTTGTCTTGCTTGTAATTTAATAGCAAGCCGATTATACCTCTAAACCTATGAATACCGATCTCCTTTCTGCGCAGGTTCAACACAACTGCAATATTGCCGATGCCCGTCATGCTGGCAATTTCACCCTCTGCATTTATCTAATGAAAATGCGTGAGTTCTATCGTTGGTCAGAGAAACTAGCTTACCAAGACAATCTCACCAGTGGCCCAGTCGGCCAATGGGTGACTGAACGTGAAGCGGTCTGGGAGCAGCTTGAAGATGTTGATTTTCAAGACCTGAACATCAACGGACAACAGTCTGACCCTTTCGATACCGTCACGATCAACCAAAAAATTAATTCACATGGCTTAATTTATAGTGGCGGGCTTGGCGCTAATCGGACGCCACACTTTTTTCTTGCCGAGAAGTTAAGCAGTGAAACGCATCACGACTTTACTATTTTTATCAGTGGTCAAGAATATGCCCGTGATCTCGCCTCACCACCAGCCATGACCTTAGGAAACAACATCTTCATTCGCCGACAATCTATCGCTCGAATGATCTGGGAAAGAGTTCAAGAATGGCACTGGCATGGCAATGAAAATGGTATGTCTAGGGCGATGAAGTACTACCCGTTTGAAGACGATGTTAATACGGCTTTACACACTATGGCTGAGGTTGAAGCTGAAGCAATTAAGCTGCATGAAATCGGTGAGATTGAGGCCAGTCAAATCATTGGACCTGATTGGAAAAAAATGTTGCTTGAGATTAACAACCCACGTGTTGAACTCAAGCTTCGTGCGATTAAAGATTTATTTTCTGATGCATTATCGACCTTACCGGCCCTGATTGAAGACGAGAGAATAGCCTCCATCCATTTTTATGCTGGCAACATGAACGCGACACGAAAAGAACTCTGCCCCTCTTTCATAAGTGCTTACAATCAATGGCATCAAGATCATAACTATGAGAAATTGGCGACTTGGGTAGACCGCAGCAGGCACTATTGGCATGATGTCATACAGCATTGTCTAAGCCTTTTTGCCGCACAAAAAACAAGCTCAGAGATCGATGCCTTCTTGACTACCGAAGCCTTTAAATAATGAAAGAAAACCGCTTAGTAACCATTCAGGAATGCAAACCTGGAAGCCTTGTCTTCGAAAAGAAAAATGCATTAGCAGCAGAATTTTGCGCCGATGTCATTCAACGTTTTGAGGCCTGCCCAGAAGATCAATATCTGGGTCGTGTCGGCCAAATGGCGAATGAAGACAACAGCATTAAGCGCTCCACTGACCTTGTCGTCAGTGGTAAACCGCATTGGCAAGATGTAGATCGCGCACTATTCCGATCTTTAGGCATTGCTCTTAGAGAGTTTCGTCTGCAATTCCCATTTTTCTCTGGTTCATTTAAAGATATGGGTTATGGCCTACAACGTACACTGCCAGGTGAGTTTTATCACTGGCATATTGATGGTGGTAGCCATGAATTTAGCCAACGTCAGTTAGTCGCTATTTGGTATTTAAACGATGTCGAAGGCCCGGGCGGTGAAACTGAATTCTCATCACAGGATCTTAAGATCACACCCTCTCAAGGCAGTCTTATTTTATTCCCACCCTTTTGGACTCACGAGCACCGTGGTATCGCCTTAGAAAAAGGCAGCAAATATATCGCCACGACTTGGGTCGTGTTTGCCTAATTGATTTTAGCCATGCCGTCATTCCATTACGACAGCCCGGCAACCGATGAGCAATGGCAAGCCTATTATCAATTCCGCTGGCAACAGCTCAGGCGCCCTTTTGGCCTTGTGCTAGGCACTGAACGTGACGCCTTAGAGGATCAAGCCTATCACCGGATTTGTTTAACCGAAGATAACAGCATCATAGGTATCGGGCGTATTCATTATGAAACAATAAAGGCTCAGCAACTGTCTGCTCGCATTCGCTATATGGCGGTTGCCGCTGAATTTCAAGGGCTGGGGATTGGCCGTGAGCTGGTGACGCAGTTAGTTGCTGATGCACGCAAGTGCGGCATGGCAGATTGTTATCTACATGCGCGTGAAGAGGCCTGTGGCTTTTATCAGGCGCTAGGGTTCGAACTCAAAGAAGGCATTCAATCAGAGCTAGATCACCCTCACTTTCTTATGCAACTGCGATTGGACTAGGTAATCAAACTAGGCATCTGCCATGGCAAATTCAGTCTGAGTCATATCACCACCGGTATCGATATCGACTCGATCTACCCCAGGGAGTGTACGTAGAATATAGCCAGCCATTAATGTCGCTATTTTTTCGTCACCAGAATCCAAAGCTGTCAGTATTTTGTCAGCTGCAATTTGGCAACGCTGGATACCATCAGGTTTCTCCACCCATTGCCGACTCATTTGCCAGCCTGCATCCATATCACCGTCCATTCGAGCGAAAAAATCAGCTGCCTCAGCAAGCATATAATCTGGAACTTCGATCGGAATGGTTCTTTCATCTACAATAACTTTCAGTATCATGGCTTAGGGCTTTATTTTAGATAGTGGTCTTATAAGAACGCAGTATAACGGGAAGAATTATATTTTGCTTATCCAACTTAAACAGGTGCTAGGCACACAACAACTCACGGCAATTGCTGAACTGCTAAAAAAAGCGCAGTTTATCGACGGCAAACTCAGCGCGGGAGATGTAGCAGCAACGGTTAAAAACAACCAAGAGCTGGCTATGAATGATCCTCTAACGCAACAGTTAAACGCCTTGGTTATGACTAACCTATTACGCCATAAAACTTACCAACGCGCGGCCTTACCCTTACGTATTGCTAGCCCATTTTATGCCTGTTATGAAACTGGTATGGAATATGGCGAGCATATTGATGACCCGATTATGGGTGGGCAGGATAAATACCGGTCAGATATTGCGATCACAATATTTTTAAACTCCCCTGAAGACTATGACGGGGGTGAGCTTGTGCTACAAACTAATTTGGGTGAGCAAGTAATCAAGTATCCAGCTGGTGATGCTGTGCTCTACCCCGCTAGCAGTCGCCATCGCGTCGCGCAGGTAACTCGGGGTAAACGTCAGGTCGCCGTGACTTGGGTACAAAGCTCTGTGCGTGATGCTGAAAAACGTGAGCTACTGTATCAACTTAGTTGTGCTCGCGAAAAGCTATTACGTAAGCAACCAACAGAAACTCATACCAAGCAAATTGACTCGGCTTATATCAACCTAGTGCGTCGCTGGAGCGATGTCTAAGCCTTAATTAATGAATGGACTCCGAATACTATGCAGTTAAAAGACTATATCCGCACGGTTACAGACTTCCCTAAGCCGGGTATTTTGTATCGTGATATCACCAGCTTACTCAAGTCAGCCGAGGCCTTCAGCCAGGTCATAGAGCAGTTTAAACTGCGCTATATCGATGCGAAGATCGATTACGTTATTGGCATTGAATCACGTGGCTTTATATTTGGTACACCCTTAGCCCATGCCTTAGGCGTCGGTTTCATACCCATACGCAAACCGGGGAAACTACCAGCCGAACATTACTCTATAAGTTACCAACTAGAGTACGGCGAAGATTCTCTAGAAATACACAAAGACGCCATCGAAGACGGTGCTCGCGTCTTACTCATCGATGATTTACTCGCTACCGGCGGCACCGCCAATGCCGCTGCCCAATTATTACAAAACTTTAATTGCGAGCTGCATGAGTTTGCCTTTGTCATCGAATTAAATGAACTTGCTGGCCGCAAACACTTGGCCTCCTTTGGTGAATCTCACAGCTTATTGCAGTATTAATATCGTCTAGTTCCACCAGCTGATCTCGACCAAAGCATCCATCAATAGTCTAAACAGATAACCATTAGGCCCTTAATTTATAGGCGACTAATGGTTATTTGTCATCCACAGCATCCATCGGCATGGCGTATGCTGAATAAATCTTAATCTGCTAGCAACTACTGTATGGCTGAATACCAACAAATTATCAGCATTATTGCTTTAACCATGGGCGTGGCTTGGGCCAGCGGCATCAACCTATATGCAACCATCTTGGTCTTGGGGATAGGTGCTAATAATGGACAATTAGTATTACCCGATAGTTTGTATTTACTACAAAGCCCACTCGTTATAGCAGCAGCTGGGTTAATGTTTGCAGTCGAGTTTTTTGCCGATAAAGTACCCGGCGTAGATAGCATCTGGGATGCCATCCATACCTTTATTCGAATTCCAGCAGGCGCTTTATTAGCAGCCGGTGTAGTTGTTGAAATATCACCCGCCTTAGCATTAGCTGCTGCTTTAGTAGGTGGTGGGCTAACTGCAACCACCCATGCCAGCAAGACAGGCACCCGTCTAATAATTAACACCTCACCTGAGCCCTTCAGTAATTGGACCCTCTCAGTGACTGAAGATTTACTGGTGATTGCAGGCCTTTGGGCGGCCCTTACTCATCCTCTCTTATTCTGCCTACTACTCTTTTTATTCATACTCTTCTTAGCCTGGTTGCTACCCCGTTTATGGCATGGCATCCGCAGGTTGCGACAAAAAATAAACGCTTACTTTCGGCATGACAACAGGCCTACCTTGCCAAAGGTTTAAACTGTAAAAGGGCTGTGCTTGAGCCCCTTGTTAAGCCATCAGCTATGCAAGTAGACTGGTGCTATCAATTAGCAATATAAGATAAGGATTCCTAATGACTAAATACATACTCACACTACACCTACTGACTGCAGTTTATGCTGGGCAGGCATCCGCACTGGGCGGCGGCATGGACTTGAAAGATGGGATGTTTTGGCACGCTGATCGCGACCACAATGA
>DGKH01000060.1:12164-55116 GCA_002386945.1 Proteobacteria bacterium UBA4575
TCACTACCTTCGGCGAGAGATAGACCTCGGCAACATCCCCATCGACTAGGTTTTGTTCCTGATCGACTAGTTCTGCATCCGCATCATTCCAGCCGCGTAGGCCTGTCTTTAACGAGATAGCTTGCTCAAAGCCTAACTGCTTTAAGCTATCGGCTGCCAAGCAACTACGCCGGCCCGAACGACAGATCACAATCACCTGCTCAGCACGAGCATCCGCCAAGCGTGGTTCGGTTTCATCAAAACCATATTCACTGGCCGCCTCTAACACACCACGCGGGATATGCAGTGAGCCCTTGATGTGCATACTCTGAAACTCGTCGGCTTCACGCACATCAATCATCAGTAGATTAGGCTGTTGTTCTAGGGCTGACTGCAAGTCCCATGGCATCCATTCTTCAATGCCTGCGGTCGCATCAGCCACTAGTTGATCAAACGTTTTCATCGTTAGGCTATAGCTTCAATCTTAGTTTTGCTTGCTTGCACGCAGGCCATGCTCAACTGCGATCACCGCAGCTTCAACCCGTGAATGAATATTCAATTTACGTAAGATCGCCTTCACATGCAGTTTCACCGTGCCATCAGAGATGCCCAGATTGCGTGCAATCACTTTATTACTCTGACCTTCAGCGAGCAGACTCAGAATCTCGGCTTCACGTGGAGTCAGGTCATCGATCGGGCTAGGCTCTGTTTCGAGAATAGGTTCACCCTTAACGACACGCGCCAAGATCTGGGTCAGGTTCGGTGCAACCACCGTCTCACCTTTAACGATCTCGCGTAAAGCAGCCACTACATCATCAGGCTCCATTTCTTTCAGGAGATATCCCTTGGCGCCATTGCGTAAGGCTTCTACCAAGTCTCGCTCATCATTGCTGGTAGTGAGCATCACTACTGGCGCTTCGAACTTATTCGCCTGCAGATTCTTCAGTACTTCAAGACCTGTAATCGTCGGCATACGCATATCCAGCAGGACGATATCCGGTAATAGTGTCTGAGCAAGGCGGATGCCTTCTTGACCATCACCGAGTGAAGCTACGACCTCAATATTATGTCGCTCTAACAATCCTTGTAAGCCATCACGAAATAACGTGTGGTCGTCGATAATCAGTACGCGCAAGTGTGTACCCTCAGCTTGGTTAGTTGTTTATGGTTCATGACTGAACTCTAGAACAATCCGTGTTCCTTCGCCCGATTCACTTTCTATTTCTAGTACACCACCAAAACGGCGGGCACGATCCTGCATGATGGAAAGGCCAATATGTTCACCACTGTGGCTACTGCTTTGTGGCTCTTTAAAGCCCACACCATCATCTTCTATCAATACTTTATAGCTGCCCTGTTGATTGCCAGCCATCATAATGCGCACATTTTCTGCTTCACTATGTTTACGAATATTATTCAGCGACTCCTGCATGATACGCAAAACATGGAACTCCGTCTCAGTGGGCAGATTAGTCTCAGGCCATTCGTTCTGAAAAAAGATCTGAATGTCATCATTAATCTGACGAAAGCGCTCTATAGTCTGCTCTACTGCCGAAATAAGATTGGCCAAAACGGTTGGTGAGCGAAAATGTGCGATCAGTTCTCGGATCTCAGCATGCGCTTCAGTGACAGTCGCTTCAACCCTCTCTAATTCATCCCATACTTGGACTTCATTACCCTGCTGCAAACTTTGATCCAATAGCCGCACTCTAAAGCGGATACTGGTTAAAGTTTGCGCCAGCGAATCATGTAACTCATTCGCAATATGCGTACGCTCACGCATGATTGATAGCTGTGTTTTTTGCTCATCTAGCTTTTCTCGCTCAATCGCTGCGCCTAAATGCCGACCCACACTGGTTAGAGTCTCTTGTAAATCTTCAAAATCATTCAGACTTTCTTCTGGTAGGTAGAGACTAAAGACACCGAGTAACTTGCCATGATATTGCAAAGGAATTAACAGTAGATGGGTCTTTTTTGAGGCAAAAAATCGCTGACAGATATCCCGACTACACGCACTGACATTTGCTTGTAGTAAGGGGAAGGTCTCAACGCCAGTAGTCTCTTTAATATATTCCTGACGATGTTCGGCGTATCGCAACAAACTTTCATCATCACAATTAATCTGGCTCACCAACTGCTGGTTACCAATATCATTAGTAACCGTTGCACTAGCGGCCGATGAGTTAATCAATTCACTAGTGGTATGTAAAAACCGAGTTAATAGAGGGTCGACGTTTTCTGAGCTATTAATACTACTAGCGATATCATAAAGGATAGATAATGATCGCGTTTTCTGAGCAATATAAGCAGTATGCCTTTGTACTTGTATCTCGGCATCGCGCGATAAAGAGCGCAGCATTTCGGTAATAAAACTCAGATCTTGATCGAGTTCGCTGTACTCATCGACAGACTTAAGGCGCAACTGGTCATCAAAGTTACCCGCACGGATGCGTTGAATCCAATCTATTATAATTTCGCTAGGCTGAATGTATTGCAACCAGACCCTGATGGCGATCAAGAGCAATAAGCTAACCGCTAAGACAATACTACGCTGTGGCTCTATTACGCCAAATGCAGCGGCCAACAGCAGCAGCTGGCTGCACACAAATACGAGCAACAAGATACGGCTTTGTGTTATGCGCATGAGTGGTTTCAAGGAAGCCTAATTAATCCCTTAAGCTATTCTGCAGACTCTTCTGCAGGTGGCTTGTAGTTCGGGTCATTTGGATTAAAAAAAACAAAGTGAAATTGCTTAGGCTCTAATTCGACGTAATCAATCACCGTACCTTGCAGTAATGGGAGGCTCGTTTTGGCCACCACAATCGTCACGCCGTGAGATTCAAAGCTGGCATCTTCACCCTTTGAATTACCGACATCATCAAAACCCATACCGTAATGCAGTGAGCCATCGGCATTTTTAGTCGCTGCCAAACGTAATGGCAACATATCCACTTGAGATTCGATTGCTGCTTTTTTAATTTGTCCTGCTGCTACTTCTGAAACACTAATATTTTCCATCGATTTAACCTAAACCTTCCGAATTTTTTTAAAAATAATATAGGTAAGTATACCAGCCCGCACTATTAACCTTTACTGCGTACAACTTGCGACAAAAGCTAAAAATCGACTGATCCACTGATTTTGCTCGGTGTGTCGCTGATGTGCATAGCAAGCCAGTGTATTGTGCATACGTAAACCATCCTGCTTACCGCTAATCCCCTGTCCGCGTGTAACGGCAAAACTCATAACATAGTCCTGCCCCAACTCTGACAGCCTTGAGTAATGGAATTCATGTGCATTCATACTCGCAGTCTGCGTCGACCGCCATAGACTCTTGGCGGTTTCCTTAAAACAGGTATAGCCACGGCCTTGAGGTTTATCACTCATCACACAGTCCGCATCAATCAGCCCGACCATCTCACTGCGCTGGCCTTTTTCTACGATGGCATTGCATAGGTACATCAAACCACCACATTCCGCATAAGCGGGCATTCCATTCACTAGCGCCTGCTTAATCTCATGACGCAAGGCACTGTTGTGTTCTAGCTGCTGTGCTTTGCGTTCAGGAAAACCACCGCCAATAAACAGAGCATCCGCTTCTGGTAGCCGTTCATCTTGCAGGCTATTAAAAGGCAGCAGCTCGGCACCTAGCGCGGTGAAAGTCTCTAGGTCATCTGGATAGTAAAAACCAAAGGCCTCATCACAGGCATAGGCCACACGTAATCGACGCGAGGACACAGGGGCACTGCTGACTGGCATGACGCTATCGCCCTGATCGATGACGGCAGCATTTTGTAATAACAGATCCAAATCCACCTGTTGTTCAATCACCGCCGCCAAGGCTTGCACGCGTGCATTGGCAATTGCATCCTCGTTGCTTGGGATCAAACCCAGGTAACGCTCTTCTACAAACACCTCATCATTTCGCTGTACTGCACCTAGGACGGGGATATCGGTATAGCGTGCTATCACCTCGCGTAATTTCTGCTCATGTCGTGCACCGCCGACAAAATTCAGAATCACACCGCTGATATTCACCTCAGGGTCAAACTGTTGATAGCCTAATAACAAGGGTGCAACCCCTCGAATCGTGCCACGACAATCCAGAACCAACACCACCGAACTACCTAAAAGCTTCGCCAGTGCCGCATTACTATTTGAGCCATCCAGATCCAGGCCATCATAAAGCCCTTTATTGGCCTCAATCAGAGTAAAGTCAGCATCTGCGCTTTTGCTTTTGAACAAGGCCTTAATCTCGGCATCGCTTTGCGTCCAAAAGTCTAAGTTATAACAATCTCGTTTTGCCGCTGTGCTTAACCACATAGGATCGATATAATCAGGACCCTTCTTGAACGGTTGTACGCGCAAACCACGTGCGACTAGCGCGGCACAGATGCCGCTGCTTATAATTGTTTTGCCGGAGGATTTATGCGCGGCAGAAATAAGAATTTGGCCCATAGGCTTAACTGGCTAAGAACTGTAAGAAAATAATGCTTTTATGGTGCAATGTGAAGGTTCTCACTTTAGCACTCCAACCTTGCGATAGCGAACACAGTGACCTCAACTAACAACAGTTCTATGCCAAAAATTGGCCTTATTAGTCTCGGCTGTCCGAAGGCATTAGTCGACTCGGAACGCATTATTACGCAACTACGCTCAGAAGGTTATGAGATTGCGCCCGACTACGACGGTGCAGATGCCGTAGTCGTCAACACCTGTGGCTTTATTGATTCGGCGAAACAAGAATCATTGGAAACCATCGCTGAAGCCTTAGAAGAGAATGGCAAAGTGATTGTTACTGGCTGCATGGGCGTCAACCCCGAAGATGTGAGCGCGATCCCAGCCGAAGTCTTGAGTATCTCTGGGCCACAGGATGTGGATAGTGTTATGCGTAGCATACGCTCTGCAGTACCTATCCAGAACGATCCCTTTACTAATTTAATTCCGCCACAGGGCATCAAGTTAACGCCGAAACACTACGCTTATATCAAGATTTCTGAAGGCTGCAATCACAAATGCAGCTTTTGCATTATCCCTTCCATGCGCGGCAAACTAGCAAGTCGAGAGCTGGGCAGCATTATGCAAGAAGCCGAGGCACTAGCCGCCGCCGGCGTTAAAGAATTGCTTATCATCTCGCAAGACACCAGCGCCTATGGCCTCGATATTCGTAATGAAGCACAGCTGTGGCGTGGCCGGGTCTATCAAAACACCCTACTCGACCTCTGTTCCGCACTATCAGAATTAGGCATTTGGGTGCGTCTACATTACGTTTACCCTTACCCACATGTCGAAAAAATCATTCCATTGATGGCCGAAGGTAAGATTCTGCCGTATATCGATGTACCGTTTCAGCACGCTAGCCCACGCATCCTGAAAGCGATGAAACGCCCAGCCTCAAGCAGCAATACCATGGTGCAAATTAATCGCTGGCGTGAAATCTGCCCAGATATCGCCATTCGTAGTACTTTTATTGTCGGTTTCCCCGGGGAGACCGATGATGATTTCCAGCAATTACTCGATTTCCTACGTGAAGCACAACTTGAGCGAGTCGGCTGTTTTCAGTATTCACCGGTACAAGGGGCAACTGCGAACGCCATTGAAAATCAGGTGCCGGATGAGGTTAAAGAAGAACGCTGGCATCGCTTCATGCAAACACAAGCAGAGGTCAGCGAAGACAAGTTGGAACAAAAAGTCGGTCGCAGCTTAGATGTGTTGATCGATACGATTGATGAGGAAGTCGCCACCGCTAGGAGTTACGCCGATGCACCTGAGATTGACGGTGTAGTCCGTGTCTATGGTGGTGAAGATTTGGCTGTTGGTGACATCATCAAGGTAAATATCGAAGAAGCCACCGAGTACGATTTAATCGCAAGCGTAGCCGACTAAAGTAAGTCTGTGTCATAACAGTGTAAAAATACTAGTGCATTATGGCCACTGCTCGTTACTGAGCTAGCACCTTACTTTGACTACTCCAGGTGCTTTAACTAGTTGATCTATAAACTAGTTCCCCTCGTTTAGGCGCCTATATATAGGCGCCTTTTTTACATCTCTATGCCCTATTAGGTTCGAAGATGCTGTATAAATGGTTGCGCACCCTTAGCTAGGGGCGAGATAATGTAGCTACGCGTCATCTAAGGCGCAGAAAGTAAAAAGTAAACACAATGAGGTTCATTTTCAGTGGAAAGAATACCCGCAACCCTAATTCCCGGTGATGGCATCGGCCCCGAAATCGTAGATGCCACACTACAAGTTTTAGATGTATTAGGCGCAAAATTTGATTGGGATACACAGCTTGCCGGTATGGCGGCAGTAGACGCCCATGGCGACCCTCTCCCAGAAAGTACTATCGCTAGTATTCGCAAGACAAAACTTGCGCTGAAAGGGCCTCTGACGACGCCTGTAGGGGATGGCTTCCGCTCTATCAATGTCCGTTTACGTGAGGAATTCAAGCTTTTTGCCAATGTCCGCCCAGCACGTAGCTTTTTAGTCGGTGGACGCTTTGAGAACGTTGATTTAGTCCTCATTCGTGAAAATCTAGAAGGCCTCTACGTCGGCGTCGAACATTACATTCCGATTGCCGATGACCCACATGCCGTGGCTGAAGCCTCTGGCATTATCACCCGCCATGGCTGCACCCGCTTTTCTGAATTCGCCTTTAATTGGGCCATTCGAAACAACCGCAAGCGTGTCACCATCGTGCATAAAGCGAATATTTTAAAAAAACTCACGGGCTTATTCTTAGATACTGCGACTAACATCGGTAAAAAGTACGCTGATAAGCTAAAAATTGATGAACGCATTGTCGACAACTGTGCGATGCAGTTAGTGCTCAATCCTAACCAGTTCGATGTCTTGATCACGACCAATATGTTTGGCGATATTCTATCTGATGAGATTGCTGGCTTAGTCGGTGGCCTAGGCTTAGCCCCATCCGGTAATATCGGTGAAGATGCGGCTATATTCGAAGCCGTGCACGGATCAGCCCCTGATATCACTGGCAAGCAACTAGCCAATCCAACCGCATTGATGCTCGCATCGGCGATGATGTTGGATCATGTTGAAGAGCATGAGAAAGCCACACGTCTACGTGAAGCCTTAGACGCTCAGCTGGCTTCTGGAAAGCACCTAACCAGCGACCTCGGTGGCACTGCATCGACCACTGAGTTCACTCAGCAAATTATTGCCCGCCTATAAAAAGCATTGATTAAATCATAGGCATAAAAAAAGCGGACTCTGAATTAATCAGAGTCCGCTTTTTTTGACCAAATCTTAAGTACCGAGGGTCGTCTTACTTCTTATAGTTAACGATATTGTCGGCTAGACTCTCAGGTAAGAAGTCTAGAATGGCTACGCCTACCGTCACCAACAACAAGGTGATGGCGATACCACCAAAGCCTAACAGGATCTCCCACAGACTCGGGGTGTAAGCACTCACCTCACCATCAAAGAAGCTACTGCTGACTTCCATTCCTGGGAACATCTCCATTGGAAACGCTTGGCCACCAACAATAATGATATAGATATGTGCCATGCCACCAATCAATACGAGTGCACAGGCTGCCAATAATGAACGTCTACAGTTGCGTGTTTGCGGTGCATAGATCAAGGCTAGGGGCACTATGCCACCGAGTAAGATCTGCACATACCAAAATAGCTGCGTAAAGATACCACCGTCTACTAGAAGGAATTTCTCTACGGCATGATGTTCTGTCGCATACAGGTTAGTCACGTGATAGACCGCTACAAAGTACATCACTGCGGCGATAAAGATACCTAACAGGTTCCGCATACGGTTAACGATCAGGTCACCGATCGGGCGTTCGCTCCATTGGTAACTAGCCAGCATGACGATAATGTAAAAAGCCAGACCGATAGCGAACGACATCATGATAAACATCGGTGCCAACATCGCCGTATCATAAGCACTACGTGCGACCAAGAAACCAAAAATCGAACCGGTACCAGTCGTTAGCACCAGTCGCCAGATAAATGCAAAGAGACCCGCTTGTTTACTGAATTTCTGCATCGCGTGATCCATCATGCACCACATGTAGAAACCGACTATGGCAAAGAAACCGGTATAGAGCAGAATATTCCAGGCAAAGATCGACTTAAAGTTATACGTGGTCATAGCGACAATAAGGCGGTCAGGACGACCCAAGTCGAGTACCAGCACCGCTAGACCACCGGCCAATAGCGCGATCGCTAGCAGCGCTGACAAACGGCCCAAGGGCTTGTATTCAGTCTTACCAAATACTGAGGCAATAGAGGCCACGTTGAGTGCACCAGAAGCGGCGACAATAAGAAATACTGCAAACACATGAGGCATGCCCCATACGATTTGGTTGTTCATGCCACTAATGACATGACCTTCAACTTCCATATGGTGTGCCGATAGCACGCCAATCATAGCAACCAGACCAAGGCCGATTAATAGGGCCCAATATTTAGGAGAACGCGCTTCAATCGCGCCGTATCTGAGGGTATCCATGCTTATAGTCCCTGGTAGCGAACGCCGGTATTTAGTCCAAGATCGGCACGGATCTGGTTACCGCCATGGGCTTTAAGTTGCGTCGAAATATCACTCTCTGGATCATTTAGATCACCAAAAGTGATGGCTTCATGGCCTGCCTTAGAACACGCTTCAGCACAGGCAGTGGTGTTATCACCAGCATCAATCTTATTCACACACATATTACAGCTTTCAACACAGCCCTTACCGCGCGGCGAATCTGGCAATTGGTTTTCTAAGGTTTCGTGAACAAATGAACGTGCCTTATATGGGCAGGCCATCATGCAGTAACGACAACCGATACAGGTGTGCATATTGACCAAGACGATACCGTCTTCACGTTTAAACGATGCACCTGTTGGGCAAACATCAACACAGGGTGGATTCTCACAGTGTTGGCACATCATCGGCAATGATTTGGCATTACCTGTGCTTGGATCTTTCACTGTCAACTTACGAATCCATTGCGAGTCAGTAGTCGAACCTTCTTTAGGCCATAGACCGTGTTCATCATTACAGGCGGTGACACAGTCATCACAATCTTCTGCACATTGATTCACATTAACGAGCATGCCCCAACGCACTGCGTTACTGACAGCTTGTTCTACTGGTTTTGCAGATGCTGTTTGATAAAGCATGACGCCTGGTGCGACTGCAAGGCCACTGGCACCGACAAGCCCGCCAATAAATGTACGCTTACCTTTATCTACACCTTGGCTTACATCTTGCTCTGACTTACTCAGAAGTGCGTACTTCTTATTCATCTGATTCATTACGGCTGTGGTGTGTTGAGAATTAATTCGGTTGCGCTGACGTGAACTGAGTTTTCCTTAAGGGCTTCAAGTTGGCTCTGTTGACGTGCTGCACGTATGACATGCTCTGGACGATCGGCATGACAGCTAAAGCAATCGATAGTGACCGCTGCAGTGGTATGACAAGACGCACAGAAATGCTCTTCACTATTAGAATAGCGTGCATAGTCACCTGTTTCATTCGGCGTAATATGACAATCAATGCAGTTCTTCAAGCTGTGCTTTGTCGTACGAATACCACGTATAACCGTATCATCACGATGATTTAATACGGTCTTAAAGTGATTAACACGCATCCATTTTGCATCTTCAACACATTCCTCACCTTTCGGTGCTGGAACATTGATTGCGTGTTCATCAACCGCATACACCGAGCTCATACCTAGTATTAAAACCAGGATAAGAGCAAGGCTATGCTTGATTACAGCTAACTTTGGCAAGAGTATTCTCATAATAGTCGTTTACTTCTACTACTGTACGTCTAGCGTCAGGGTTGCTTAGTGATCACCTAGCGCCATATCGATGTAGCCTGTAGGGCAAACATCAGCACAAATGTGGCAACCAATACATTTCGCGTAGTCAGTATCGACATAACGACCCGTGGTCTTCTTATCTTTGCTCACTCGGAAAACAGCGTCTTGTGGGCAGTAGATGACACAGTTATCACATTCAAAACACATACCACAACTCATGCAACGCTTAGCTTCTTCAACAGCTTCCGCCTCACTAAAGCCAATCACACGCTCTTCAAAGTGACCTAGTACAGTTTCTGAATCAGGCACTTCTGTGTCGCGTTGACCACGTGGTGTGTAATCAAAATGCGCCAAGTACAAACGATCTGAAGCAATCACTTCTTGTGCTGAGCGATCTTCATAGTTATGTACTGAGTATTCTGCTGAATCAGTACCGTGATGCGCGCCACTTTCGTAACCGCCTGGCTCTAGTCCAGTTTCTTGTAACTTAGATAGTAGACTGAAGTGATGAACGTCAACTTTAGGACGCTTAGCCATCTCACTTTCAGCAAGGTAGTGATCAACACTGTCGGCACAGATAGAGGCTTGGCCAATCGCTGTAGTTAATAAGTGTGGACGAATGATGTCACCACATACGAAGTGACCTTCTTTTTCTGGCACTTGGTAATGCTTGTCTGCGTCGATTAGACCGCGACCATTATCCATACCTTCTAGGCCTTCTAAGTCACCACCTTGACCAATCGCTGATACGATCAAATCACATTCGATGTCGTATTCAGTACCGGCAACTGGCGTTGGACGACCGCCTTCTAATTCACACTTCGCCATGCGCAATGCTGTTGCACGACCCTCAGCGTTAACAATAACTTCAACCGGCATCACACCGTTATCGATGCGAACACCTTCATGTACCGCTTCGTGAACTTCCCACTCAGCAGCTGTCATTTCAGCGCGTTGGAAAAGTGACGTCAGTGTGACTTCAGCACCTTCACGAGCAGCAGCGAAGGCTGCGTCATGAGCGACATAACCACCGATAACAAACTCAGGTGCTTGCTCAGCTTCTAATTTATCAATCTTACCTAGACGACGCGCTACCGATACAACGTCAATTGAGGTATCACCACCACCGACACAAACAACGCGGTCAGCGGCTACTTTTAGAAGACCTTTATTAAAGGCTTCTAAGAATTTAACACCAGAGACACAGTTTGGTGCATCACCGTTTGGTACAGGTAAGCTACGACCAGATTGGCAACCTAATGCCCAAATAACCGCATCAAATTCTTTCTCGACATCATCCATCGATACATCGCGACCAACACGTGTATTCATACGGGTCTCGATATCACCTAGATTGATAATGCGCTGGATCTCATGGTCAAGCACATCACGTGGTGTACGGTAACCAGGGATGCCGTAACGGAACATACCGCCTAACTCATCATGATCATCAAAGATGGTACTGGCATGGCCTTTCTTACGGAGTTGGAATGCTGCTGCTAGACCGGCTGGGCCACCACCAATAATTGCTATGCGCTTACCAGACAGTGCTGGTGCTGCATCAAATTGGAAGTTTTCAGTCTTCGCCGTGTCACCAATGTATTGCTCGACCGCATTAATACCAACAAAATCTTCAACGTTGTTACGGTTACAGCCTTCTTGGCAAGGCGCTGGACAGACTCGACCCATCATTGATGGGAACGGGTTAGCATCGGTAGAGCGGCGGAATGCATATTCTTGCATAGACATATCTGTTGGTGGGTTTTCCACACCACGAACGATGTCTAACCAACCACGAATATCTTCGCCTGACGGGCAGCTGCCCTGACAAGGTGGCGTACGGTGTACGTAGGTCGGACACTTGTGTGAGGTATCTTCTGCGAAGATTTGATCTCCGTAGTTACCCCAGGTGTGATCGCCTTCTTCGTACTTACGAAACGTTAAGTTATAAGACATTTCATCTTTAGACGTAGCCATAATAATGCTCCTATTAAAACTCTTAAATAAGTTGGGTCACTTCGTTAGCGCAAGCCCGGATCAGGTGGGAATTATTTCCCCAAATGTCCCCGGTTCTACTTTGCTTGGCTATCGTTGCGCCCCTTATAAATTAAATACTTAGTACAAATTGATTACGCTACTGCTACCGCATCATCGGCTTCAGCTTCGTTATCAGTCACACTATCTTCATCTTTGGTCAGGATAATCGCGTTACTTACCAATTGGTGCACGCTGACAATCTGATCCATTTCAAAACCGTAATACGGTAATACCTTGCTGAACTGGCTCTTACAGATCGCACAGATCGCTGCCATATGTGTTACGCCGTTATTCTCAGTGACGTTCTTCAGTGCTTCCATACGTGGAAGTGCACCTTTAACACGCAGTTCCATCAGGTCGTCAGTGAGTAAGCCACCACCACCGCCACAGCAGTAAGTTCCTTCTTTAATGGCATGCTTTGGCATGTCATAGAAGTTATTACATGTCGCGTTGATAATATCGCGTGGCAAGGTGAACTGACCACCGGCCTCATCACCCATGCGTGAAGCACGTGCGACGTTACAAGAATCATGAAAAGTCAGTGTCATATGATCATTTTCTGACTTATCGAAATTAAGCTTATCTTTACTGATCAAGTCATGGGTGAACTCACAAATATGCTGTGGCACCGGATAGGCTGGATCTAGGAAATCAAATGGGCCAGCTAAGGTATTCAAGAAACTGTAAGCCACACGCCATGCATGACCACACTCACCAAATACAATACGCTTACAACCAAGTTCGATGGCTGCCTCACGAATACGTAAAGCCAATTTACGCATGTTCTCGTAACTACCGATGAACATACCAAAGTTAGCTGCTTCACTAGCATAAGAACTCATCGTCCATGAGACACCTGACTCATGAAAGACCTTGGCATAGCCAATCAAACCATCAACATGGGGTTCTGCGAAGAAGTCAGCAGACGGCGTGATCAATAAAACATCACAGCCTTTTTTATCTAGCGGGAATTTAACAGCAACGCCAGTTTCTTCTTCAACGTCTTCCTCTAAACCTTCTAATGTGTCAGCTAACGCTGGCTCAGGCAGACCTAAGTTATTACCTAATGTCTGTGCCTTACCAATAATTTCGTTACAGTATTTTTGTCCTTTACCTACGGTCGCCATGACTTCACGCGCAGCCATTGAGATCTCTGCGGTATCAATGCCATATGGGCAGTAAACGGAACAACGACGGCATTGTGAACACTGATGAAAATAAGTGTACCAATCGTCTAATACTTCTTCTGTTAAGTCCTGCGCACCAACTAACTTAGGCACTAACTTACCCGCCAGTGTGAAGTAGCGGCGGTAAACATTACGGAACAAATCTTGGCGTGCAACCGGCATGTTTTTAGGGTCAGTGGTGCCTAGATAGTAATGACACTTATCAGTACAGGCGCCACATTTCACACATGAATCTAGGAACACTGAGAGTGAACGATACTTATTCGTCAACTCACCCATTTTAGCAATAGCCACTTCCTGCCAGTTATCGACTAACTCGCCGGCATAACCCAATGGGGTTTGAAACTTTTCCTTCGCAACGTATGGGGCACTATGCGCCATCGCATCTTTCTTTAGCTTAGGAATAACTGGGTATTCCTTTAGCTCTGGAATTTCATAATCAACTTTGGCCATTATCTGCTCCTTGCTCTTATTTCTGTTCTAACTTAATAGCCCATGCAGAAACATGGCGACGCTCACGTGGATTATCCACTTGGTTACGTGTCGGGCTAAAGAAAATACCCGGCGCATGTAGCAGCTTAGAAATAGGGAAAATGATCATCAGAATAGCGACTGATGCCAAATGCACTAACAAAATAGGGTCATTCGGCAAGTAACGAATGTCGAATACCATCAGGCCGAGCAGATAAGACTTGAGAGAGATAATGTCAGCACTTGTGACAAAGCTCATCATCGCACCAGTTCCACCAATCACTAATAACAGTCCTAACATCAAGAAATCAGAAGGTGCAGAAATATATCGCACACGGTCAACAACAATACGTCGGACCAAGAGGCCGATTAGGCCTAGTAGCATCGCTATCGATGCATATTTACCAAACGGCTGAACAAACACCACCCACGACCAAACAGGGTCTGTGAAGTAGCGTAGATGGCGCAGCAGCACTAATAACATGCCCATATGGAAAAGCCAGCCAAATAGCCAGATCCACTTATTTGATTTAAACAAGCTTTCAAAGATAGTCAGCTCTTTAATCATACGGAAGACAACACCACGGCGCGTAGTTGGCGCAGGCGTTGTTGGAATTTTTAGAGGCGCGGGAGTTTTCGCGTATTTTCGGATGCGTGATCCCACTCCGAGAACAAGAACTGCAGTCGCAAAGTAGAATAAAACAGCAAATAATATCGACATATTTAGGATAATTTTTATATCTATCAAATAATATCGAGGTGGGCTTGCGCCCACCCGATAATTAAGACGGACTTATACGCAGCCAGTTGGCTTTGGTAGACCCGCATACTTACAAGCCTGCTTTGCAGGGCCGTAAGGGAATAACTCATAAAGATACTTACTTGTACCCTTATCTTTACCAAGCTTCTTACCGATAGCTTTAGTTAGTACACGAACTGCAGGAGCAATTTGGTACTCTTCGTAGTACTCACGTAAGAAGTTAATAACTTCCCAGTGGTTTTCATCAAGAGGTGCACCATCAGCCATCGCCATTGCGCTACCCAATTCTGGACGCCATTGGTTCAAATCTTCTAGGTAACCTTCTTCATCAGTTTCGTAACTTTGGCCGTCTACTTCAATTGCCATCTTCGTTCTCTCCTATATTGAGTTGTAAGCGCTAGAAATCAGCTGTTTATAGCCAAGATTGCACTGCCGCGTGTTCTGCAGTTAGGTCGACGAAGTCGCCATAACCAACTACGCTGATTCCATCAACGACATTACCTTCACTCAACCCACGCGCTTTTAAATCTGGGCCAAGTACGTAAATTTTCACATTTGCCATCGCCGCTTTAACCATCTCTGAGTGCTTGGTATTTGCCATCGCACCAATCACACCATCTTCCATTAGAAGAATAGCGCTTCCTGGTACCGCAAGGCCAATGCAGGACTCGAGGGTATTTCGCTCAAATGGGCTCTTGTTTACTGTATGTAGCATAGACATCTTAAAATCCCCTAGAAACTAAAGACGACGTCTTGTTCGTCAATGACTTTTGCGAGTTCTGCGCGAGAAATTAGGATAATAGAATCCTTTTCTGCCCAGTCATCATCTTCGTCTTCATATTTTAGGTCTTGCAGATCTCCCAAGCTCAGGCCACGTTCTTCTAATGACTCTTGCTCGATATAGATCTTCTTAATGTCGTAATCACCCAACGCTGAATAAGTTTTAGAGAAGTTTTTCATTCCCACTTCTTCAGTGTTTTGACCGTCCATTAACTGATACACACCATCATCGGCGAATACCAAACTAATATCCTGATCAAAAGCCGCAGCAATTAGCACGACCTCTAGTGATTCCCAAGCGTATATGGTGCCGTAAGGAGCCTTACGGTTCATATACATGAATTTTTTGATTATTTGATCACCGTCTTCCATTTAATCCTCCGGCCTAATCACCAAAAACGACCATACGATCGCCTTGGATACCTGCTTCGATGAGCTGGCCCAAACCTGAAATTCGGAAACCCTCAATCATGTTACTTGCAGCTTTTGAATTACGTTTAGCTTCGCTTTCATCCAACAAACCACGGCGTTGGGCTGCCGCAACACAGAGCACGAGATCGATATTGTGCTCTTTCGCTAATTCCGACCATTGGTTTGGAATGTGGCGATCGTCCTGTGGCGGAATAGCGAGGCTAGTGCCGTTATTCACGCCATCATGGTAGAAGAAGACACGAAAGATTTCATGCCCCTTCTCTAATGCTGCTTTAGTAAAGGCTAATGCCGAGTCTGACGCTTGATGCGTGTACGGACCCTCGTTAACTAAAATTCCATATTTCACAATGAACCCCTAACTTAGAAGCGGATATGAGTCGAAGAGTTCAAGCTACGACGCGCACCTCTCCAGTTATCAATGTGGAACTTGGTGAACGGAAGACCCGTTAGCTCGAAGAAACGAGGCCAACCAACACGCTCAATCCAGTCATTAATACGTTCCCAATCACGTGCATCTTCTTTATATGCAGCAAGAATGCGCTTAACAATCGCTGTCGCTTCAGGCCAACGTGGTGGGTTATTTGGAATACCAGCAGCTACTAACTTTTGGAAAGTAGGCTTGCCACGTGCGTTAGAGTGATTACCACCAACCCATACAGCTAACTTACTGTGTTCAGCATCGTTAATTTGCATTGGAGGACAAGGTGGGAAACAAGCACCACAACAGATACATTTCTTCTCATCAACTTCTAGCGATGCCTTACCATTAACTTGGGCTGGGCGAATCGCTGCCACTGGGCAACGTGCTACCACTGATGGGCGCTCACAAACGTTTGAAACTAAGTCATGGTTAATCTTTGGCGGCTTAGTATGTTGAACGTTAATCGCGATATCACCTTGACCACCACAGTTAATCTGGCAGCAAGAAGTCGTGATGTGCACGCGGTTAGGCATATTGTTTTCACGGAACTCATCAATCAACTCGTCCATCATTGCCTTCACAACACCAGATGCGTCGGTGCCTGGAATATCACAGTGCAACCAACCCTGGGTGTGAGAAATCATAGCTACTGAGTTCTTAGTACCACCAACGACAAAGCCTTCAGCTTCTAGTGCGTCGATTAATGCTTGTACTTTAGATTCCTCAGAAATCATGTACTCAATGTTTGAGCGGATAGTAAAACGCACATAGCCATCAGCGAATTTGTCACCGATGTCACACAGCTTGCGCAGCGTGAAAACGTCAAGAATACGTTGCGTACCTGCACGTACTGTCCAGATTTGCTCACCACCTTTAGCCACGTGTAGTAATACACCTGGACGTGGATGCTCATGGTAGTCCCAGTTGCCGTAGTTCTTCCGCATCACTGGATGCATGTATTGGAAGCCGTCTGGGCAGCCTGATTCAATTGGTGGTCTTAGATCTAATGCCATTATTAATTCTCTCCCGAGTTTCAGGGTAATAATCTTTATGGTTAGGCTTGGTGAGGGTAACAAGGCAGCCAATAAAGGCTGCCTTTACACTGACTCGTTATCCGAACCTAATCTCTTAACTTTTTGCTAACTGCTTAGGATTAACCTGCAACAGCAGCTGCTTTTTCTTCAGCTTTACGGTTAAACCACTTCTCAGCTTCCTGATCCCAATCATCCATACGTACGTATGAACTCTGGCGAGGATCGTTAACCATGTTTGGATCAACTTCGATACCGACACCTTCGAGGAAGTTAACAAGACCGATACGCTCGATCATCTCACCACAACGCTCGTGCTCTAGGCCATTCTCAGCCCAGAAGTCGATAGTCTCTTCAGCCATTTCAGTTAGCTTTTCGTAATCTTCATCTGATTCAAGCTTCATGAATGGAACAACAACTGTTCCCATCAAGTCACCAATCTTCAGCGTACGCTTACCACCGATTAGGATAGTTGCGCCTTTATCTTCACCTGGGCCAAGCGCCTTAACCATGACATTCATGCAATGCATGCAACGTACACAGTTACGGTTGTCGACTTCCATAGTGTTGTCATCTTTTAGTGACAATGCTTTCGTTGGGCAACGTGTTACTACGTTATCAATAACGTATTCACGGCCTTTCTTTTCAACGAATGCTTTCACTTCGTCTTGGTCGACTTTCATGTTGTCGCGCCAAGTACCGATGATCGCAAAATCAGAACGCTCAATAGAGTTCATGCAATCGTTACCACAACCAGACACCTTAAACTTGAACTTATAAGGTAGTGCTGGACGGTGAACGTCATCAGTAAAGTTATTTAGTAGTGTGCGGTGAATGCGCATTTCGTCGATGTTAGACATCTCACAGCGTGCTGCACCAACACAAGACATACCGGTACGAACACAAGGGCCGGCACCACCAAGGTCCCAACCGTATTCGTTCACTTCATCAAAGAAGTGCTGAGTGTTATCAGTAGTAGTACCGATAAACATGATGTTGCCTGTCTGACCGTGGAAAGTAACGAGACCTGAACCCCATTTCTCCCAGCTATCGCCAAGCTGACGTAGCATGTCAGTAGTGTAGTAGTTACCTGCTGGAGGCTGCACACGTAGTGTGTGGAATTCTTTTGATTCTGGGAACGAGCTGCCAACTTCTGAGAAGCGAGGAATAATACCTGAGCCATATCCGAAGACACTGACGGTGCCGCCTTTCCAGTAACCTTTACGAGTCTCGTATGAGTGCTCTAGCTGCCCCAGCAAGTCGTTTGCCATACCGTTGATGCGCTCATCAGAGTGCTGGTCTCGCAGACGTTTGATGCCAGAAATGAAGCTAGGCCAAGGCCCATTTTCCAACTCATCAAGCATTGGAGTGTCATGATGCTGGTTAGCCATTTTGTATTTCTCCTCGTTCCTAATAGAATTAATTTCCACGCATTAGCGCACTGAGTTTTGAACCCAGTTGTATGCCGTAGAGTCTAGTTAGCGCCCCCTGACATCGAAACCTTACCTATGGGGTGCGGTGCTGTAGGGGCCTTATCTCAACTGGGATATACACGGTCACCAACAAACAACACTATGTGACCAGAAATGGCCTAAAACACCACTTTACAAGTCATTTTTTATTTCTTTAAATCAGTGACTTAGAGTATAAACCGTAATTAGAATCATTTTTCACCGCAACTAGCGCCGTACTCTACAGGATTTCTATGCAGTCTCAGCTCAATCACCGCGAGCACTACCAAGAATGGCGAACACATAAACTCGCAGCCTGGTCTCGTCTAAAAACGGAACCCGCCATCGTCATTCAAAACCCTTCGCTATTAACAGCGAATGAGCATCTGCAATTGGCCAAACAGGTCGCAGAAAACAATATGGCGATCTATCGGTTTGAACAAACAGAAAATGTTGACCGCACTATTATACAACGCTTTTGCGAACAAATTGGTATGCGCCAGTTAGATCAAAATCTGTGTGCCGATGAAGACAGTATCAGCACACTACAAGTCATGCCTATGGGTCGCACAAAAGGCTACATCCCTTATTCGGACCAACGCTTAAATTGGCATACCGATGGTTATTACAATTCGCCGGGGCATGAAATTCGCTCTTTTCTTCTGCATTGCGCGCAAGCCGCTGCCGAAGGTGGCAGCAATCGCCTACTGAATCATGAGTTGCTGTATATCTCGTTATATGACGAAGACCCCGAGCTCTGCCAGGCCTTAATGGCGACAGATAGCATGACGATTCCAGCCAACATTGAGAATGATGTTGAGCTTAGACCGGCACAAAGTGGGCCTGTATTTTTCAACAATACACATGATGGCAGTCTGAATATGCGCTATACCGCACGCAGCCGCAGCATTCAGTGGAAGGCCTGTGAACGCGTTGTAACGGCCGTAAAACGAATTAACGCACTACTGGAACAGAGTGAGGCCGTCTTAGACTATCGTCTCAAGCCGGGCGAGGGCGTGATCTGCAACAACATCTTGCATGCCCGTAGCGCCTTTACTAACGGTAGTATTCCGCAGCAACAACGACTGCTGTATCGTGTGCGCTCTCATAATCGCTTATTTTTAGAGGAATAGCGGAATGCTCGCACTAAGCGAAATATTAATTCAAGAATTCAGTATGCAATCTTTCGATGAACTAAAGAATGCAGTCCATGAGCGTGCTGTCGCTGGTGAGATGTTTTTTCAGATGGACGTACGCCCACCCTTTAAAGATACCCCGGAAAATTGGGAAGATGAATTAGAAGCCGTCTTCACTTCTGCTCGGTCCTAAGTACTCCTTGCACAAGATATCAACGGATAGAAACCATGTATTGGAATGAGGACACAAACGAAGAAGCGGAATACAAAGTCCCTGAAGACATTATTGACATCAACTTCAGGATTAAGTGTGCGCAACTCAAGCTAGACCATGTCGACGCCCTATCACAGGCTATGTGCGACAAACTACCGTGGTTAGCAACAGACTCAGGCAGTGGTATTTTTTCCATCCACGGTGCCGAATCAGGCAATGGCTGGATACGTCCGCAAAACCCGGATGATCTCATCTATCCTTCGCGACGCACTCTTTTTACGCTACGCATTAGCAATCAAAGGCTGGCAGCGGCTGAGGCTTTACAAGGTGATCAGATTGAAATCGATGGCGTCGCTTTAGAGTTTGGTAAATCCAGTGTCAGACCACTATCACGCCTGACCACCCTATTCTGCCGCTATGTTGATCTAGGCCCAGTAGAAGATGAGGATGCTTTTTTACAGCAAGCCCTAAAAGAGCTGCAGCTTCTTGGCATACGGCCAAAAAAGATGATGTGTGGCAGAATCACCCAACTAGTACTCAATGGCCAGCTAGGGGTAACACGCAGCCTCATGGTAGACGGCATTGATGTTGCGCAGTCCGTATTACTGCAGCAACGCGGTATTGGTTTCGGGCGATTACTCGGTTGCGGGTTATTTTTACCTCATAAGGGTATTGACGCGATCAACGAGGCACAGGAAAAATAGCCCCCCTTATAAAGTCGCTTCACTCAGGGTGCATCGAGCATAGAACTTGAGCAAAATTAGCAGAATGCGTTAAGCTCATCGAGCTTCCAGCAAGCGATTGTTTTCATACATTTGGAGTCAGGAGATACTGTTATGGCATTTGAAGTAGATGGAAAAAGCATAGAGACCACGGCCAGTGGCTTTTTAGTCAACATTGAAGAGTGGTCGAAAGAATTAGCACTAATTATTGCTAAGGAAGAGACCGTAGACTTAACTGATCGTCACTGGGATGTGATTAACTTCTTACGTGATGAGTTCATCAACAATGCAGGCAATCAGCCCAACACCCGCAATATGGTGAAGGCCATGAGCAAAGCATGGGATGACAAAAGCATTAATGCAAAAACCTTATATGACCTATTCCCAGGTGACCCTAGCAAGCAGGGTGGTCGTATCGGTGGATTACCAGAGAGTCGTCGTAAAGGCGGTTATTAAACCCTAATAGGTGCTGGTAGCTTAACCATCATGCAGTAATAGTTGATATTGCTGCATCGCAGCCTCTCAATAGAGATACAGAAGTGTCTGCGCCGATCTCCTAGACTTCGGCCCAAGATATGCAAATTAAACACCAAAGATTTTCGTTCGGAGGATATATGAGCTCTAAGCAAGACAAAATCAAAAGAATGCTGGAAATGCAGAAGAAATTCAGCGAGTTAGACCGTGCGAACGGCGTTTCAGCAGAAGAGTACTTCACCCCAGAAGACGGTTCGAGGCTTGATGGCTATCGCGAAGAGTATTCAAAACTCGCGACGGAAGTGATTGCTGATGCCCATGCAGAAAAGGGTTCTCACGAGTAATCACCCTTAGCAGTAAATTAGTTGTTTAAAAGGCCGCGTCGAGAACGCGGCCTTTTTTTTGTCTCGAATTACACATCCTAGCCGACCTCTCTAGCACAGCCCGCTCTAGGCTAAGCTTAATAAAACCCTCCAAACAACCCTCTAGACATTACCCAACAAGTACACTAAAGTAACCTTTGTTCCAAACAAACAGTTAACTCAAGTAGCTAAATTTTATTAGGTTTAAGGAAGAACGAACCAACTAAAAATAATTAAGCCGATATTCATGGCCTTAAGATTTAAGATCTGGTGGAGAAGCTTAGACATGGAAAAGCAGAATAAAATTCTTATTATCGATGACGATATCCTCATCGGCAGCGCCCTAAGGCGCTTACTACACGTATTAGACGCCGACATCACAGTAACTCAAGACCCGGCCTATGCCCTCGAATTAGCTACACAGAATCACTTTGATATCATCATTAGCGACCAACGCATGACAACACTGAGCGGCACCGAATTATTCCGTCAACTACGTGCCATCAAATCCAACTTTAGTAGCATTTTAATCAGCGGTTATGCAGATTTTGATGTCCTCATCGAGGCTTTCAACCAAGGCTTAGTCGATCAATTCGTGACTAAACCCTGGGACAACAAAGCATTGGTTAAGCAAGTCCATACGCTACTAAAATTACATCAGCCAATCTCTGAAAAATCAAAGAAAGACCATGGTTTACAAAATTTTCATGGCCTACTCAGCAGTTCAGATAAGATGCAGGAAGCCTTCGCTAACGCCGGCAAAGCAGCACGTTCAAATATGCCTGTATTTATCTGTGGTGAAACTGGAACAGGCAAAGAACTCATGGCTAAGGCAGTCCATGTCGAGAGTCATCGTGCTGATCGTCCATTCATTAGCTTTAACTGCGCCAACTTCACTGAATCCTTGATGGAGTCACAATTATTTGGTCACAAAAAAGGTTCCTTCACGGGGGCATTTTCCGATCAAGAAGGGCTACTGGCTCAGGTCCAAGGTGGCACCCTGTTCCTAGATGAAGTCACCTCGATGAGTATCTCATTACAATCAAAACTACTGCGTGTACTACAAGAGCGCGAGTACAGCGCACTCGGCACGCATCACCTTCAGCCATTCAAAGGTCAAATCATATCGGCCTCATCATGCAGCCTAAGACAGGCTTGTGAAAATGATAGCTTTCGCCAAGATTTACGTTATCGCTTAGAGGTTATCAGTATTGTATTGCCACCATTACGCGATCGCGATGACGATAGCGTGCTCTTACTCAGACACTTTCTACGGTCTATACGACCAGAAGAAAACCGACCCTTAGACACAGAACTCATCACTAAACTACGCAATTATCCTTGGACAGGGAATATTAGGGAGTTGGAAAATACAGCCAACTATCTATTAGCCATGACAGACGATAAAACCAACTGTTTTACCTCCCAACATCTCCCCCCTGAGATCAATCACTACGATCCAAACACCGTTAGCAATAACACATTAGGCTCTAGCAGCTTGAACCAGGCCAATTCCTCCTTGGCAGTCCGTATCTGTCGGCCCAAAGACATACGCTCAGAAGAATTAAGCCATGCCTTAAACCTGCACCACAGAAATCGTACGCGTACGGCAGAGGCCTTAGGTATTAGTCGGATGACACTCTGGCGCCTGATGAAACGCTTCGAGCTATCGACGTAACAACTGTCTCACCGTTGTACAGCCAGATGTCACATCTAGGACAGGTTCTAGACTGTTAGCCATAGAGCCTATGGACCAGGCCCCTTCTAGAACGTAATAAACACTAAAAATCAGACATGGCATGAAAAATGTATTAACTATTCCGAACAATTAAATTTTTTAACTATTTAAAAAAGGTGGAATATGAAAAGCAAACTATCAAAACGAATCATCCAAGCCAGCTTATTAGGTTTAAGCGTCATCGCTAGTCAGGCTTCATTAGCAAATGGCAATGGCAATGGCAATGGCAGCCTAGCTAATGATAACGCAAATATCGATCTTACAGTTGCGCTATATGCGACGATTTCAGGACTAGACGACTTCACCATGAGCAACACAACTGGCTCAAACTATGCTGGTTCAGATCAGTTCACACTTAACTCTAACGGTCAGGTCCGAGTGACTGCAACAACGACTACTCTAGGTGGAACCAATGTGACTCCTGACCTATCACTTGATAATAGCGGTAGCACCCTCGACACTGCCAACAATAGTGTACACAGTGCCACGCATTCACTAGAGGCATCTACTGATCTATCAGGCAACAACTCACTAGCAGCAGGTGATTACTCTGGCGTCGTCACATTAACTGTTAGCGCGATTTAAGGTTTAAAAAAAAAGCAATGGATAGCTTTTTAAACCCTAAAAATACTGCATGGTTTTGTTGGCTACACCAACAGAACCATGTCTTTTTCAGATCAAATCAACCCCACAAGTTTATTTCTAAACTAGTATTCGTCCTCGCTATATCCTTCTGTTTGAATCCAAATTATCTGGCACAGGCTGGAGAGTTTTCTGTAGCACCCATGATTATCCATATTGATGGAGAAACAGGTCAGAGACAAAAATTTGAATTCATCGTCCACGCGAGAAGCGCTGGTACGGTAGCAATTGAGGTGTATACGCTAAAGCAGATACATAGTGGCCATATGGAATTCTTCCCTCTAAAAAAGGGTGACACCGGCCTTGTAAAATGGATCACTTTAGACACCAGCAAGGTGAAACTCGAAGATAATGAAAGAAAATTAGTCCGTGGTGAACTAAAGATTCCACGCCGTATGAGAGGTTCCCATTTAGCCGCCATCATGGTGACAGAAATAGCTCCAAAAAATGTAAGACGATTGGCCGTAACTGTACGTTATGCAGTCGTCATTAATTTAAAGCTAGCAGCAGAACGCGGTCGACTTAAGGGCAGTTTATCCGCCTTAAAAATAGAGCAGCGGGAAGAAGGAAACTATGTCATTGCCGACTTTAGCAATACCTCTGCTCGCACCGGAGAAGTTGAAACCACGGTTGACATACGCGACGAGAATCGACTCTTGATTGAACGCATTAGCCTGTTCACTAAGGCTGCCCTCCAAAAGGGAGACACTAGATCACGCGTTTTCCCAAAGACTACTGTAGGTCTAAGAGGACTAATCAGCAGACCACTAAGATCAGGCACATTGAACTTATCGGCACGCAGTCGCTTCGATCGAAATCTTCTACCACGCCAAAAGACTGAGTTTAGATTTGAGAAGGAACAATCAACAGTTGGATTAAATTATAAACTTGAACCGATCACTATCCAGCCAACAAGTGCAAACTTTAGCAAAAATAAGTTTGTTGTATCCAATCCTTATAAAAAAATGATCAGATTAAGTTTCCCTGCTGGCCCCAGGACCGGCTCTGGGAAATTTCTATTTAGGCCACGCCTCGTAACGCTAGAACCAGGTGAAAGCCATGGAATAATGCTAACTCAGCACTGGGGTAATGACCTGATAAGCACCAAAACATTCCGTATTAATCTAGCCATTGGCCATAAATGGCATGAAATCAAACTGCAGACCATCCTTAAAGATGAATAATCACGGCCGTCTCAGTAAGCAGGCGGCCACTATCATCACAGTACTCTGCTTAAGTCTTGCGGGTCAGGGGTGTGGGTTTAACAAATATAGCAGTATAGAGCTAGATACCGATTCGGTCCTTGGTAGTTCGGAAGAAATTGATGCACTACAAGCGTATCTACCGGATATTAAAAAAAAATACATCTTTAAGAAACATGAAGTGTATCGCTGCAGTGAAGACCCTATAGTTAATGATAGAAAAGAACAGCTGGTATCGATCGACCTGTTTGAAATGGATCTGCGCTCTGCCTTAGGTGAGCTCAGCGTTCAAATTGAATTTCCTATCCTAATTGATGAAAACGTCAGTAGCATCATCAGCGCTACATTAGACAATGTGCCACTAATCACAGCCTTAGACACCTTGTTAGCCGCTAGTGATTACAGCTATCGCTTCGAGAAAAATTACCTCTTAGTTGGCACCTCAGAACCTGATACCGCTTCTTTCGCAAGGCTTGCACAGACCTGTCGTTACAAACCCAGACATATGTCATCTAATGAATTAAATTCGATTCTTAGTGAACAGCAACAACAGTTTGTGCGTGTTCCTGAAGGTAATGAATTTCTAAGCATTCATGCTCCTAGTGCAATTCAAGAACAAATCCTACGCTCTTTAGAGCTACATGATGAAGAGCTCGGACAGGTCGTCCTCGAGCTAAGTATCATCGAAGTCAGTCGCGACGCAATGCAAGTCCTGGGGATTTCCTGGGATCGACCACTGAGTGTGACCTATGACATTCTTAGACGGCCTATCCTACTGCGCTCAATGCGCGCCTTACAAAAACAAGGTAAAGCCTCTGTTAAAACAATGCCTTCTATCGTCTCTAAAGATGGGCATGAAGCTCATTTTGAATCCAAGCATACAACTTGGCTACCCTACTCAATCAGGAAAGGTTATAGCACCGTACAACACCAGGAAATCAGTTATGGCATTGAATTAAAAATTATTCCAAATATTGCAGTCGATGGGCGCATTACTCTTGAAATTTTAGATGCATCCGTCAGCGATCTCGTCATTATTGAAGACGATGAGCACTTACTCATGAGTCACCGCATCTCGAATACGGTGGATGTAAAAGATGGCGACTATTTAGTGTTGGGTGGCTTATTACAAAAAAAACAATCCACACACAAAGAAGGCCTCCCCTTTATTAGCAATTTCAACCCTCTCAATCTGTTCTTTTCTCAAAGCGAGACCAAAGAATATGAAACAGAGATCCTAATCATGATTAGACCGCGCATCATATAATGATAGGTGATATCAAATGAGAGGAATCATATTTACTAGTTTTCTCGATTTTCTCGAGACAGAGCTTGGCTTAATAGGCAGTGAAAGAATCATTATTCAAGCCGAATTAAGTAGTGGTGGTGCTTACACCACAGTGGGCTTTTATGATTACAAAGAATTACTGCAATTAATCACACTCAGCAGTCCAGCTTTAAATGCTACCCCCAATAAGGTTAGCCAAAAGTTTGGAGCCTATTTATTTCATACATTAGCAGCCTCAAGCCCACAGTATTTCGATGGAAAGAAATCCTGCATGGAATTGTTTGAGATGATTAATGATGTCATTCATACGGAAGTTAAGAGCCTCTATCCAGAGGCAAACCCACCTCAGATTCATTATGAACGCGTCAACCCATCAACTGCGCTACTACATTACCAATCCCATCGTTGCCTTGGTGACGTCATGCTCGGACTGATCGAAGGTGCTGGCAACTACTTTTGTGAAAGCCTAGAAATACACAGAAAAAAGTCTAACGAAACAGGAAGCAAGGAAGTTTTCACTGTCATTGTTTTACATAAAACAAAAAAACAAGGAGCTCGGAACCCGATATGATTAACATGACCAATAGCACCGCATTAGCCACTAAGTTGGTACGTGAACAGATCGCTAGAAAACAAGCAGAAACACTATTAGAAGAAAAAAGCATGGCTTTATTCAGGGCCAATCAAGAATTGCATCAACGCGCACAAAAACTTACAGAGCAACATGAACAATTAAACCTTAAGGTAACAGAGCTAGACGAGAGCCATGCGCAACTGGCACAGTCTGAAAAAATGGCGGCAATCGGTATGTTAGTCGCAAGTGTAGCTCACGAGATAAATAATCCTGTTGGCTTCATCACTAGCAATCTTGAAATGCTTGCTGATTATCGTAAACATTGTCTTGATATCCTTAAACTGCAAGAGGAAATTACTTCTCCACACATCACTAGTGAGCAGACGAGGATGGGCCTTATTCAACGTTTAGAGCGCATGAAGAAAGAAGTCGATTTTGACTATATGCAAGAAGAAACAGCCAGCCTATTAGAGGAATGCTTACTCGGTGCCAGTCGGATTCGTAACATCGTTACCGACCTCATGAGTTTCACTCATCCCAAAGATATCGAGTGGCAGCTAGTCGATATTAACGAGTTACTTCAGAAAACAGTCAAACTAGCCTTTAACGAAATCAAATTCCAAACCGATATCCAATGGGATTTAGGTGAATTAGATTTAATCTATTCCAGTGAAGGACGATTAGGCCAGGCATTTCTAAACCTACTAATGAATGCTGTCCATTCAATTGAACATGATGGCTTGATTACTTTAAGTACCTGTATGACGCAAGAAGGTGATCAGAAGATAGCCATTATTGAAATTAGTGATAATGGCAATGGCATAGTAGAAAAAGATTTAGCGCTGATCTTTGAGCCTTTCTACACAACAAAGAAAAAAGGTCAGGGCACTGGATTAGGACTGCATATGGTGAAAAGTGTGGTGCAAAATCATGCTGGAAAAATAGAGGTCAAAAGCACCCAGGGTGAAGGTACGAGCTTCCGTGTATTACTCCCTTACAAGGACATAAAGAACATGAAGCGCATATGACTCTGCTATCACAACATCAAAAGCCACTACTCATAGCGTGTTAAAACAAGATTAAGCTTATTTCAATGCAGCCACTCATCAGTGCTTATTCACTCGACAGCAACCTCTCGCTTAGGTTAAAGTTTGTCACGTAACAAGGCCCTGAAGATGGCCTCTGTTGCTCTTAATTTACTCATTGATTACCGCACCACAAAGGATTTCATATGCGCTGGTTACTACCTGCTGCCTTCACTATTGTTGGCTTGGTTTGGCTGGGATTCTATCTGGCGGGAACTTTTGATCTATAAAGGACGTTACCGATGAAACCTTGGCAAAGAAACCGATTCGCATTAGTCGCTATAATAATAGCCGCTGTTGCGACCATGAATTACCCCAACCTGAGCGTAGGGCAGATGGTTTCTTTAATCGCGCTTTATGGCTTGGTTTTCTTTCTCTTTGTGCGCTACTTCAACTCCTATCGCAGTTAAATCAGCTCAACACTTTATTCATAGCGCTTATGATACTTGCGTCGCGCACCTGCACGCTGCGTAACCACGCCTCGAATAACACTCTTACTTTCTATATCTTGTCGCGGATAGCCAGGGTTAATCGCCTGTAAAAACCCTTGGCTCGCCTCTTCCATATACTGGCGGAAAATGTAGTCGCCATCGATCTCTGCAACCACATAATTTCCATTTTCGGCAACCCCATCAGGGTCAATAATAATAACGCAGCCATCTTTAAATTCTGGCTCCATGCTATCGCCAAGCACACGCAGAGCAAACGGCTCGCTACTCGCACAACCGCTACCGTCCATATCCATGAGCTCTTCTTCAATCTTTATTTTTTGAGTATCTTCAGTCGCCATTAGCCTTCCTTATGCTCTTGTTTTGATTGCTGCAAATTCCATAGCCGCGAGTATAACCCAGCCATAGCCAATAGTTGCACATGACTGCCTTGCTCGACCACACGCCCAGCTTCTAAAACATAGATGCAATCTGCATCGACAATGGTCGATAGGCGATGAGCAATAATCAGTGAAGTGACACCACTAGCGGCTTCACGTATCGACTGCATCAATGCAACCTCTGTATCAGAATCTAAACTGGATGTAGCCTCATCAAAGATAAGGATTTTTGGTTTTTTCAGGATAGCGCGTGCAATCGCTACCCGCTGTAATTCACCGCCAGACAGCTTCAGTCCTCGCTCGCCGACGATGGTATCCATTCCCTCTGGTAACTGAGTAATGAGTTGATCAAGTTGTGCGATCCGTATCGCCGCTTGAATCTCGGCTTCAGTCGCACCCGGTCTCGCATATTCAATATTAAAATGAATACTGTTGTTAAACAGCACCGTCTCCTGTGGCACCATACCAATCTGTTGGCGCAGGCTATCTTGGGTGGCTTCGGCGATATCTTGACCATCTACTAACACCCGTCCACCGGTCGGTTCATAAAAACGAAACAGCAAGCGCGCAATAGTCGACTTACCGGCACCCGATGGACCAACAACGGCAATCTTCTGTCCAGGCACTATGCGCATGGAAATATCACGCAAGATTACTCGATCCGGGTTATAGGAAAAGGCAACATGCTCAAACTCCACTGCGCCCTGCTCCAGCTGAAGCGCCTGCGCACCCTCCTTATCCTTTATCTCTGGCTTCTCATTTAATAATTTCGTCAGTAGATCCATATCGGCCAGGGCATAGGTAATCTGGCGATATACAATGCCCAACATATTCATCGGCACAAACAATTGCAGCATCAAGGCATTCACTAGAACAAGGTCACCAATTGTCATCTCACCACTGACCACACCATCCGCTGCAAACACCATAATAAGCGTCACACCAATAGCGATAATCGATGCTTGACCAAAATTCAGCAAAGACATGGTTACCGTACTTTTGACTAAGGCCTGCTCCCAACGAAATAGGGTATTGGCATAACGGTTGACCTCATACTCCTCGTTATTGAAGTATTTCACTGTCTCGTAATTCATCAGACTATCGACCGCCTGAGAATGGGCTTCTGAATCGAGTTGATTTGCTGTATGCCGATAATGCATACGCCAGTTCGTCACCAATGCCGTAAATAATATGTAGAACATCACGGTAACTAGCGTGATCACAGCAAAGTGGACGGCATAGGAGCTAAATAGAATAGCCATGACTAAAGTGATCTCAAATATCGTTGGAATCACAATAAAGATGAAGTAATTCGATAAGGAACTGAGACTTTGAGTGCCTCGTTCTAAATCCCTCGAGATGGACCCGGTGCGACGATCCAAGTGGAAGCGCATGGACAACCTGTGCAAATGGGCCAAAACGTCTGCCGACATCGTGCGCACCGCATGGAAACGGGCCCGGGCAAACAAGACATCGCGCAATTCATTAAACAAGGCCGTCGATAGGCGCAAAGCGCCGTATGCCAGTAATAAGGCCAAGGGTAGCTTGAGCATGACATCTTCGACATCAAACTGATCCACAATCTGCTTCAGTACTAGCGGCACCGCCACGGTTGCCACTTTAGCCAGCATCAAACAGGCCAATGCGAGCAAAATACGCCCCCGATAAGCCCATAAATAGGGGAATAATCGACGTAAATTAGCCCAATCTGTTCGTTTTTTGTGCGGTTCGCTCACGCGAGCCTGTGCTCTACTGATCATAAGATCCTGTTTTATAATTGTCGGCGAGAAAAAGGTCTCGCATTAAATAAATTTAATAGATTAAACGCCAGAAAAATAAATTAATTTGGCCATTTTTAATGCCTCCATATTGGGCACTAATCCTTAAGTCTCGGATACTTAAAAAGTTTTTTTGGGGCAACGTCCTGTACACAAGTTATCCACAGGCTACGCCCAGCTCTTCAAGGGTCATATCCACAACATATTGGGGTTGACGCCTCATTTGACCTCAACTTATAGTGTACTACCGGTACGGCGGGTTCATAATACTCGTATCGAAAATACTATAATAATTAAAAATGTCACCCACTGAAGAGAGTCTGCATGGAAACCGAAAGCTCAAACCACAAGATTGAGAGCGCAGCTGCTACACACGTACAGAACATGCCATCAACACCAGAAATTCAGGCGACTGCGCCAGGCCAATATCGTGTAATCCGCCGTAATGGCAAAGTCACTTCCTATGACCGTGACAAGATCAAAATTGCCGTTACTAAGGCCTTCCTAGCCGTTGAAGGTGGCGAAGCAGCTGCCTCTGGCCGCATCCGTGAGACGGCAGAAGAGATTACTAGCCAAGTTGAAGGCGCGCTAACCCGAAATATCCCAGATGGCGGCACCTTCCATATCGAAAACGTGCAGGATCAAGTCGAGCTCGCTCTAATGCGCGAAGGCCACCACAAAGTAGCGCGTGATTACGTATTGTACCGCGAACGCCGCTCTCAGGAACGTGCCGCTAAGCTCGCCGACAGTACAGACAGTGAGGGCATTAAAGAAATCAGCGGCCTGCAAGTCAGCAGCCTCGATGGTATGACCAAGCCACTAGACAGTGCGCGCATGCAATCAGTCGTCAATGACGCCTGTAAAAACCTAGACTCAGTCGATGCAACGCCGATTATCACGGAAACACTACGCAATCTTTATGATGGTGTGCCAGAGATTGAAGTCTCTACGGCATTAACCATGAGTGCGCGCACCCTGATTGAAAAAGAACCAAATTATAGCTACGTCGCCGCCAGACTTTTACTCGATAGCCTGCGTCGCGAAGCCCTGACCTTCTTAGCTGGCCGTCCCGCTGAGGCAACTCAAGAAGAAATAAGAGAAGGCTATGGCCAGTATTTTAGAGACTACATTCAAAAAGCGGCAGATCTTGAGCTAGTAGATGCTCGCCTGGCGAATGAATACGACTTAGATAAGCTAACTGCAGCTCTGCTACCTGATCGTGATTACCAATTCACCTACTTAGGTCTACAGACCTTATATGACCGCTATTTCATCCATAGTGATGACATCCGCTTTGAATTGCCACAGGCCTTTTTCATGCGTGTCGCCATGGGTCTTGCCATCAATGAAGTTGAGCGCGAAGACCGTACCATTGAGTTCTACCGTCTGTTGTCTTCATTCGACTTCATGAGCTCGACACCAACCCTATTCAACTCAGGCACTTTGCGTCCACAGCTTTCTTCTTGCTACCTCACTACGGTGCCAGATGATCTCTATGGTATCTTTGATGCAATTAAAGATGATGCGATGCTCTCAAAGTTTGCCGGTGGCTTAGGTAACGACTGGACCCCTGTGCGCTCTATGGGCTCACACATTAAGGGTACTAACGGTAAGTCACAGGGTATCGTGCCATTCCTTAAGGTCGCAAATGACACTGCTGTTGCGGTTAACCAAGGTGGTAAGCGTAAGGGTGCCATGTGTGCCTATCTAGAGACTTGGCACTTAGATGTCGAAGAGTTCCTAGACCTACGCAAAAACACCGGTGATGACCGTCGTCGTACACACGATATGAACACGGCCAACTGGATCCCTGATCTATTCATGAAGCGTGTCAGCGAAGAAGGTGATTGGACACTGTTCTCACCAAACGACTGCCCAGACCTACACGATTTATACGGTAATGCGTTTGAACAGCGTTACGCGCATTACGAAGCCAAGGCAGCTGCCGGTGAGATCAAAAATTTCAAGCAAATGCCAGCGACCGATTTATGGCGCAAAATGCTAGGCATGTTGTTCGAGACTGGACATCCTTGGATCACCTTCAAGGATCCGTGCAATATCCGATCGCCACAAGGCCATGTCGGTACCGTGCACTCTTCTAACCTCTGTACTGAGATCACACTGAATACTTCGGATACCGAAATTGCAGTATGTAACTTAGGCTCAGTCAACCTAGCTGCTCATACTAATGAGGACGGGATAGACCATGAGAAGTTAGAGCAGACCATCACCACTGCCATGCGCATGTTAGATAACGTCATCGACTACAACTATTACAGTGTCGGTAAGGCTCGCACCTCCAACCTAAAGCACCGCCCAGTTGGCTTGGGTCTAATGGGCTTTCAGGACGCGCTTTATAAGTTACGTGTTGCCTATGCCAGTGAGCAGGCGGTTGAATTTGCTGATCGCTCAATGGAAGCAATTAGCTACTACTCTATCAAAGCGTCTTCAGACCTTGCAGCAGAACGTGGAAGCTATGCTAGCTACCCTGGCTCTTACTGGTCACAGGGCATCCTACCTATCGATTCGATCGATAGATTAGAACAAGAGCGTGGTGGCTTCTTAACCGTCGATCGCTCTAGCACTATGGACTGGGATAGCCTACGCCAACAGGTACAAATGGTTGGTATGCGCAACTCCAATACCATGGCCATTGCGCCAACAGCGACCATCTCGAATATCTGTGGTGTGACCCAAAGTATCGAGCCGACTTACCAAAACCTATTCGTAAAATCGAATTTGTCAGGTGAGTTTACTGTCTCTAACTGGCACCTGATTAACGATCTTAAACAGGCCAACCTATGGGACAACGTCATGGTCAATGACCTGAAATATTATGACGGTAGTGTGCAAAATATTGATCGCATCCCGGATGATCTAAAGCAGCTTTATGCAACGGCATTTGAAGTAGATCCACGCTGGTTAGTAGAAGCTGCATCGCGTCGCCAAAAATGGATTGATCAAGGACAGTCACTCAACCTCTATATGGCTGAGCCATCTGGTTCAAAGATGGATAACCTATATAAGTTGGCTTGGGTTCGTGGATTGAAGACTACTTACTACCTACGCTCTATTGGCGCGACACACGTAGAAAAAAGCACCATGGATAACCATCAGGAAAGCAAACTGAATGCCGTACAAAGCTCGGCTAGTGCGCCTGCCGCACCAACAGCTTGCTCATTATTAGACCCAGACTGTGATGCGTGCCAATAAGCACGCCGAACAATCAAGGCAAAAATTAAGCAACATCACGCATAAGTTGCGTGTAACCATATAAGGAACACTGAAATGCAAAATTGGGATGATCCACTCGCAAGTAACCTAGGTACTAGCCCAGCGCAGCCTACAATTGCAGCACAACCCTTTGACCTAGAAGCGACAACTACAGACGCGGCTCCGGCTCAAAATGCAGACAGCTCAGCAGTAGTCGATACTGGGGCCACTGGTCTTGAAGATATCGAGATGGGTGCTGCGCGTATCCGCGTTGATGACAAAAAGATCATTAACTGCCATGCCGACCTCAATCAGCTGGTGCCTTTCAAATACGAATGGGCTTGGACTAAGTATCTAGATGGTTGTGCTAACCACTGGATGCCACAAGAGGTCAACATGACCGCTGATATCGCATTATGGAAAGACCCTCAAGGTTTGACCGATGATGAGCGTACTGTGATCAAACGTAACCTAGGCTTCTTCTCAACTGCTGATTCACTGGTAGCCAATAACTTAGTACTGGCTGTCTATAAGCACATCACCAACCCTGAGTGTCGCCAATACCTACTGCGTCAGGCTTTTGAAGAAGCCCTACATACGCATGCTTATCAGTATTGCATCGAGTCACTAGGCCTAGATGAAGGTGAAGTCTTCAACATGTACCGTGAAGTCCCTTCAGTCGCACGCAAGGCGGAGTGGGCACTACCCTTCACGCAGAGCTTAGGTGACCCTGATTTCGCAACCGGCACACCTGAAACTGACCAACGCCTACTACGTGACTTAATCGCGTTCTACGTGATCTTTGAAGGCATTTTCTTCTATGTTGGATTCGTCCAAATCTTATCTATGGGCCGTCGCAATAAGATGACTGGTGTTGCTGAGCAGTTCCAATACATTATGCGTGATGAGTCTATGCATATGAACTTTGGTATTGATGTCATCAACCAAATCAAGTTGGAAAATCCTCATCTTTGGACAGACGAATTCCAACAAGAAATCATCACTTTGATTATGGATGCAGTAAAACTTGAGACGCAGTACGCACAGGACACTATGCCACGTGGCATTCTCGGCCTGAATGCAAATATGTTTGCTGAATACCTACAATACATCGCAAACCGTCGCTGCTCACAGATTGGTATCACTCCACAATATGAAGGGGTAAGCAATCCATTCCCTTGGATGTCTGAACTTCTAGACCTGAAGAAAGAAAAGAACTTCTTTGAAACTCGAGTAACAGAATATCAAACAGGTGGCGCACTACAGTGGTAGTCCATTAACTGTTAGACATATAGTGTTATGGGGCCACTGCAAAGTGGCACAAGCTTAGGCGGCAATCTATTTGTCGCCTTTTTTATGCGCAGACTCTTTTTACATTTTTTGGAAATATGACATATGACTGATCTAAGCAATCAATTCGTACTTATCACAGGTGCCACCGGTGCTTTAGGCCAGGCCTGTGTAGAGACCTTCGCCAAGGCTAACGCAAAGCTTATCTTAAGCTCACGCTCAGCAGAAAAATTAGAGCAACTGGCCGAGCAGTACGGCGAACAGGTCGCACTCACACTAGCCTGTGATTTAAGTCAGATGCAGAACGTACAACAGCTATTCAAAGACATCATCCAGCATACTGGGCGCATCGATGCAGTACTCAATGTTGCTGGTGGTTTCAGCATGGGTACGCCAGTTCATGAATTAAGTGACAGCGATTTTAACACCATGTTTGATATGAATTTTAAGGCCGTTATGCACACCTGTAAGGCCGCCATCCCTAGCATGCTAAAACAGGGTAATGGTCGGATTATTAATGTGTCTGCCCGTGCCGCTGAGCAGGGCAAGGCCAACATGGCACCTTACTGCATTTCTAAAAGTGCTGTAGTGACTTTGAGTGAATGTTTAGCGGCAGAACATAAGATGAGTAACATTACCGTGAATAGTATCTTGCCGGGCACTATCGATACCCCTACAAATCGGGCAGACATGCCAAATGCAGACTTTAGCGACTGGGTGCCTTGTGCAGACATTGCGGCGACCATGGCCTTCTTATGCAGCGATCAAGCTAAGTCCATCTCAGGCGCTTCTATTCCAATCTATGGGCGTAGTTAAGGCATCCTCACGACCTTATATGCCGAATAAAAAAGCCCGCTAAGAGCGCATCTCCTAGCGGGCTTTTTCTATCGCACTACTCGGTCTTTATAGGTCTTGCTTACTAACCGTATAGCCATCTTTTTCCATCAAGGCCAAGACGCCTTTATCACCGTATAGATGGATCGCACCAATCGCTATAAAAGTATTTCGCTCGCGCATGGCCTTACGCATGTAATGCTCCATCACAATGTTACGATTCAACACCACATGCTTCAGATAGACATCACGCCACTGTTTATTTTCTGGCTGATCAGGAATAAAACGCGTACCGATCCGAAACATCTCTTTTAGATCTTGCTCCAAATATGAATCCAACATGTCATCAATAATCTGATACATATCGTCATAACTCGCCACTGTGAACTCCAGTAACGCCACCTGTGCATCTAATGGCATTTCTTGTAGTGTGACAATAAACTCTTCAATCGATTCTACTTGATAGAGCTCTTTATCTTGTGATGCAGCACGATCTAGCAGTGCATAATCTAAGATAACCTTATTGCTTTTAGCGCGTACGGCAAAACTACGCATGGCCGCCCAAGGACGTAGGGTCTTCACCAATTCTGGCTTCATGCCGAGTAGGCCACTCAACACTGTTTCAACTCGTTTATATGTTTCCGGCCCGATCAATTGATCTAGCGTCTCACCCTTCGGCAATACCATATCACTCTTAATTAATTGACTACCTTGGTACGGATTCCAGTAGTGATCACTAGGGAATGACTCCATCGCAAAACTTACAGCATTATCTAGATAGGGAATAATTTTGTCGTGAATCTTAGCGATACGCTCATCATTCATATGCAAGGTACCAAAGATGTAGCCAACAAATTCACCTTCTTTTTCTATCTTCCAGAAAACGCCCTCAGTGAAACGTCCACTGTCTTGATCTGCCGATACCGCATTGATACTGATGAATAAAATCACCAATAGACTGATTATTTTTCGCATAGATAGATTCCTTTTCATTATTTTAATAGCGAAAAAAAAGCCACTCCAGTTGCCTAGAGTAGCTTTTTAAAGCAAAGATTATTTTTGCGGATACAAACTAGTACTGCCGCAGGGTCTTAGGAACTGCATCATAGTTTGGAGAAATCGCCTCATGAGGACAGGCCTCAATACAGGCATAACAGCGAATACACTCTGCCTCATCAATAAATAATGCATTGTAATAAAGACCTGAGGTATGACCTGGGCGTACACGCTCAAATGACACAATCTGACCTTCTGCATTCTTTTCGAAGTTAGTCGCTTCAGTGATGCATTTTTCAGTCGCCTTCACCATCAAGCATTCATCACACAACACACATTTTTCATTATCAATAACTGGCGCTGGTGAACGCATATCTTCAAACTTATCGTAGTAGATATCATCATTTGATAGGCCCGCTTCTAGCAAGACTTTGACACCATGATCAATCATCGGTGGTGGGCCACAGAAGAATGCCTTCAGGTTATCTCCGGATACAATACCCGCATCCAAGTAAGCTTCTTTCACATGCTGCGTTACAAAGCCACGTGGACCTTGCCAGTCACTACCTTCAGGTTCTTCTGACAGCACTGGAATGAATTCAAACTTACTACCAGCTGGCCACTTTTCTGCTAACGCCTTCAGTTCATCTTGCAGGTATAAATCTTTTTGCTCACGTGCACCGTAGAAGAAGTAACAATCTCTTGCAATCCCATGTGCTTCAACCTGCTGCACTAAGGCATTAATCGCACTCATGCCACTACCACCAGCGATACAAACCATAGGCTTTACCGAATCATCCAGGCCAAACTTACCCATAGGGCCAGACAAGACAACCTTTTCACCTTCACGATTTTTCTCAGCCAACCATGCCGACAATTCACCACCCGGTACTAGACGAATGAAAAATGTATATTCATTTTCATTCTCTCGTTCTGGTGTTTGCGCAAAGGAATAAGAGCGTGGCTTTTGAATGCCTTCTACTTTAATCGTACCGTACTGGCCAGCACGGGCACACAATTTATGTGAGCCCTCTGGGCAGGTAATGACCACTTCATAAGTATCTGCTGTTAGATTCTTAAACTTAGTGATAACCCCTTCATTACTCTGGACTCTTAAAGTCTGAATGTTTGGGTTCGGCTCAGGTAATTTCCTTATAAACTGATCAAAGGGATCATTAAAGGTCTCAAGTTTTGCCATTACTTAAATACTCCTGGATGAATTTTTTCAGCTTCAGCAAGGATCTCCTCATCGCTTGCTGTTAGACCCTGGTTCCTTGGATCTTCATGCCATTTCTTAATGTAGCCTTTTTTACCACCCCATTCTTTCAGCAGGGCTTCCTTACGCATGCCTTCATCGGCTTTTTCAACTTCTACTAAACATGAGTAGAACGTTGGGCTCTTACCGAAGTCTGTCAGCATCTCTGAATTCAAGGCATTAATGTTCACACCACCTGGCGTGTTACTACCCTTAAATTGCTTCTGCGTAGAACACATACCGCTGAGCATGCCTTCAATAATAACGGCATAGGCAAAGGTATCACCACGGTCGTTATATAAACGACAGAGATCACCATCTTTCAGCTGACGTCTAGCCGCTTCTTCAGGGCTTAACTCGACTGTTGGGCGCGACTGCATCGCTTGTAGTCTAGGGACCGACTGGAATGAATCACCAATGAAGTAATGTGATGCGCTACTGAGTACTTGTAGTGGGTACTTAGAACGCAACTCATCTTCTTGGCCTTCAATCTCTGGCACATAGCTTGGCAATGGATCAACACCCTCCTCCGCTAATGCAGCAGAGAAGATTTCGATCTTGCCACTAGGTGTTGGCCAGCCATTCTTCTGGAAATTACGACGATCGGTCTCTGTGTTAGCACGTGCCCAACCATTCTTTTTCAGATCTTCGTAGGTAATGCCTTCCATCAAAGGGTTTACTTCGTCTTGCACTAGGATGTCACGGATAATCTCTTCATCGGTTTGCGTGAAGGCATTATCGTTTTCATCTTCGTAACCCATCTTCTTCGCCAACATGCGGAACAATTCAGAGTTACGCACGCTCTCGCCTAATGGCTCAATGATTGGCTCGTTCATAACGTAGTACCAGTTACCGTAAGTGGCGACTAAGTCCTGACGTTCTAATTGTGTATCTGCAGGTAGCACGATATCGGCGTACTCACAGGTATCGGTCCAAAAGGTCTCGTGCACAGCAACAAACAAATCATCACGCGCCATTCCTTCACGCACTGCATTTGAATTCGGTGCACAGTTTGCTGGATCTGAGTTATAGACAAACATAGATTTGATTGGTGGATCTAGCGGTACTTCATCATAGCCAACGTTGTCACGCAGAGCGCGACCAATCTGTACCATACTAACCATACGCTTAGAGGCACGATCACCTAAATCTGGGCGATGTAGTTTGGCTAAATCATGACGTAGCCACATCTCTTCGAGGTTACCGAAACTAGCACCACCACAACGCTCACGCCATGAACCTGTAATACAAGGCAGCGTTAAAATGGCACGACACATCTGACCAGCATTCTGGTGACGGTTCAGGCCATAGTTAGCACGGATAACTGCAATCTTAGCCGATGCATATTCAACTGCAAACTGCTCGATATCTGCAGCAGAAACACCGGTAATCTTTTCGACTTTATCCAGTGGGTAATCAGGTAGCTTAGTCTCAAGCAACTTTTCCCAACCTAGTGTCTGTTCCTTCAAGAACTCTAGATCATGCATATCTTTATCGACAATCACTTTCATCATGCCGAGGGCTAAGGCCGCATCAGTACCTGGCTTAGGTTGAATATGCCAATCTGCCATCATAGTGGTACGCGTCTTACGTGGATCGATCACAATCAATTTAGCACCGCGTTGTTTTGCTTCACGGATAAATGGAATTGCATGCACACCGGTACTAACTAAGTTAGCACCCCATAGAATGATCAGGTCAGCTTCTTCTGCCGCCTCATGGATCGATGTGTTGGCATGGGCCATACCATAGGTATGCAAGCCCGCCCACATAGCGGCGTAAATACAAATCGATTGCTCGAGTCTGGCTGCTTCCATCTTATTCCAGAAACGACTATCCATAGTCCAGTAACCGACCATACCCATAGTGCCAGAGTAAGAGTACGGCTGAACCGCTTCCGAACCATACTTATCGATGGTCTCTTTGAAGTTATTAGTAATCGTTTCTAGGGCTTCATCCCATGTAATACGCTCAAACTTCGCGCCAGGGCCCTTAGGACCTACGCGTTTGTGTGGGTATAGGACACGATTATCGTTATAAACAAAATCCAGGTAGTGGTTAACCTTATTACACAGGTAACCGCGCGTAATAGGATGAGTGGGGTCGCCCTGAACACGGACTGCCTTGCCGGTTTTATCATTTCGCGTAACCAGCATTGAACATGAATCTGGGCAATCATGCGGACAAAATGAATGATGTACTGAGTAACCTTCAGGAACAGTAATCCTGCTTGATACTTCAGGAATTTTATTAATATCTGTCATAGGGGGTGAGCTCCACTCTCCTGGATTTCTTTATATTATTTAATTGGCTTTTATCAGCCTTAAATCATTACTGATAACATACTACAAGGCCATTTTCAGGACAACTTAAGGCGCTTATTTTGGCTCACTATTAACACCGCCAAACAGCCAATTACTCCTGAAAGAGGTCAATCTGGTTATTATTTTCAATCTCATCTAAGGCAATCAAGCTAGAAACCCCGACACCTAACAATCTAACAGCCAACGGTTTGATCAGAGCACTCTCCAATAAGGCCGGAAGTTCCACGATAATACTCTCTGCCGAGTGAAAACTCTGGGTCTTTGAAAGCGACCGTGTAAGCTGTGAGAAATCACTGAATTTCACTTTAATTGTGAGAGTTTTACCCTTTACTTGAAGCTTAGCCAATTGCCCTTGTAACTGCTCCGCCTGTTCTCGCAAAATGCTCAACATGGCCTCTTGTTCAGACAGGTCTTGATCAAAGGTATCTTCCGTACTGACCGACTTCCGAATCCGATTGTGCGTCACCGGACGCTCATCAATGCCACGCGCTACTTGATAGTAATACTCGGCACTACTGCCAAATAGGGCCTGTAATTCAGCTAAATGCCAACGTAATAGATCAGCTCCTGTTTCAATCCCTAGGCCGTGCATGGTCTGCTCAGTGGCCTTACCAACACCATAAAAATCACGAATCTTAAGGCCCTGCACAAAGGCAGGCCCCTGTTCGGGTGAAATATAGAGTAGGCCATCCGGCTTGCATCGATCAGACGCTATTTTCGCTAAAAATTTGTTATAGGAGACGCCGGCAGAGGCAATAAGCCCAGTTTCTTGCTTGATTTGCGCCCTAATGTCTTTAGCAATCAAGACACTAGAGTTCGGCGCACGTGCATGCTCGGTCACATCCAGATAGGCCTCATCCAATGACAGTGGCTCTATACGATCACTAAACCGTGAAAAAATCCGCCGAATATCGCTTGATACCTGACGATAAGCCTCAAATCGTGGCCTTAAGAAAATGGCCTGTGGACATTTTCTTAAGGCGGTCACACTGGCCATTGCTGAATGAATGCCGAATTTGCGTGCCTCATAGCTACAGGTAGCCACGACGCCACGGCGTAATGGATCTCCCCCTACAATCAAGGGCTTACCTCGATACTGTGGGAAATCACGCTGCTCCACCGAGGCGTAAAAAGCATCCATATCGACATGGATAATGGCGCGATGGTTGGTCTTATCCAGACTCATTTATACTTAATGCCATGCTTATTGCCGCTTAAAAAGGTAAAGGTAACAGACACTCGTCATTGACCCTGAGGGATTAGCCCCGTAGCATTCCGGAATATTATAGAAACAATACAAATTGGCTACTAGCAAACTTCAATCTTCGAGGAGACTTAATCAATATGAGCAATTCAAAATTACCAGGAATCATCGTTTTTGTCGTTGTCGCTGCGGCATTAGTCGCTTTTTATCTTAACGATCGCGACATAGCTAGCTTTAGCACCGGAGAAGAAGGCATGATGGACCATTCGACAATGGATCACTCGACAATGGAACACGCTGGACATGGCGCAGAGTCACATGATGGCTTCTCTGGTTCATTCGATGAGTACAATAAGAAGTACAAGTAATCGCTAGCCGTATTACTGCGGCAACTGCCTAGTTGCCGCAACTAGTGACTTATTCGCTAGTCATCTTAGTTTAATCTTCTAACTTTACCAGTCCAAGCTTATTGATCGGGCAGTTCTGCACGTAAGGCATCTCGATCGACCCACCAGCTATTACCAACAATTGCATCAAGCATCTTTGCTAAGCGCTTAAACAACTCATCTAGATCATTCAACTCTAACATCTCGATCCAAATCTTGATCGTTTCTGCATCTTCAATACCGCGATGACGCTTAGCCACTATTGCAATCAATTGCTTGGCCAAGAAAACCAAACTCTCACGATCTGAGCCTTCTGCCCGTGTTTCTGCCAAATATAAGGCAACCACCCCAGCCACTGCAGCACCGTCTGAGTTATCTGGTGTCTCATCAATAATATAAGACAGCATATCGATACTTAATGCAGGCTTCATTGGATAAGTTACGGCCAACCAACAGGCATGGCCTAAAGCAATGATTGAATCCTCTTGCTCAGATAAATATAAAAGCTCGCAGGCCTCAACGGCCAATTCAAACTCACCTGACTGGATAAACACATCCAACAATGGGCGAGCTGTCTGCCAGCAACTTTCTTTATCACCCAAGCCAAGATTAGATCGGGCCATCTGAATCAAGATATAAGCACTATCCAGCGCAGTAGCCTCATCACCGAGGGCACTGAGTTGCTTATTCGCTTGTTTCAACTCATTTTCAAAAAATACACGTGCGTCGCCAAGATCTTGACCACTAATTTGTTCCGCAAGTGATTGCGACAGAATTTTTCTACTCATAGCTAGAGACCTAAACAGCTGCCAAGGCAGGTTTATGTAAGGATTAATTGATATAGACCAGCGAAATCACGCCAGCATAAAGTATATGCGCCAGCTTGCTAAAAAACGCAGACAAAAAAAAGCCCCCAAGAGAGGGGGCTTTTCTTCACTTCAGAGTCAAACTTACGTGTAGTTTGCGATCTTGTTCATCTTACCAGCGATCTTTAATTCGCCTTCTGATGCCATCTCGCCATCCCACTTGTTCATTCGCTCGTTCATGTACTTATGGAACA
>DGKH01000047.1:0-5867 GCA_002386945.1 Proteobacteria bacterium UBA4575
TAAATTTAAGTCTGTTGTTTTTGTGCCTGCTGTGTTGATGCTGCTCATATCAACTGCAAGTGCGACCTGTGTGCGTGACATTAACGGCGCTGTTGTCACTGATAATGACGGTGTAGGTAGTCCGCCTGCGATACTGAAAGATAGTACTTACGGTATGGGTGATGCTTGTCCGGCAATCCCTGATGCATATACCGTGAACTTTTATAAATTAGGTATTTGTACTGAAGATCCATCGACCAATGATCTGTCGAGTTGTCAGTTCATGCTAAACAGTAATGCAGTTAATGGTGTGCAACATACGATTTCATATCCGGCAGAATCAGCCTTGGCTACTGGTGAGTTTGAAATCGCTCCAGGAAGCTATGGCTACATGGTGGGAGTTTTATCCAATAAGCTAGGCATTACGCACACTGAAACTTTTTCAGAGCAGCTTGTAGGCTCTAATGGTACTGGTACTAGCTGCTGGACTAATGGCATAACTACAGCTATGAGTGGTGATGGTTATACGCATGAAGCTCATGGGGTTGTAGCTATATCTGACCCTATTAGTCCTGCGTTAGATTGTGGTTCGGCGGATAGTGCTAATCCGGTAGTTTCGTATGAGGTTATTGATACTATGGGTGAAAATTGCGGTGCTGGCTTCAGTATAGTAGATACTGGATTCACTATGAGTAACGGCACGGCCTCTGGTAGATTGCTTCAAAATAATGGCATTACTGATGCGACAAGCTGTGCGAATGCTAGTCGAATACTCTGGGTGGTTGATCTTACAACGGCATTGGTAGTAACACCGACAACTCAATTCACTTTGAGTTTTAAATTGACCGATGCAGTGAGTGTTGATGCAGGCAGTAACGGTGGTGTAGGCACGATGGTGAAAATGGGTGCGGATCCATTTCAGGCTATTTTGACCACACGTTAAGGTGTAGTTATTGGCTTTTTTTAAAAGCCAGTAGTTCAGATAAAAACGCCCACTTATAGTGGGCGTTTTTGTATCTGTGGGTTTTTATTCTTCGATGACTATTCACCTTATAATATGGGTCAATTTTCTCTATTCAGATTGCAGGAGTATGTAATGCTTAAAGTGAATGCGTATTTTGATGATCAAGTCCTTTCAATTGCCTATCAAGGTGAATCCTTGGCAACCACAGTCGGCGTGATGGAAGCAGGTGACTATACTTTTTCTACCAGTCAGTATGAACGTATGACGATTATTGATGGTGAGTTATGGGCTAAGCTGCCAGGACAGGATGAGTTTAAGCCATACACGCATGGTGATCAGTTTGAAGTGGTGGCCAATGCCAGCTTTGATGTTAAGGTGATGCGGGCAACGGCTTATCTATGCACCTATGAATAATATTAGGGTAATTTGCCGTATAGAAAACCTGATTTGACTCAATAAGATCTTCTAGCCTCATACTTGGTGTCGATTAATTCATAGGCTTAGGCCTAAAAGCAGGTCCTCCTATGAGTGATAACAAGACACTGAAAGAGCTTGCAGAGGCAGTAAGCACTGACCAAATCCCTTTTACTGACGCTATTCTATTTTGGTTGAAGCTAGGCTTTATTAGCTTTGGTGGTCCTGCCGGACAAATTGCCATCATGCACCAAGAGTTGGTCGAAAAACGGCGCTGGATTTCAGAGAGTAGATTCTTACATGCATTGAATTACTGCATGTTGTTGCCGGGGCCTGAGGCGCAACAGCTGGCGACCTATATTGGTTGGTTAATGCACAGGGGTTGGGGTGGCATTATCGCTGGTGCGTTGTTTGTACTGCCTTCCTTATTTATATTGATTGGCCTGTCTTGGGTCTATATTGCTTATGGCGATGTACCACTGGTCATGGGTGTGTTCTATGGTATCAAGCCAGCAGTAACCGCTATCATCTTGTTTGCTGCGTATCGTATCGGTTCACGTGCGATCAGTAATGGCGTCTTGTTCGGCATCGCAGTCGGCGCATTTCTAGCGATCTTTTGGCTCAAGTTACCGTTCCCTTTAATCGTCCTGCTTGCTGGTCTTATTGGTTTCTTTGGTGGGCGTTTATGGCCGCATCAATTTTCTGCAAAGGCTGGGCATGGAAAGGCCACAGAGTCGAAATTGCCGGCGATTATTGATGACCATAGCGTGTTGCCTCAGCATGCTCAGTTCAGTGTTTCAAAATTGGTCCTAGCTTTTGCTATTGGTTTCCTATTGTGGCTGATTCCAATTGGCCTACTGCATTTCATCTATGGTTGGGAGCATACCTTGACTCAGATGGCCTGGTTCTTCACAAAAGCGGCTTTAGTGACATTCGGTGGCGCCTACGCAGTGTTACCTTACATTTATCAAGGGGCAGCGACTCATTACGGCTGGGCTACACCACAACAGATGATGGATGGCTTGGCGCTGGGTGAAACCACACCAGGGCCCTTGATTATGGTGGTGGCCTTCGTCGGTTTTATTGGTGGCTATGTGAATGAGTTATTTGGCCCAGATCAGTTATTTCTTGCAGGTGCGGTGGCTGCCTCGCTGGTGACGTGGTTTACCTTTGTGCCATCGTTTGTCTTCATCTTTGCCGGTGGCCCATTTATTGAGACCACCCATGGCAATCTCAAATTTACGGCGCCTCTGACGGCGATTACAGCAGCTGTCGTCGGTGTGATTTTGAATCTAGCGGTCTTCTTTGCTTATCATATGCTGTGGCCACAAGGTTTTGGTGAGGCGATCGACTTACCATCTTTAGCTATTAGTGTTGTGGCGATGTTAGGACTGTTTTACTTCAAGCTGAATATCATGATGGTTATTATGATCAGCGCAGTGCTGGGATTGTTGATTCACTCGTTTGTATAGCCAGTCTGTGGGGTTGTAACAAATGTTTAAGGCTGTAGCCTTGTGCTGAATTTATACCGCTGTCTGTTGGATTAAGGGCACTAAAAAGGTATTATTACTTAACTATTAATTGTGCCCCTTTAATGAATCTTCGAAACCAACTGCTTTGCCTGTCGTTATTGACAATCTCTACCTCTATTTACGCCCAAGATCCTACTTTAAACGGCTCTAATCGATACGGTGTGCATGGTCTATCATTTGTTCATCACCTGCTGAGTAGCTCCGATAGCACGGTTGAAGGCTTTTCTAATCAACTCAGTTTGTTTTCGATCGCGTTACCAGAAGAGGATTTCTTTGATGATGCGATTATCGGAAGTTTAATTCACAGTGGCGGGAAGCGTTGTTTGGTTCTAGGTGCCAGAAAGCATTGGAGGCATTTCAGCGATAGGCTATCTTTTAATGGTGTGTATGCCTATGTTGGTGATGGCCCCAGTGATATCTTTAACGACTGCGGCGACAATAAAGTTTATAAAAGCATTGGTGACAAGACAGGTGTTGGTTTTGCTCCTTATCTCTATCATGGCTTTGAATATGATCTTGATCGGAACCTATCGTTACACACAGGCTTTACCCTGATTAATATCCTCAGCGCTAATATTGAATATTCTTGGTAGTCGATCACAGCCGTAAATTACGGCGCAAATCAATCCCTACGTAGATGATCTGATGTTGCGATAGGTGTTGGGTAACGAAATACGATCAGATATGAAGAGACGATGAAAGTCAGTAGGGTCGCTAGCTGAATCAACTGTGATGCCGACTGGCTAATAACACCAACCTGCAGTGCAAGCGCCCCCAATAGAATAGAAAACTCACTGAGTTGTCCAACTCGAAAGCCAACCTCGGTAGCAACCGCTGTATCTTCACCCGATAGCTGTAATAACTTTTTAAAGATAATAGGTTTAAGGGCAAGTGCAAACACGGCCAAGATAATGCCTGGGATAAGAATGTCACCCAGCTGACTGATGTCGAAGCTAGCACCAATAGTGAAAAAGAAGATAATCAGGAAGAAATCGCGCAATGGTTTCAAACTCTCGGCGATGAACTTTGAGATAGGCCCACTAGCAATAGCTACACCTGCGATAAATGCGCCAATCTCATGCGAAAGCCCCATAAGAGTGGCCAGTTCGGCCAGCCCCAAGCACCAGGCAATAGCTAATAGAAAAACATATTCTAAGATGGTATCAAAGCGTAGGAACAGCCTTTGTAAGATATATTTTTCAGATAGATAGGCCACTAAAATAATGGTTGGGAATGAGATTAATAAGGTCAGTAAGTGCTGCTGTGCGCTAGGATCATTCGCGTTAACTTGTCCTTGTGTATGTAAGAACATCAATAGTCCGATCGCAATCAAATCTTGCAGTAATAAAATACTAATAATGATCTCACCGGTATGGCGGTGATGCAGCACTGTGGTCGGTAGTAATTTCAAACCAATGATGGTGCTAGAGAAGATGCTACTGGCAGCAATAACTAATGATTCAGTCGAACTAAAACCAAAACTAATGGCAATCAAATAACCAAAGCCAGCAAATAGTAATGAGCTTGCAACAACTAAGATGGTTGAGCTCTTGAGCAAATGAATTAGCTTATTTGGGTTTAGATTAAGACCTAATAAAAACAGCAAGAACATGATGCCGATATCAGAGATTTGTTGTAGAAAGCCGGCATCAGCGATCAGATTAAAGCCCGATTGCCCAAGGATAAGGCCAATGGCTATGTAGGCCACTAGCAAGGTCTGGCGAGCATATAAGGCGACGGTTGCCAATACTGCGGCGCCGGTAAAGATCAAAAAGATCGTTGATATAATATGCTCTGGATGCATGGTCTTAAAGTGCCTTTAAAAGTGTTTATTAGTGGTCTAGTTCGACCAATTCCAACCAATGCCTTACAGGCGTTTGAGTGCCTTTTTGTAGGTGCAGCATACAGCCGATATTGGCACTCGCAATCAACTCGACGGGTACTTCTTCTAGTTTTTCTAACTTGTCTTGTCGCAGTTTGTTAGCCATCTCAGTGTGTAGTATCGAATAGGTCCCAGCTGATCCACAGCATAGATGGCGGTCTGTAAAGGGTTGTAACTGATAGCCTGCACGAGTCAGTATCTCCTCGGCATGATGATCTAACTGTTGTGCATGCTGCAAGGTGCAGGGTGGATGAAATACAATATGGTTTAGCGTGGGCTGGCTTTTGCGTAGGGGTAGCCGGCTTAAGACTTCTGATGCATCTAAGCTATGTTCTGCTACTCGTTTTGCTTTTTCAGCATAGTGCTCATCATGGGCAAGCAATCGAGGATATTCCTGCAGCATCGCGCCACAGCCACTGGCAGTCATGATAATAGCTTTGCAACCGTTTTCGATCTGCGTATGCCAACTATCGATATTTTTCTTGATCCGATCTAAGGATTTTTCCTCGGCATCATTGTGATATTCAATGGCACCACAGCAATGGTTATAGCTATCAAGGTGACTGCTGATATCCGCGCGTGCTAAAAGCTGCTGAAGTTTCTCAGCAATACCTGGTGCGGCAACTGACTGCACACAGCCTTTTAATATGAGGTATTCAGGGTTCTTTGTTTCTGCTGTGCTCTTATAAGAGGTTTTTACAGTAACGTTTGGAGTCAGTTTTAGATTGCGCGCAAGCCAATAGAAGGGGTGTAATAATCGCGGTCGAGTGAAAACAAAGCAGAGTAGATGACGTAGTGTTCTAGGCCACCATTTTCGGGGTACGCGTTGTAATAAAGTCTGTTTTCCAAAATCAATTAACTCACGATACTCAACACCCGACGGGCAGGTGGTCTCGCAATTGAGACAGGACAGGCAGCTATCAATGTGTTGCAAACTAGCATTGCTGACCGCTTGATCTTCTAGTGCTTCTTTAATTAGATAGATGCGACCACGTGGACCATCCAGTTCATTACCTGTGACCTGATGCGTCGGACAGGTGGCATTGCAAAAGCCACAATGCACGCATTTACGGAGGATGTCATTAACCCTGCTGCC
>DGKH01000047.1:5945-9304 GCA_002386945.1 Proteobacteria bacterium UBA4575
TGTAATTGCTGCAGAGCAGGCTCTAAGTTGCCCATAGGCTCGTTAGTCTGTGTTTTATCACCACGGAATAACTGTAGTTGACCACCTTGTTTCTGCACAATGTCGGCAAGCTCTGTCGCGCTTAGTGAGTCATCATCATTTTGTGCATACCAACGTAGTGCACCACCCCATTCATACAGTGTCTTTGCAGGTAAGCCCAAATCAGCTTGGTCGGCGGCTAGGTTAATACGCCAAAGGGCCTTAGCCTGAGTAAAGCTATCGCGTTTCTGTTCACAGACGGATTGCCAAAAGGCTTCGGCCTGGTTCACTTTCTCAGCACCTAACTGATGTCTTAATTTGCTTAGGAAATCACTGTTACCGGAAAAGCGGGCATACAGTTTGCCATTTTCTAGGTAGCTAGCACTTAACGGTAAAGAGCGTCGGCGCCAATCAGGCTCCCAGCGTTGTAGATCTTCTAGACTGGCCTCAAAGCAAAGGGTTAATTCAGCTTCAGGTTGAGGCATAACGCGTAATGATATCTTAGTCATCACACCCAATGTGCCAAAGGCACCTGACATCAGACGGGCGGCGTCATAACCGGCTACGTTTTTCATTACTTGGCCACCAAAGCGCAGGGCTTGGCCTCTACCATTGATAATCTCAGCACCTAATACGCTATCACGTAAGCCACCACGATAAGCTCTAGCAGGACCAGATAGGGCACAGGCTACGGTGCCACCAAGCGTCGCAGCATCACCATAGGCAGGCGGTTCAAACGCAAACATCTGTTGTTTTTCAGCTAATGCCTGCTTCAGTACTTTCAGGGGTGTCCCTGCATAGGCAGTGATATAGAGCTCGGTCGGTTCATAATCAACAATGCCTTGTAGTGTATTCAGCTGGAGATCATCTGCGATGATGTCTCGTGCATAGAAGGCTTTAGTGTCACCACCACGGATGCGCAATGCGCTGCCATCATGATAGGCCTGGCTGATTTGTTCGACGAGTGCGTTAGTAAGGGTATCCATAAATAATACTGGCGCTAAAAGCGTGGTAAATCTTTAAATGGCAATTCACCGCCATGCACATGCATCGCGCCAAATTCTGCACAACGTTGCAAGGTTGGTATCGCTTTACCTGGATTCAATAAACTAGTTTCATCAAAGGCTGCCTTAATTGCCATGAACTGTTCTAGCTCGTGTTGATTAAACTGCACACACATCTGATTAAGCTTTTCGATGCCAACACCATGTTCACCGGTAATAGTCCCACCAACGGCAACGCAGAGTTCTAGAATCTTAGCGCCGATGGCTTCGGCTTTTTCTAAATCACCTTTGCGATTAGCGTCATACATAATTAAGGGATGCAGATTGCCGTCACCGGCATGAAAGACATTAGCTACGGCTAGGCCATGGTCCTTGGAAAATTGATTGATGGCAGCGAGTACTTTGGCTAAATGTTTACGTGGAATCGTGCCGTCCATACATAGATAGTCAGGTGCCAGTTGGCCGATGGCAGGGAAGGCGGCCTTGCGACCTTTCCACAGCAGTGCTTGCTCAGCTTCACTTTCAGCCAGTTGGGTGGATGTGGCGGCATTGTCTAAGCAGGCCTGTTCTACTTTCTTCAAGTCGCTGTGCAAGGCCTCGCTATGACCGTCCAACTCACACAATAGTATGGCAGCGGCGTCTACTGGGTAACCGGGCTGACAAAAATTCTCAGTCGCTTGGATCACGGCTTGATCCATCATTTCAAGACCTGCAGGGATAACCCCTTTGGCAATAATATCAGCGACAGCATTACCAGCGTCTTCGATGCGCGTAAAGGCGGCCATCAAGACCTGTTTCTGTGGTGGCATCGTCAATAGGCGCAATTTTGCTTCTAATACGATGCCGAGCATGCCTTCAGAGCCATTCAGTAAGGCCAGCAGATCATAGCCAGCCTGTTCGAAATGATGACTACCGATGGTGATTATCTCGGCATCACTGCTCAAGAAGGTCAGCTCCATGACATTGTGTACGGTTAGACCGTATTTTAAACAATGTACGCCGCCTGAATTCTCTGCGATATTGCCGCCGATGGTGCAGGCGATTTGTGAGGATGGGTCAGGGGCATAGTAGAGATCGAATGGTTTTGCTGCCTCCGAAATAGCGGCATTGCGTACGCCGGGTTCTACCCGTGCATAGCCTTGAGTGGGATTGATCTCTAGGATGCGGTTGAGTTTACTCAGATTTAAAAGCACGCCCTGTGCAATAGGATGGGCACCCCCAGATAAACCAGTGCCAGCGCCACGCGTCACGATCGGGATGTTCTGTTCGCGGCAACGTCGCACACAGGCGATGATTTGCTCTCGATCCTCTGGCATTAATACTGCTAGAGGTAAGGTTTTATAGGCGGTATAACCATCACATTCGTATGGTTTCATAGTTTCTGTCGTGCTTAGAATGTTATTTCGCGGTAAACAATCTGCGAACAGCTCGGAAATCTGGGTAGAATGTGTCATTAGGCGTTAAAATTCGTCATGTTCACTTATTATAAACGAAGCGTAGGACTTGTATGCTGTTGATCTGGATTGCATTAGGTGGTGGCCTAGGTTCTGTACTACGTTACCTCATGGTGACACGGGTCGATCAGTGGTATGCAGGTGGTTTTCCAGTCGGTGTGCTCAGTATTAATGCACTAGGCTCATTCTTGATTGGTTTGATTGCCTTACAGCTTACGCAGCAGTCCTATCTACAAGCAGAGTTACGTGCCAGTTTATTGGTGGGCTTGTTAGGTGGCTTTACCACATTTTCAACTTTTTCATACAATAGCCTGCAACTCATTCTAGAAGGCGAATACTTGAGCGCTCTGCTGAATGTTGTACTCAGCGTAGTGGTCTGTATTATGGCCGCCGGGGCTGGTCTTATGCTGGCTAAATCTTTTTCTATTTAAAACAACTTTTGACACGCTATGTTAGATCCAAAATTATTACGTAATGAGCTTGAAACAACTGCTGAACGCCTTGCAATAAAAGGCTATACGTTAGATCAGACGCTGTTTAATCAACTCGAAGAACAACGCAAAACGCTACAAGTTGAGACACAAGAGCTACAGCAACAGCGTAATCAGAAGTCGAAAGAGATTGGCATGGCAAAAGGCCGTGGCGAGGATATTGAGCCGCTTAAAAAAGCGATTGATCAATTAGGCGGTGACTTAAAAGAAAAAGAACAGGCACTACAGCTGGTGCAGACACAGCTGAATGATATTTTACTGGGCATACCGAATCTGCCACATGCATCTGTGCCTGTAGGCAAGGATGAGAGTGACAATGAAGAAGTGCGTCGCTGGGGTGAACCTAAGTCGTTCGATTTTGAGGTTAAAGACCACGTTGAACTGGGCGAGAA
>DGKH01000047.1:9350-10662 GCA_002386945.1 Proteobacteria bacterium UBA4575
TGCATGGTGACCTAGCTACTTTACACCGGGCCTTAGCGCAGTTGATGCTGGATATGCACACACGCTCTCATGGCTATCAAGAGGTCAATGTACCCTTTATTGTCAACAGCGATAGCCTGCGTGGCACTGGCCAGCTCCCTAAATTTAAGGAAGATCTGTTTCCGCTAGAGTGCGACAGTGAGTACTACCTGATTCCAACGGCTGAGGTTCCGGTCACTAATCTCTGGCGTGATCAAATAGCCAAGGCTGAACAATTGCCGTTGAAGTATGTTGCACATACTCCGTGTTTTCGTTCAGAGGCTGGCTCTTATGGTAAAGACACACGTGGCATGATTCGCCAACATCAATTTGAAAAGGTTGAGATGGTGCAGTTGGTTCATCCAGAACAATCATGGGAGGTCTTAGAGGAAATCGTTGGCCAAGCGGAAGCCGTATTGCAGGCCTTAGAGCTGCCATATCGTGTTGTTAATTTATGTGGTGGTGACCTTGGTTTCTCTGCGGCTAAGACCTATGACATTGAAGTCTGGTTACCAGGGCAAGAGACTTATCGTGAAATTTCTTCTTGTAGCAACTTCCTTGACTTTCAGACCCGCCGGATGCAGGCGCGTTGGCGCGAGCAAGATCAAAAGCCACAATTAATGCATAGCTTGAATGGTTCGGGGCTGGCGGTAGGGCGGACCTTAGTGGCCGTGTTGGAAAACTATCAAAATGCCGATGGCAGTATTACGGTACCCGAAGTGTTGCGTCATTATATGCGTGGCATCGATCGTTTAACTGCAAATTAGTTTCAGCTAGCACTAAACTCTGAGCATAAAAAAGCCCACATGGGTTGGGTCATGCGGGCTTAGAAACCCATACTTACGTACGAGCTTTGGGGACATAATTACTTTAGGCGAGATTTTGTGGCAACACAAGCAATTCACATAAAATAGCCTCTAAGTAGTTGATCTAGTTAATTAAATTTAATTATTAGTATTAATTACAATGGGTTTGATTTGGCTTAAATATGGATCAGCTAAAACGAAATTTTGTCCAGATTGGGCGAGTTGAATGGATTGGCTTAAGGCCTGCACGAGGGCTGCCTATGAAGCAGGTCATGCAGGCTAATGCTGTAGCTGGGACCGGTCTAGAGGGAGACCGTGCTGGTAGGTATAGCGGCAGTAAGCGGCAAGTCACTTTGATCCAATCTGAATATCTCGCTGTGGTGCAATCATTCTTGCCAGCAGTTGACGTCACACCAGCTAATCTACGACGTAATCTGGTGATATCAGGGATCAACCTAAATGCCTTGCTAAAACAGGTTGTTGTTATC
>DGKH01000047.1:10747-13284 GCA_002386945.1 Proteobacteria bacterium UBA4575
CTACGCGGACACGGTGGTCTGACAGCAAAGATTCTATCTTCTGGTCCTATCTGTATCGGTGATGCCCTAGAAGTACGCTTACAAAAGATCCCAGGTCAGGAGCAGCAAGGCTCACAAGCAAAACTCCTATAAGTAAATGGGTGATCGATCAGGGCTGTAGTGCCCGTCGCATACTCCAGCCTAGTAGTAACCAAGCACTGATAAAGCTTAGCCCTCCGAAGGGTGTAATCATGCCGAGCCAAGTCAACTGTGTGATGCTCAATAGATATAAGCTGCCACTGAAAAGGGTAATGCCGATTAACATCAGGCTGGCAATCAATGTGCAGCGTGTCTGTGTTAAACGTTGTGCTAATAAACCGAGTAGGATGAGTCCGATGCCGTGCCATAAATGATAGCGGCAAGCGGTCTCAAAGACTTCAAGCCAACGAGGTTCTAACTGACCTTTTAAGCCATGTGCGCCAAAGGCATTGAGTAAGATTGCGATTGCGCTATTGAAACTACCGATAGAAATTATTACATTACTTTGCATGTTATTAACCTAGCTAATTTTTGGAGCAGTATAGTGCCCTCATTTGACGTTGTCTCTGAAGTCGATCTTCACGAACTTACCAATGCGATAGACCAAGCCAGCCGCGAGATCAGTACTCGCTTCGATTTTAAAGGCAGCGATGCCAAGGCTAGTTTGAAGGATACTGTTGTCACGATGGAAGCTCAGCATGAGTTTCAAATCAAGCAAATCTACGACATTATCGGTCAGAAGCTGGCTAAACGTGGTGTCGATTTAAATTGTGTTGAGAAGGGTAAGCTGGTTGAGGCCAATCTACGCGCAACGCAAACTTTAACGATCAAGCAAGGCATCGATAGCGACGTTGCAAAGAAGATCACAAAAGCCTTAAAAGAAGGCAAGCTCAAGGTGCAAAGCCAGATTCAAGGTGAGAAGGTGCGAGTGACTGGTAAAAAGCGGGATGATCTGCAAGAAGCCATCGCCTTGATGCGTGACGGCGACTTTGGTGTACCACTGCAGTTCGATAACTTTCGTGACTAAGAGGCTATAACAGTCAGTCTGACTTTAGCTAGTGAATGAACTCAGGTCTAAACCAACCACATTAATAGTGCGATAAAGCCGATCACGCCAGCTAATGGGATAATGGCTGCCTGCCAGTCACCAGCTTCTGCCTTTGGTGAATTTGTGAGCATGCCCTTAGCTTTGGGTAATAGAAAAACTAGAATCAAGACTAAAAAGATCGCCGAAGCGATTTTCATTCCATCCATAATTTAAACCTCATTCTATAAAACGCTAGTCAAAAAAAAGCCCACCAGAATAGGGTGGGCTTTTAGTATGTTGTCTATAGCGTTTAGTCGTCGCTGCTCATGCCTAGAATAGCTAGCAAGTTGACGAAGATGTTATACATAGACAAGTATAAAGACACTGTTGCCATGATGTAGTTAGTCTCACCGCCATGAATAATACGTGAGGTATCAAACAAGATTAAGCCACTCATAATCAGAATGATGGCCGCTGAGATAGCCAGTGATAAGGCTGGGATCGCTAGGAATAGGTTAGCCAGCATAGCGACTACAGCGATAACCAGACCAACGACTAAAAAGCCACCCATGAAACTAAAGTCACGACGGGTAGTTAGTACATAGCCAGAGAGTGCAAGGAAGATCACACCAGTGCCACCTAAGGCCGTTGCGATAATTTCTGCACCATTACCTAACTGAAGATAGGCGTTTAGCATTGGGCCTAGACCAAAACCCAGTAGGCCTGTGATTGCAAAAACAACACCGATACCAGCACTAGACTGTGCAACACGCGGTAAAACAAACCAGATCAAAGCCATAGCGCCGAAAGAACAGCCCATAGAAACAGCGAAGCTAACGCTAGCCATCATTGATAGACCAGCAGTTAAAGCACTGAAGATCAGGGTCATCGACAATAGTAGATAGGTGTTACGTAAAACCTTATTAATGCCTAAGGCAGCACTAGAAGGTACCGAAGAACTGTAATTGGCCATTGCTTACTCCGTGAATAATTCGAAAATATTGTATAAATTGTAATTCAGCTAATGCCAGCATGCTAGCACGAATTGCCTAATAGACTGGAGATTTTCAGCATAGTTCGATGATCTTAAGCCGTTGAACTATGCCATTTTAGGTGGTTTATAGCGCTTGTTTATTTGTTGTTTTATAGTTTTCAAGGGCATCAAACCTGAGCTGCTGGTTGGAGCTTAAGGCTGAGCGGTTAAAAAACATGCAAAAGGCCCCTTTAATACCAATTTCACTAGGTTTAGATCGCCTAATATGGTTAAATTGCGTCCCTCGGAGAGCTGGCAGAGTGGTCGAATGCGGCGGTCTTGAAAACCGTTGACGGTTTATCCCGTCCGGGGGTTCGAATCCCTCGCTCTCCGCCATTATTAAGTCCTGATTTATTCGCATTAAATTTTTCGCTGATTCTTCATCTATTGTTCGAGGGATTTGAACCCCCGGATAGAAAAGCGTTCGACAAAATCGTAGGAACGATTTTGGACTTTGAG
>DGKH01000047.1:13321-15582 GCA_002386945.1 Proteobacteria bacterium UBA4575
GAAGTGAAAAGCCCGAAGGGCAAAATAATCTTGTCACTGCTCAAGCAAGTTAAAAACTTCTGCCTACACCAAAGAACCAAACCCAAGGGTTAATCTTGATATCGATGTCACGCTTTACACCTGCAGTGCGGAGTTGAGCGTCAGCATCCATGTCGATATACCAAAGAGACGAGTTAAAACTCCATTGATCATCTATTGGAACCGCAACACCGATCTGTGCAGCTAAGCCCCAAGAATCTTTGATATCAATATCAGTTTCACCACCAAGCGCTCTTTCAAGTTCACCGCTGGCATCAAGATTTGAAAACCGCGTGTAATTTGCGCCTATACCAACATAAGGTTTTATCTGACTCTTTAGAGGCAAGTGATATTGGAGTGTCAGGGTAGGTGGTAAGACTGAGATGTTTGCAATTTCATCTATGCTAGATAGGCTGCCTTTACCATTGAGTTCATGGTGTGACTTGATGATTCCAAGCGCTTCGACCGCCCAAGTGGATGAGAGTTGATAATTGAATATCAAGCCTAAAGTGCTTGCAGATCCAGCACCAACCTTTGAGCCAGCAATACCTTCTAATTCATTACTACTGTCGTTTGGTTGAATGAATGTTGCACCTGTCTTAAAGGTTAGCCTTGATGAGTCCCAGGCTATCGCATTTGTGCTAAGAAGAAATAGGAAAGTAAGGAAGACTGAACTTAGTGTGGATTTCCGCATAACTACCTCGTTATTTGTTGGCTAATGGATTACGAAATGGGCGATGGCACCATGATGTTTTTAGCCAGTTTAGTTTTAACCAGGGTTGAAATTATTTCTCTGACTTCGATCAGGAAAACTGAAGTTAGTCGTTATTCAATACGGTTTGTATTATGTCGATAGGCGATGGTTTGCCTTGGCTTTGGGTTCGACAAATTAGTAGCTAAGACATATAGTTAATATATTATATTGATTCGGGTTCTCTGATTATGTCTATTCAAAACCTAATAGTGCTGATCTTATTAAGTACTCTTGGTTTCTTTACTCACATAACACCGCATGAAATGGGTTTTTCTACGGTAGGTGCAGTTAGCTTGTTAGCCGTAGCCTATCTGCCATGGCGGCTATGCTTTATTCCACCGCTAGTGACGTTATCCCTTTACGATTACGTGCATGGTGGCTATGGCTTTGCCGGCATGAGCTTTGTTTATATGGCACATATTGCAGCGACCTATAGCGTCTATCCAATACTTAAAAGAATAGCAGTGACATCTATAGCAGGTGCTGCTGCGATTAATGCTGTTGTATTTTATTTGATATCAAATATCACACCGATGGCCCTAAGTTTTTATCCGAATAGTATCGATGGCTGGTTATTGTGTTACAGCAATGGATTGCCATTTCTTCTTAAGGGCTTATTAGCAAACCTGCTCTTCGCTGGCATCGTTTTCAGCGTTATTCTTCTGTCTAAAAAGTTATATGCGCATCGTTTCGTTATTGCCTAGTGCTAGCGATATTATCGTTGCCTTAGGCGCACGCGATTCCTTAGTTGGTGTTAGCCATAGTTGCGGCCCCGGCTTTGATGATTTGCCTAAGCTCACAAGTACCAGCATCGACGTTAGGGCAAGCAGTGCTGATATTGATGAACAGGTACGTCAGGCCTCTGGGCCGTTGTATACGCTCAATCTTGATTTGCTTGCTGAATTGCAACCTGACGTTATTGTTAGTCAATCATTATGTGAGGTCTGTGCGGTTTCAGTGAAGGCGGTTGAAGAGGCTGTTGAGCAATTGGGTAAGCGTCCTATAGTGGTTAATTTAGCTCCTTTTCGTCTACATGATATTGCACATGGTTTTTTGCAAGTCGGTGAAGCAATAGGGCGAGTAGAGGAAGCGAGACGACTGCAGCTGTGTTGGGATAGACGTCTAGCCTTACTGCATAACCTTTACGCAACTCAGGCATGGCGTGTGGCATTTCTGGATTGGCTGGACCCTCTATTCATAGCCGGGCATTGGATACCCGATATGATTAGTTGGCTAGGTATGGAGCCGGTGATTGCAAAAGCGGGGCAGGCCTCATTCCCGATCTCGTTTAATACCCTAAAACAGGCCAAGCCAGACTATGTCATAGCGGCATGCTGCGGTTTTTCTGAGCAACGCTCACAATTAGATCAAGAGTCAATCGACTTGCCGGTTCATATTTTAGATGGCTATGAGCACTTTAATCGACCTAGTCCGGTTCTGATGCAAAGCTTTGATCTTATTGTGCGCTTATTTGACACCTTGGAGCCTG
>DGKH01000021.1:0-9441 GCA_002386945.1 Proteobacteria bacterium UBA4575
GTCGCTAAAATTATTGAATAGAAGAGAAAATTAAATGTCAGATAGTCAACGCATACGCATCCGTTTGAAAGCTTTCGATCACCGTTTGATCGACCGTTCAGCTAATGAAATTGTACAAACAGCAAAACGAACTGGTGCGCGAGTGAAGGGACCAATTCCACTGCCTACCCGTAAAGAGCGGTTTACGATTCTTACCTCACCACACGTGGATAAAAACGCGCGTGATCAGTATGAGATTCGTACACATAAACGCATTATGGATATCGTAGATCCTACTGATAAAACTGTTGATGCGTTGATGAAACTCGATCTCGCAGCCGGCGTTGATGTTCAAATCAAGTTAAATTGATCAAATAAGCGCCGATGTAGCCATGCTGGGGGAAAACACTCCCTAAACTAGCAAATTAATTGCTAATAGTGGTTTCATAACGCGCTGTTTTCTGCAATAATTCGCGGCTTCCTGTGGCCTGGTCAAGCAACCCTTGTCCGGGCCATATTCGCAAGGCCTTGGAAAAATTTTAGAAGAGATAAGCAGATGCCATTAGGTATTGTTGGTAAAAAAATAGGTATGACCCGTGTCTTCACAGAAGACGGGGCATCAGTGCCAGTCACGGTAGTGCACGTAGAGAACAATCGCGTAGCACAACTGAAAGACCAAGACACTGACGGCTACAGAGCCGTACAGATCGCTTACGGTGAACGTAAGCCATCTAGAACAAATAAAGCACAGTCTGGCCATAACGCTAAAGCAGGCGTTACAGACAGTGATGGATTGTTTGAATTCAGATTGGATTCTGCAGAAGAAACCGAGTTAGCTCTAGGCTCTGAGTTGAAGGCTGATATCTTTGAAGTAGGCCAAAGTGTGATGGTTACTGGCGTATCTAAAGGTAAAGGTTTTGCTGGTACTATTAAGCGCCACAACTTTGCCGGACAAGATGCTACTCACGGTAACTCAATATCGCACCGTGTAGCGGGTTCTACTGGCCAATGTCAGACTCCTGGACGTGTATTCAAGGGTAAGAAGATGGCTGGTCACATGGGCGCTGAACAGGTTAGTACGCGTAACCTGACTATCGTACGTGTAGATGCCGATCGAGATTTATTATTAGTTAAGGGTGCAATTCCCGGAGCTCGTGGTGGTCGTGTAGTCGTTCGACCGACTCTAGAAGCTTAATTATTAGATTGGAATGTTGCTGTTATGAAACTAGCATTTGCAAATAACAACTCTTCAGTAGACGTGTCTGATGCCACGTTTGCTCGAGATTATAACGAGCCGCTAATACACCAAATGGTCACCTCTTATTTAGCGGGTGGTCGTCAGGGTACTAAGGCGCAGAAAAATCGTTCAGCAGTGAGCGGTGGCGGTGCTAAGCCGTGGCGTCAAAAGGGTACAGGTCGTGCACGAGCCGGTACTTCACGTGGTCCATTGTGGCGTAAAGGTGGTGTCACCTTTGCTGCGCAGCCACGTAGTTTTGAGCAGAAAATCAATAAGAAGATGGTACGTGCAGCGTATGCATCGATCTTTTCAGAACTTATTCGCGCCGAGCGTCTACATATTGTCGCTGATTTTGTTGTTGCTAACCCTAGAACTAAAGAAGCGTTAGCGAAGTTAAATGAAATTAATGTGCCAAATGCATACATTATCGTCGCTAATGAGCAGGCTGATTCGAATCTTTACATGGCAGTACGTAACGTACCGTATGTAGAAGTTACCGAGGTTGATGGTATTGATCCAGTAAGCCTAGTTAAATTCAATCACGTTGTTATCACTGAAGCGGCATTGAAAGAAGTTGAAGGTTGGTTGTCATGAATCTAGAACGTCTCTCGCAAATATTGGTTGCACCGCATGTCTCTGAGAAGGCTGCGATGATCGCTGATAGCAATAATCAACACGTCTTTAAAGTGTTACCAGGCGCAAGCAAAGAAGAAGTTAAGAATGCTGTTGAGCAAATGTTTAACGTTAAGGTAGAAACTGTAAGAACAGTTAACGTTATCGGCAAACAAAAACGTTTTGGGCGCACGCTGGGTAAGCGTAGCGACTGGAAAAAAGCATATGTACGCCTAGCTGAAGGTCATGATATTGACCTGAGCGGAATGGAATAGGAAGCAAGATCATGGCAGTTGTTAAGTCAAAACCTACCTCACCAGGACGTCGCTTTCAGGTACGGGTTGTAAACCCAGACCTACATAAGGGCGAACCTGTAAAGGCACTGGTTGAAAAGAAATCAAAGTCTGGTGGTCGGAACAATGGTGGACGTATTACTACGCGCCACAAGGGTGGTGGTCATAAGCAGCGTTATCGCGTTGTTGACTTTAAGCGTAACAAGGATGGCATTCCCGCTGTTATTGAACGTCTAGAGTATGATCCAAACCGTACCGCTAACCTGGCCTTACTAAAGTATGCCGATGGTGAGCGTCGGTACATAATTGCTCCACGTGGTGTGAAAGTGGATGATGCAGTCGAGTCTGGTAGTCAGGCGCCAATTAAAACTGGTAACTGCTTGCCATTGCGTAGTATCCCAGTTGGTACCACGATTCACTGTGTTGAATTGAAGCCTAATAAGGGTGCTCAAATGGGTCGTAGCGCAGGTGCTGCAATTCAATTGGTAGCACGTGAAGGCGCACATGCAACCCTGCGTTTACGTAGTGGTGAAATGAGAAAAGTATTAGCTGATTGTCGTGCGACGATCGGTGAAGTTGGAAATACGGAGCATAACTTACGTAAATTAGGTAAAGCGGGTGCCACACGCTGGCGCGGCGTAAGACCTACTGTACGTGGTGTTGCTATGAACCCTGTTGATCACCCACATGGTGGTGGTGAAGGTCGTACTTCTGGTGGCCGCCATCCGGTTTCACCTTGGGGTATGCCAACTAAGGGCTTCAAGACTCGTAAGAACAAGCGTACCGACAACATGATTGTTCGTCGTCGCAATAAGAAATAGAGGATAGAACGTTGCCTAGATCATTACGTAAAGGTCCATTTGTAGATCTTCATTTAGCAAAGAAAATCGATACTGCGGTTGCTAATAATGATCGTAAGCCGATCAAAACCTGGTCACGCCGTTCAATGGTATTGCCTGAGATGGTTGGTTTGACCATCGCAATCCATAACGGTCGTCTCCATATCCCTGTTCTAATTTCTGAGAACATGGTTGGTCATAAACTGGGTGAATTTGCCGGCACGCGAACCTTTAAAGGTCACGTTGGCGATAAGAAAGTACGTTAGAGAGCAAAGACCATGGAAGTATCAGCAAAATTAAAATATATCCGTATCTCGGCACAAAAGTGTCGCTTGGTAGCGGATCAAATCCGAGGCCTAAGTGTAGGTCGTGCGGTTGAGATTTTAGAGTTTAGCCCAAAGAAAGCGTCTGGAATTGTGAAGAAGGTATTGAATTCTGCAATTGCAAACGCTGAGCATAATGATGGTGCTGACATCGACGAATTGAAAGTCATCAAGATATTTGTTGATGAAGGTCCTACGCAGCGTCGCTTCCAGCCTCGTGCGAAAGGCCGTGCATGTAAGATATTAAAGCGTACTAGTCACCTAACCATTATGGTTAGCGACAGTAAATAATGACTACTGGAATTAGATAAACAGGCCAATTATGGGACAAAAAGTACATCCAACCGGGTTTCGTTTAGGTATCTCCACTGACTGGACAAGTAAGTGGTACGCCGACGGTAAGAATTACGCAAAGTTGCTCAATAGTGATTTAGAGATTCGTAAATTCTTGAAAGAACGTTTATCGCAGGCGTCGGTTAGTCGAATTCAGATCGACCGTCCAGCGCGTGCAGCATTTATTGTTATCCATACAGCCCGTCCAGGCATTGTTATTGGTAAGAAAGGCGAAGACGTTGAAAAGCTACGAAAAGAAATTGCTTTCCGTATGGGCTTAAACGTTAATAACGTTAAGATCAACATCGAAGAAATTCGTAAGCCAGAGATCGATGCTCAGTTAGTTTCAGAGAGTGTTGCGCAGCAATTAGAGCGTCGTATCATGTTTCGTCGTGCCATGAAGCGTTCAGTAACTAATGCAATGCGTTTAGGTGCATTAGGTGTAAAGATTAATGTCGCTGGTCGTTTGAACGGAGCAGAAATTGCTCGTTCAGAGTGGTATCGCGAAGGTCGTGTACCACTACATACACTACGTGCAGATATTGATTATGGTTTTGCTGAGGCGCTAACCACCTATGGCATCATCGGTATTAAAACTTGGATTTTCAAAGGCGAAGTGTTCGATTTAGAGAGCAAGAACAGCCAGGAAAGTGCCGATAAAAAGCGCACTAATTCGTAAAGGGTAGAACAGTGTTACAGCCGAAAAAAACTAAATTTCGCAAGCAGCAGAAAGGTCGTAATCGCGGGCTTGCGCAAAACGGGAACAAAGTCAGCTTTGGTGACTTTGGTTTAAAAGCTATAGGTCGTGGACGCTTAACAGCGCGTCAGATCGAAGCCGCCCGTCGTGCCATGACTCGTCACGTAAAGCGTGGCGGTAAGATTTGGATCCGTATCTTTCCTGATACTCCGGTTACTAAGAAGCCGTTAGAAGTTCGTCAGGGTAAAGGTAAGGGTAATGTCGAGTTTTGGGTCGCTAAGATTCAACCAGGCAAAATGTTATATGAAATGGAAGGTGTGCCTGAAGAAACAGCACGCGAAGCATTTAAGTTAGCGGCTGCTAAACTTCCTATTCAGACAACATTCGTTACGAGGACATTAATGTGATGAAAGCTGCTGATTTGCGAGCTAAAGGCGCGCAAGATTTACAAGATGAATTGATCGAGTTGCGGAAAGAGCAATTCAAATTACGCATGCAGTACTCAATGGGGCAGGCTAGCCGTAACCATGAGTTTTCTCGAATCCGTAAAGACATCGCGCGTGTGAAAACGATTTTGACCGAAAAAGCTAGTGCGAGTGAGTAATAGATAAAATGGAAAACGAAAAAAAGAGAGTACGTACCGTTTCGGGTAAGGTTGTTAGTAACAAGATGGATAAATCTATCACTGTACTGACTGAACGCCGCGTTAAGCATCCAATTTACGGCAAATACATGTCTAAATCGTCGAAACTTCATGCGCATGATGAAAACAATCAATGTGCTATTGGCGATTTAGTAACTATTCGTGAGTGCAGACCACTTTCAAAAACCAAGTCTTGGACTTTGGTTGAAGTTGTCTCCACTAACGCAGCAAACTAAGGAAGATCGATGATCCAGATGCAAACACAGTTAAGTGTTGCTGATAACAGCGGCGCACGTCGTGTTCAGTGCATTAAGGTACTGGGTGGTTCACACCGCCGTTATGCCGGCATTGGCGATGTTATTAAGGTCAGTGTTAAAGACGCGATTCCACGCGGTAAAGTGAAGAAAGGTGAAGTATATAACGCAGTTGTTGTACGTACGGCGAAAGGTGTACGTCGTGCTGATGGATCACTGATCCGTTTTGATAACAACTCAGCAGTATTACTTAACGCTGCTTTACAGCCAATTGGTACACGTATCTTTGGCCCTGTGACTCGTGAGCTACGTACAGAGAAGTTCATGAAGATCATTTCACTTGCACCAGAAGTATTGTAGGTCGAGACAGAGCAATGGAAAAAATTAAGAAAGGCGACGAAATTATTGTTGTAGCCGGTAAAGATAAAGGTCGGCGCGGAACGGTAACTCGTGTTTTGGATAACGATAAAGTGTTGGTTGAAAACATCAACATGGTTAAAAAGGCGCAAAAGCCGAATCCAAACGCAGGTATTGCAGGTGGTATTATTGATAAAACAATGCCAATTCACCGTTCTAACATCATGATGTTTAACCCAGCGACTGGCAAAGGCGACCGCATTGGGCTTAAAACTCTTGAGGACAGCTCTAAGGTTCGTTACTTCAAATCTAACGGCGAAGTGGTAGACGTTTAAAATGGCTAGGTTACAAGAATTTTACAAAGACACCGTCCGTGCGCAGTTGACTGAAGAGTTCAGCTACAGCAATCCAATGATGATCCCTCGTATTGAGATGATCTCTATAAACGTTGGTTTAGGCGAAGCGACACGTGATAAGAAAGTTGTCGAGCATGCAGTATCTGATATGACTAAGATTGCAGGCCAAAAGCCTGTTGTCACTCTGGCGCGCAAGTCTATTGCTGGATTTAATGTCCGTGATGGCTGGCCAGTCGGTTGTAAAGTGAATTTGCGAGGCGTTCAGATGTATGAATTCCTAGATCGTTTAATCACTATCGCAATTCCACGTATTCGTGATTTTCGCGGTATGAGTGCGAAAGCATTCGACGGTCGTGGAAACTACAGCATGGGCGTACGTGAGCAGATTATTTTCCCTGAGATCGACTACGACAAGATCGACGCAATCCGCGGAATGGATATTGCGATCGTAACTAGCGCTCGTACTGATGAGGAAGCAAAAGCATTGTTAAAAGCTTTCAGTTTCCCATTCAAACAGTGAGATCAAACTAATGGCTAAGACTTCAATGATTGCACGTGAGAAAAAACGTGCAGAAACAGTAAAAAAATACGCTAGTAAGCGTGCTCAGTTAAAAGCGACTATTAAGGCAGTATCAAGCTCTATGGAAGAGCGTGACGCAGCTCAAGTGCAACTACAGCAGTTGCCTCGCAATTCGAGTAAATGTCGTGGACGTAATCGCTGTGCGATTACCGGTCGTCCACATGGTTTTTATCGTAAGTTTGGTTTAGCTAGAAATAAGCTAAGGGAAGCCGCGATGCGTGGTGATATTCCAGGCCTTGTTAAGGCTAGTTGGTAATAGGTGATTTGATATGAGTATGAGTGATCCAGTTGCTGACATGCTGACACGAATCCGTAATGGACAGAGTGCAGACAAAGCGAATGTAGTTATGCCTTATTCTAAGTACAAAGAAGCAATTGCTGCCGTACTTAAGGGTGAGGGTTATGTCCATGATTTTTCAGTATCTGGCGAAGGTGCAACAAAAGCACTGCAAGTCGAGCTGAAGTACTACATGGGCAAGCCAGTAATAGAAAAAGTGAAGCGAATTAGCCGTCCAGGTCTGCGTATCTACAAGAACGCAGAAGAATTACCAAAAGTTATTGGTGGTATGGGTATCGCCATTATCTCAACTTCAAAGGGTCTAATGACTGACCGTGCAGCGCGTCAAGCGGGTTGTGGCGGCGAAGTTATTTGTACTGTTGAGTAAACAGGTTTAAAGAATATGTCTAGAGTTGCAAAACAACCGATTGAAATCCCAGCTGGCGTTGAAGTGAAAATCAACGGCCAAGAGTTTTATGCTAAGGGGTCAAAAGGTGAAATGAACATGGTTCTGCATGACGCTGTATCCGTGGCACAGGAAGAGAAGATTCTATCTGTTAGCCCGAAAAGTGTTAGCGACTATGCAATGGCTGGCACCATGCGTGCTTTGTTGAATAATATCATTACGGGTGTTTCAGCCGGTTTTGAAAAGAAATTAGAACTCGTTGGTGTTGGTTACCGTGCGCAATCCAAAGGTAAGACTTTGAACTTAGCACTTGGTTTCTCTCATCCCGTAGACTACGCAGTGCCTGAAGGTATTACGATCGAGACTCCAAGTCAGACAGAGATCGTTATCACAGGTACTGATAAGCAGCGAGTTGGTCAAGTTGCCGCAGAGATTCGTGCTTTTAGACCGCCTGAGCCTTATAAAGGTAAGGGTGTTAAGTACGCCGGTGAACGTATCCTTCGTAAAGAAGCCAAGAAGAAATAATTAGCAGATAAGCGAAATGGACAAAAAACAATCTAGAAATCGTCGTAAGAAAAAGACTCGCTACATTATCAGTGGGTTAAACGCTGTACGATTATGTGTACATCGTACTCCACAGCATATTTATGCTCAGCTGATAGATGGTTCAGCGAGTGTATTAGCTGCGGGTTCATCACTCGAAAGTGATGTCCGATCGAATGTTAAGCACACCGGAAATGTAGAAGCCGCTAAATTAGTCGGTAAACTCATTGCGGAACGTGCGAAAGAGAAAGGCGTATCTAAAGTCGCCTTTGATCGTTCAGGATTCAAATATCATGGTCGTATTCAAGCGTTAGCAGATGCTGCGCGTGAAGCTGGTCTTGAGTTTTAATTAAAGGTTGACGAAGCAATGGCTGGATCAGAAGTAACAAATAAAAGCGCCGACGGACTGCAAGAGAAATTAGTTGCCGTTAATCGTGTTGCCAAAGTTGTAAAAGGTGGCCGTCAATTTGGCTTCACCGCACTTACAGTAGTAGGTGATGGGGAAGGTAAGATTGGCTTCGGTTATGGCAAAGCGAAAGAAGTGCCTGTTGCTATTCAAAAAGCAATGGAAAAAGCACGTCGTAACATGCAAGACATCCCTCTGAAAGATGGTACTCTGCATTACGCTAAAGTCGGTATTCACGGTGCGGCTAAGGTCCACATGCAACCAGCCTCTGAAGGTACTGGTATTATTGCAGGTGGTGCAATGCGTGCAGTGTTCGAGGTTTTAGGTGTTCGTAATGTCACCGCTAAAATTATCGGTTCTCGTAACCCTATCAACGTAGTACGAGCAACTATCGCCGGCCTCGCAAGTATCCAGTCGCCTGACGCGATTGCATCTAAGCGTGGTAAATCAGTCGACGAGATTATAGGTTAGTCATGAGCAAGCAATTACAAGTCACTCTAATTAAAAGCATTCACGGTCGCCTTAAGGCGCACCAGGCCTGTGTACGTGGGCTTGGCATCCGTCGCATTCATAACCCAGTAATGGTTATTGATACGCCTGAGAATCGCGGAATGATCAATAAGATTGAATACATGCTTAAGGTTGAGGAAGTATAAAATGCGTTTAAATTCGTTAAAGCCTGCAGCAGGTAGCCGTCCAGACAGCAAACGTGTCGGTCGTGGTATCGGGTCTGGCTGGGGTAAAACCTGTGGCCGTGGTCATAAAGGTCAGAAGTCACGCTCTGGTGGATTCCATAAGGTTGGTTTTGAAGGTGGTCAAATGCCCCTACAACGTCGCCTACCTAAATTTGGTTTCAGTTCACGAAAAGCACGTCTAACCGCAGAGTTACGTTTGCCAGAGCTATTGTTAGCTAAGGCTGACGTGATTGATATTGAAGCATTAAAAGCAGAGAACTTGGTTCCTGCGTTCACACAAAAAGTGAAAGTCATATTGTCTGGTGAAATCACCACAGCAGTTAAGACAAAAGGATTAAACTTTACTAAGGGCGCAAAGGCAGCTGTTGAAGCAGCTGGCGGTAGCATCGAAGAGTAAAGCGAATGTCTAGCTCTCGAGCGAATATGGCAGCCTCCACTGGAGGACTGAGTAAAGGGTCAGAACTGCGACAGCGTCTGGCTTTCGTGCTTATGGCCTTGATTGTTTTCCGTCTTGGAACGTTTATTCCAACGCCGGGCATCGATCCAGCCGCTATGGCTAGGTTCTTTGAAGAACAGAGCAGCACCATCTTAGGCATGTTCAACATGTTCTC
>DGKH01000021.1:9534-21746 GCA_002386945.1 Proteobacteria bacterium UBA4575
GCGGGTCGTCGTAAGATCACACAGTACACGCGTTACGGTACTGTTGTTTTAGCAACCTTCCAGGCGATTGGTGTAAGTATTGCCTTACAGAATCAAGGTGTAGCGATATCTGCTGGCACCAGCTTCATATTTACAGCAGCTTTGAGTTTGGTTACTGGCACCATGTTTTTAATGTGGTTGGGTGAGCAGATCACTGAACGAGGTATTGGAAACGGTATTTCAATTATTATCTTTGCAGGTATTGTCGCTGGTTTACCTTCTGCGGTAGGCGGTACCTTGGAATTAGCGCGAACTGGTGAATTATCCAGCGCACTAGTCCTTTTATTATTTGTTATGGCAATTGTAGTGACTGGTTTTGTCGTTTTTGTTGAGCGTGGTCAACGCCGCATAACGGTGAACTACGCAAAGAGACAGCAAGGCCGTAAAATGTACGCGGCACAGTCTAGTCACTTGCCACTGAAGTTAAATATGGCTGGTGTTATTCCGCCTATCTTTGCTTCAAGTATTATCTTGTTTCCGGCAACACTAGGGCAGTGGGCTGGTAACATTGAAGGCATGGGCTGGTTGCAGGATATCTCTGCGACACTAGCACCAGGGCAACCACTGTATGTGTTGTTTTATGCTCTAGCAATTGTGTTTTTCTGTTTTTTCTACACAGCGATCGTGTTCGATTCGCGAGAGACTGCAGATAACCTGAAGCGTTCAGGCGCTTTTATCCCAGGAATACGACCTGGTGAGCAAAGTGCACGTTACATCGATGGCGTATTGACTCGATTGACAGCAGTTGGCGCAATATACATCACCTTAGTGTGTTTAATGCCTGAGTTTTTGATTTTGAAATGGAATGTACCTTTCTACTTTGGTGGTACTTCTTTATTAATTATTGTGGTCGTAGTCATGGACTTTATCGGCCAAGTGCAGTCTCATTTGATGTCCTCGCAGTATGAGGGTCTGATGAAGAAAGCGAATTTGAAAGGTGGGCGCGAAGGCCGTCTACGCTAGGAGATATCGAGTGAAAGTTAGAGCATCTGTTAAAAAACTTTGTCGTAATTGCAAGATCGTACGTCGTAATCGAGTATTACGTGTAATTTGTACTGATCCTCGGCACAAACAACGTCAGGGTTAAGCTAAGCTTAAACGCATTGAAACAATTGATTTAATTGGTAAAATTTACAGCTTCCTACATTTAAGGTAGGAATTTATTTTCAGGAGAAAAACGTGGCCCGTATTGCCGGAATTAATATTCCAGTACACAAGCACACTGTGATTGCGCTGACCTCAATCTACGGCGTAGGTCGTACCCGTGCGCAAGAGATTTGTGCAGCTACCGGTGTTGGTACTGACGTCAAGATTAAAGATCTGACCGAAGAAGAAGTCGAAAAGATTCGCGCAGAAGTTGCTAAAGCACCTGTAGAGGGTGATCTACGTCGTGAAGTTTCAATGAACATCAAGCGATTGATGGATCTTGGTACTTACCGTGGCATTCGTCATCGTCGTGGACTACCACTACGTGGACAACGCACGAAAAACAACGCTCGTACGCGCAAAGGCCCGCGTCGACCTATTAAGAAATAGATTGAGTATATAAGGCATGGCAACTAACAAAGCAGCACCAAAGAAGAAGAAGGTAAAACGCGTCGTTACTGATGGTATCGCGCATATTAACGCTTCTTTCAATAATACTATTATCACGATCACTGATCGCCAAGGAAATGCACTTTGCTGGGCAACTTCGGGTGGTTCTGGTTTTCGTGGTTCTCGTAAGAGCACGCCATTCGCTGCACAGGTCGCAGCTGAGCGTTGTGGCACAGTAGCCTTAGATTACGGCATGAAAAATCTTGATGTTATGGTCAAAGGACCAGGACCAGGTCGTGAGTCGGCGGTACGTTCGCTGAATTCCCTTGGTTTTCGCATCACAAATATTAAAGATATAACCCCTATTCCTCATAACGGATGTCGCCCACCTAAGCGCAGAAGAGTGTAGTTAGATATGGCAAGATACCTAGGACCAAAATGTAAGTTAATGCGCCGCGAAGGAACTGATTTGTTCCTCAAGAGCCGTGCGCGTCCTTTAGATTCAAAATGTAAAGCGGACAAGCCACCAGGTCAACACGGTGACAAACGAACGCGTCTGTCTGACTACGGTTTACAGCTGCGTGAAAAGCAAAAATTACGTCGTACTTACGGTGTACTTGAGCGTCAATTCCGCAATTACTTTAAGAAAGCATCGAATCAAAAAGGTTCTACCGGTGAGAACCTGTTAGCGCTACTCGAATGCCGCTTAGATAACGTGGTTTATCGTATGGGCTTCGGCGTGACTCGTGCTGAGTGTCGTCAGTTAGTAAGTCACAAGGCGATTGAAGTGAATGGATCTGTAGTTAACATTCCTTCCTACCAAGTGAAAGCAGATGACGTGATTTCAGTACGTGAGAAGTCGCGCAAGCAATTACGCATTCAAGACTCATTGAGTACCGCCGAACAATTCGGTTTACCTCATTGGATCGAATTAGATAGTAAGCAGATGAAAGCAACCTTTAAAATGGTGCCTGATCGTTCCGATCTATCTGCCGATATCAACGAGCAACTAGTCGTCGAGCTTTACTCGAAGTAACCATAGTCTGAGAGGTACACATAGTGTCTAGTTCAAATGAGCTATTAAAGCCAAGGTTAGTTGACGTTAATGTCATTAGCCCACGCAACGCCAAAATTGTTTTAGAGCCTTTAGAACGTGGTTTTGGCCACACTCTAGGTAATGCGCTCCGTCGCATCTTGTTATCGTCTATTCAAGGTAGTGCTGTTGTTGAAGTGCAAATTGAAGGCGTGCTACATGAATACACTGCTATTGAAGGTGTACATGAAGATGTAGTCGATATCTTATTGAATCTGAAAGGGCTTGCAGTTGTCTTACACAATAAGACTGAAGCTAGCTTAGTTATCAATAAAGTCGGACCTGGTGTGGTTACAGCCGCTGATATCCAGGGTGATGCCGATGTTGAAATCATTAATCCTGAGCATGTGATCGCTAACATCACGTCGAATGGTTCATTGAGCATGACCATGAAGGTCGCTACCGGTCGTGGTTACGTTCCTGCAACACAACGTCGTACTGATGAAGAGCGTCCTATTGGCTCGCTTCTGTTAGACGCTAGCTTTAGTCCGGTACGTCGCGTTTCTTACAGTGTAGAAAGCGCACGTGTTGAACAGCGTACGAACTTAGATAAGCTGATTATTGAGCTTGAGACTGATGGTACAGTTGATCCTGAAGAGACTGTACGTAAAGCAGCAGGTATCTTGCAGCAGCAATTAACTGTCTTCGTTGAACTTGAAGGTAGTGAGCAAGAAGAAGCAGCTTGGGTTGAAGCAGAGATTGATCCAATTCTATTACGTCCAGTGGATGATTTGGAATTGACAGTACGTTCAGCTAATTGCTTGAAGGCCGAAAACATTTACTATATTGGTGACTTAATTCAACGTACCGAAGTTGAATTACTGAAGACTCCGAACTTAGGTAAAAAGTCACTAACAGAAATTAAAGACGTATTGGGTTCGCATGGTCTTTCGCTAGGTATGCGCCTAGAAAACTGGCCACCAGCTCAAATGAAAGAAGAGCGTAAGCCCCTCATTTAAAGATTTATTAGGTAATAGTTATGCGACATAGATATGCAGGAAGAAAATTAAACCGGACCGATGCGCATCGTAATGCGATGTTTCGCAATATGGCGGTTTCATTGGTTGAACATGAGGTGATTCGAACTACTTTGCCAAAAGCAAAAGAATTACGCCGTGTACTTGAGCCACTCATTACACATGCTAAGGATGATTCTGTAGCTAAACGTCGCCTGGTCTTTGCTCGTTTACGTGATAAGGCTGCGGTAGGTAAATTGTTTGTTGAGCTTGGCCCTCGTTATAAGGCGCGTCCAGGTGGTTACTTACGCATCTTAAAATGTGGTTTACGTACTGGTGATAAGGCCCCAATGGCCTTGGTTGAATTGGTTGACCGTCCAGAATAAGCCTAAGCGATTTGTTTGATAAAAAAAGCCAGACTTGTTCTGGCTTTTTTTATGTCTGCATTTCTATACTTTTTCCAGATTAACCTGTTCCTGCCAATAGCGCTTTTAAATAACTACCTGTATGTGACTTCGGATTGTTGCTGACCTCTTCTGGTGTTCCAGTAGCAACGATATCACCACCTCCTGAGCCACCCTCAGGGCCGAGATCGATCATCCAGTCGGCTGTCTTAATGACATCCAGGTTATGCTCAATGACGATCACACTATTGCCTTGTTCACGCAGCTTATGCAGTACTCCTAGGAGCTGTGCAACATCATGGAAGTGTAAGCCGGTAGTTGGTTCATCAAGAATATAAAGTGTTCTCCCAGTATCTCTCTTTGAGAGCTCACGGGATAGTTTTACACGTTGTGCTTCACCACCAGAGAGGGTGGTCGCACTCTGACCAAGGGTAATGTAGGTCAGGCCCACCGAGCAGAGGGTTTCTAATTTACGCTTAATTGAAGGTACTGCATTAAAAAATTCGACGGCATCTTCAATCGTCATTTGTAAGACATCATAGATATTCTTACCTTTGTAACGAATCTCCAGTGTCTCGCGGTTGTAGCGTTTACTCTTACACATTTCACAGGGAACGTAGACATCTGGTAGGAAATGCATTTCAACACGTATCACACCATCACCTTGGCAAGACTCACAGCGGCCGCCCTTAACATTGAAGCTAAAGCGTCCCGGTGTGTAGCCACGTGCTCGTGACTCCTGTGTGCCAGCGAAGAGATCTCGAATAGGCGTAAATAAACCGGTATAGGTTGCAGGGTTAGATCGCGGTGTGCGTCCAATCGGGCTTTGATCGATATCTACAATCTTATCGATATGTTCTAGGCCCTCGATTTCACGATAAGGCTCGCAGTAGATACTGGATTTATTCAGTTTACGGGCGAGTGCGGCATACAAGGTGTTGTTGACTAAGGTTGACTTCCCGGAGCCTGATACACCGGTCACAGCAACAAATAAGCCGAGTGGGAAATCAGCATCGACATCATTTAGATTATTACCAGTGGCACCACGGATACTTAAGATGCGGTTCTGATCCACTGGATGGCGCTTTTCTGGTACATCAATCTTGAGCGCACCTGATAAATACTGACCGGTTAAAGAGCTTTGATCTTGAGCGACATATTCCGGCTTACCAGCAGAAATGATTTCACCGCCATGGATGCCGGCACCAGGGCCAATATCAACGACATAATCCGCTGCTCGTATGGCTTCCTCATCATGCTCAACTACGATAACCGTGTTACCAAGATCACGTAAGCGAATTAAGGTATTAATCAGTCGCTGGTTATCACGTTGGTGTAGACCGATGGACGGTTCATCCAACACATACATGACACCGACTAGGCCAGAGCCAATCTGTGAGGCTAATCGAATACGTTGGGCTTCACCACCAGAGAGCGTATCTGCACTGCGTTCAAGGCTGAGATAGTCCAGACCAACATCGACAAGAAAGGAGAGGCGTGCTCGCACTTCCTTGATAATCTTATCGCCTACCTTAGCCGCTTGTCCTGCTAATTCTAGTGTGTCGAAAAAATGTAAGGCCTCACGAATTGAGATGCGCGTAATAGAAGGGAGGTTACGTTCGCAAATAAAGACATTTCGGGCCGCTTCATTTAATCGTTCACCGGCACAACTCTCACATTTTTGTTGTGCTAAATATTTGCTTAGCTCATCACGTACCATGCTGGAATCAGTCTCACGGTAACGACGTTGCATGATTGGAATAATGCCTTCAAAGGTATGTGAGCGAGTACTATTTTTTCCATGTTCATTGATGTGATTGAATTCAATGAGCTCATCTCCACTGCCGTAGAGAATGATGTCTTGTGCTGATTGCTGTAAATCTTGGAATGGGGTTTCGACATCGAAAGAGTAATGTTCAGCCAAGGAAGCAAGCATCTGTGAGTAATGCGCATTGCGTCGGTCCCAACCTCGAATGGCTCCACCGGCACAACTTAAGTGCGGTGAGGCAACAATCAATTCAGATTCAAAATATTCCTCAATACCTAAGCCATCACAGCTAGAACAAGCACCAATAGGGTTGTTGAATGAGAATAGGCGAGGTTCTAGTTCAGTTACGCTATAACCACATTTCGGACAGGCGAAACGTGCTGAGAAAACAACTGACTCAGCCTTAGGGTCATCGATAAAGGCAATCTCAGCGATATCATCGGCAAGTTTTAAGGCCATTTCAAAGGATTCGGCTAAACGTTGTTCAATGTCAGGCTTTACCTTGAAGCGATCGATCACAACTTCAATAGTATGCTTCTTGCGTAGATCTAATTTTGGTGGCTCATCCAGTTCATATACTTCACCATCAATACGTGCACGTAAAAAGCCTTGTGCATGCATCTGTTGTAAAAGCTGGATATGCTCGCCTTTGCGATTCTGGACCACTGGTGCTAACAGCATTAAGCGGCTATCAGCGGGCATTTTCATGACTTGATCGACCATTTGACTGATAGTCTGCGCATTTAGGGCTAGGGCATGCGTTGGGCACATAGGTGTGCCTACGCGTGCATAAAGCAAGCGAAGATAGTCATAGATCTCAGTGATGGTGCCGACAGTTGACCTCGGATTGTGTGAGGTCGATTTTTGTTCAATCGAGATGGCAGGAGATAAGCCCTCGATGGTGTCGACATCAGGCTTTTCCATGCGTGCCAAAAATTGTCTAGCATAGGCCGATAAAGACTCTACATAGCGGCGTTGGCCTTCGGCAAAAATAGTATCGAATGCCAGTGATGATTTTCCAGAGCCAGATAGCCCTGTAATCACGATGAGTTGATCGCGCGGGAGATCAATGTCTATATTTTTTAGGTTGTGGGTACGCGCCCCTCTGATCTGTATCGCGGTCATATTTACAGGCGTCTAGTTCCTTCGCTGGGGGTAAACTTGCTAATATACGTGGTTTCCATAAGCTGACGCAAAATAATTAAGTCAATGTATACAACATGAGCCAACAGAATGAATTCGATTGAGCGTCGCGCGGCAATTTCGCTTGCCTTAATCTATTCCACACGAATGCTAGGCTTATTTATGATCTTGCCGGTATTTGTGTTGTACGCCGAGAGGCTTGCCGACATTACTCCTTTTCTAATCGGTGTGGCGATAGGGATCTATGGTTTAACACAGGCTATATTCCAAATTCCTTTTGGTATTTGGTCGGATCGTATCGGGCGTAAACCAGTAATTATTTTTGGTTTGCTGTTGTTTGCATTAGGTAGCGTAGTCGCTGCCCTGGCAACAAGCATAGAATGGATCATTATAGGTCGCGCTTTACAGGGTACGGGAGCGATTGCCGCCGCCGTTATGGCCTTGGCCGCCGATCTGACGCGAGAACAGCACCGTACAAAGGTCATGGCGATTATTGGCGGCAGTATAGGCTTCTCATTTATGTTGGCATTGATTCTAGGCCCAATACTACAGGATTGGTTCGGTGTCCCTGGGATATTTTGGCTGACGGCTGTATTAGCACTGCTAGGCATCCTAATTGTTTCGTTTTTAGTGCCTAATGTTCAATTGCCAAAGATGCAGTCTGAACTATCAGTCGGTCGACGTGGCCTGGGTCTGGCAATCAATAACGCCCAGTTACTGCGTTTGGATTTTGGTGTCTTTATCCTACACATGGTGTTGACGGCGGTATTCGTCGTGGTGCCAAGCATGTTGCAAAAACAATTTGCATTAGACATGGCTGATCACTGGCAGGTCTATCTCGCAGTCATGCTGGCTTCGATTGTATTACTAATTCCGAGCATCATTTTCAGCGAGAAAAAACAGAAGACAAAAGAGGTCTTATTAGCTGCCATTTTTCTCTGTATTTTGTCTCAACTGAGTCTATTTCAGTCTGATCTCAGCTTTTGGTCCTTCATACTCGCCATGGTAGTGTTTTTCTGGGGGTTTAACCTACTGGAAGCAACCTTGCCATCACTGGTTTCAAAAACCTGTAATGCAGGTAATAAGGGTGCAGCTATGGGGGTGTTTTCAAGTAGTCAGTTCTTTGGTGCCTTCGTTGGTGGTAGTGCATCAGGCTTGATCCTGCAGCGTTATGACGCCAGTGGCGTATTTTTGTTCGCTGCGATTATGCTTACGCTATGGTTTCTAGTAGCATTCAGTATGCGCAAGCCAGATCACCGGCCCAGTTATAGTTTTCAAGTGGGTGTGATGGCGTCGCAACAAGCTGCTGTAGTAGCGCAGCAGTTACAAGATTTTGAAGGTGTCCTAGATGCCGCTGTTATCGGTGAACAAGGTGTGGCTTATTTGCGTATCGATAAGCAACGTTTTATAGAACAAAAATGTATCGAAAAATTTGCTAATTTAAATTAGCTCACGAGGGGGAAACATGGCTAGAGGTATCAATAAGGTAATCATTGTCGGTAATTTAGGACAAGATCCGGAAGTAAAGTATATGCCCAGTGGTGGCGCGGTCTGTAATATCACGGTAGCGACATCAGAAAGCTGGAACGATAAAAGCACTGGTGAGAAGCAAGAGCGTACAGAATGGCATCGCATTGTCTTTTATCGCAAGTTGGCTGAGATCGCAGGTGAATACTTACGTAAAGGTTCACAGGTATACGTTGAAGGGAAATTACAAACACGTAAGTGGCAAGACCAGGGCGGTGCTGATCGTTACACTACAGAGATTGTAGCGAATGAGATGCAGATGCTAGGTAGCCGCGGATCAGCCTCTTCAGGGGCATCAAGTTCAGGCTCTACAGGTTTTGACAGTAGCAACAATCAAGCTTCTGCAGCGCCAGCGAGTAGTAATACTCCAGCTCCAGCAGGTGGCGGTATGGCTGATGATTTTGATGACGATATACCGTTTTAGTTGGGTAATCCCACATAACGGCCAGGGCTTTTAGATCAGGCTCTGGGTGAGTACTAAGAGGGCTGCAGAATTATTCTGTAGCTCTTTTTTTATGCTACAACTTCGGATAGCTTACCGTCACCGAGCTGATAAACATGATCGGATACATCGACGATAGCAGGACGGTGAGAGATAGAGATGACCGTAATTTCTTGACTGAGTTCTTTGAATATCTGACTCAAGGCCAGCTCTGTCCCACTATCTAATGCACTGGTTGCTTCATCCAGTATGAGTAAACGAGGCGAGTGTACCAAGGCGCGTGCAATTAAGATTCTTTGGCGTTGGCCGCCTGATAGCTGGGCACCATTTTCACCTACTATTGTCTCTATACCTAGGGGTAACTCTGCGACAAAGTCCATCGCCTTAGACTTTGCTAGAGCGGTAGTCACTTCATCATTGCTATAGCTGGGGTCACCTAAAGTGACATTGTCTTTGATACTTGAATTCAACAGACTATTTTCCTGCGTGACATAGCCAATTTGTTGGCGCCAATGCTGAATGTCTAATTCGTCTAATGGAATACCATCAACTAATATTTTTCCACCACTAGGCTGGTGTAAGCCACAGAGTAGGTCAACTAACGTAGTCTTACCAGCACCTGACGGACCAATGAACGAGTTCAGTTTATGCTGATGGATGACGGCCACGGCTTCGGTCAGTACTGGTTTATCAGGGTGACTGAAGCTGAGATTTTGAAAGAGAATATCGCCATCTAGTAAATGCTGCTTAACGCCATCTCGACGTTCAGCATTCTCTGTATTGAGGTCAATTAGTTCAATGATCTGCCGATACGCCTCATTATCATCGACAAACTTTTGGTAGAGTTTTTGTGCCTTGCCAAAAAATTTCATCGAGCGCAGATATAAAATCACTAGAATAAAACCATAGGCGAGAGGTAGCTCTAGATGACGGAAAGAAAAATAGACAGTGAGCACGATGGTAGTCATCAGAATAATTTCTTGCAGCATATCTAGGGTTTCTGATGCGATAGTTGATTTTCGATAGGTCACTTTGAGTTGTTTTGCATAGCTATCGAGTACAGCTTGTACATGTCGTTCTCTCGCCATCGCCTTTAGCGGCTTAATACTGCGATAGGAGTCGGTTAATTGCGATGTAATCTTGCGAATAATAAGGGTGGTGTCAGCACCGACTTGACGGCTATACCCAACTAAACGGCTGAACAGTAATATCAGTAAGAGACTAGTGACGATAGCTATCGTGGCGACTTCCCATGAGATAAGAAAGGCCACTGTAAGATAGGCAATCATCTGAACAATAATGCAGACGATATCAACAATCGTCATGTAGCCCTGGCCAGAGCGTTCAGCCTCACTGACTAATGCCGCAGTGTATTCACCGCTAGAGCGACTAGTAAAAAACTTCCACTCTGTTTGAGATACCGAGGTAAGCAAGTGTATGCGCAAGTCTTTAACAATTTTCGCCACAGTGAAGCCCGCATAAACCCGCGCAATACCAACAATAATACTTTGTACGGTGATTCCCACTAATAGGAATGTGACCATATTCTCAGTGGTTGGTGTGATACCTATGTTTTCGAAAAACTGGAAAAACATCTGCACTTTGGCGGTCTGCTTGCCAACCATGCTGATCAGTAAAACAGGCATGGCCATTAGTGTGGCGGCAGTAATTATGCTGGCAAAGGTGACCGCGATGCAGACGATGAGGGTGCGTCTGGGATAACTTGAGTAGAAATAACGTAATAAATGCATGGTTTTGCCAGAATACCGGTAACTTGGGGACGGTGATTTCTATCTAGAGGTAGATCATTAACCGCCCATACTACCTCGCGTTGTAGGCCATGCCAATTAGCCCAAGCCAATTACCATGGTTTGTCTGCCTAATTTCTAAGAACTACCTCTATTTAATAGCATAATTGTAATGTTTGGGGCATACCATCATGCGCAATCGTTGATACAATGTACCTATGAAGCAAAAAGTATTTATTAAAACGCATGGCTGCCAAATGAACGAGTATGACTCGGACAAGATGGCGGATGTTCTTATCGATGCCAAAGATATGCAGTTGACTGATAATCCGGAAGAAGCGGATGTTCTGTTACTGAATACCTGTTCTATTCGCGAAAAAGCACAAGAGAAGGTGTTTTCGCAATTAGGTCAATGGCAAAAGCTGAAGGCAAAGAATCCAGATCTGATCATCGGTGTCGGTGGCTGTGTTGCTAGTCAAGAAGGCGAGGCGTTAAAACGCCGTGCACCACAGGTGGATGTCGTATTTGGTCCGCAAACACTACATCGGCTGCCAAATATGATTGATCAGGCTAGAGATCAAGGTAAGTCTGTGGTTGATATTTCCTTCCCTAAGATTGAAAAGTTTGACAGTTTGCCAGCACCTAGAGTGGAAGGGCCCTGTGCCTTTGTTTCTATCATGGAAGGCTGTAGTAAATATTGCTCGTATTGTGTCGTACCTTACACCCGTGGTGAAGAGATTAGTCGGCCACTGAATGACGTCCTAATTGAGATCCTTCAGCTTGCCGAGAAAGGGGTGAAAGAAATTACTCTGCTTGGGCAAAACGTAAATGGTTATTACGGTGTAATGGATGGAGGGCAAACAGCGAACTTTGCCTTGTTATTACATTATGTAGCTGAGATTGAGGGGATTGAGCGCATTCGTTACGTCACTTCTCATCCGCTGGAATTTAGTGATGAGCTGATTGAAGCCTATTCAGAAATACCCAAGTTAGTGAATCATCTGCATCTGCCGATCCAAAGTGGATCTGACCGCATTCTTGCGGCAATGAAACGTGGGTATACCACGCTAGAATACAAATCTAGGGTGCGTAAGTTACGGACTCATCGTCCTGATATCAGTATGTCTTCAGACTTTATTATTGGCTTTCCTGGAGAAACGGATAAAGATTTTGAGGACACAATGCGGTTGATTGAAGATGTTGTTTACGATTACTCCTTTAGCTTTATCTTTAGCGCACGTCCTGGCACTCCAGCGGCGGATTTACTCGATGAGACACCACTCGCTGTGAAGAAGGAACGGCTACAAATTCTGCAGGCTCGTATTCTGCAGATGGCAAGTGAGATCTCGACCAATATGGTGGGTAGTGAGCAGGTGGTGCTGGTTAATGGACCATCGAAAAAGGATGCGGAAGAAGTTGCTGGACGGACCGAAAACAATCGCGTGGTTAATTTTGCTGCGAGTGAGGATACCTATGGCCAATTGGTTAAGGTAAAGATTACCGAGGCCAATCCCAATTCATTACGTGGAATCCTCGTTTCTTGAAGACTAGGACGA
>DGKH01000021.1:21900-46644 GCA_002386945.1 Proteobacteria bacterium UBA4575
ATCAAAAATCTATACTCAGTAACTCGTAAAGAAGTGCTGACTAAGGAGCTGATCCACTTGCATTTACAATCTTCTGAAGTTGAAAGTATTAACAATGGCGAATCTGAAAAACCATCTGATGTTGTGATTCGCACCCGGCGTAGCATCATTAAGCCGCGCGGTAAGAATCAGGAAAGATATGTCCGTGATGTATTGAAAAATGATCTTACGTTTGGCATTGGTCCGGCGGGCACGGGTAAGACCTATCTAGCAGTTGCCTGTGCGGTTGAAGCGTTAGATTCGGAGAGGGTAGAACGCCTAGTACTGGTTCGTCCAGCTGTAGAAGCCGGTGAAAGATTAGGTTTTCTGCCAGGAGATCTAGCACAAAAGATTGATCCTTATTTGCGCCCTATATATGACGCGTTATATGAAATGATGGGTTTCGATCGAGTGAATAAATTGATTGAAAAAACCATTATTGAGGTGGCCCCTTTAGCCTATATGCGTGGCCGTACCCTGAATGATGCCTTTGTTATTTTAGACGAGGCGCAAAATACGACTAAAGACCAAATGAAGATGTTTCTAACGCGTATTGGTTTTGGTTCTAAGGCCGTCGTCACAGGTGATGTGACCCAGATTGATTTACCGAACCCGCGCATGTCAGGTTTGCGTAATGCGATTGAGGTTTTGAGTGATGTCGAAAAGATCAAATTTAATCACTTTAAATCGGGTGATGTCGTACGACATCCATTGGTTAAGCATATTATCGAAGCGTATGACGACTACGATAAATCACAGCATACTCAAGACCCATCATGATCACCATCGGGCTGCAAACGGCAGCCAATTTTCCTACAGCCCCGAGTGCGGAACTATTTCAAGCATGGGCAACGGCCATAGATTCAATGGTTGAAGCCACATCAGATGTGTCTCTTCGTATCGTTGATCGTGATGAAATGGCTAGCCTGAATCAGCAATATCGCAATAAAGCAGGTACTACCAACGTTTTGGCCTTTCCTTGTGAGTTACCAACAGAGTTACCGGCAGACTGGCAACAGCTAGCAGCGATGCCTGAAGAATCCGCGGCAGAGATCATATTTCTAGGAGATATCGTCATTTGTGCCCCCGTAGTCAGTGCCGAAGCAGAGCAGCAGGGTAAAAGTGAAATTAGCCACTGGGCGCATCTCACAGTGCATGGTATTCTGCATTTGCTAGGTTTTGATCACTACGAAGAGGCGGATGCCGAACGTATGGAAGATACAGAAACAGCGATTCTTAAAAAACTAGGATTTGAAAATCCCTATCACTAGCGTGACGATAATTCTCTATTCTGCTGGCCTAGGCACAGCTACCAAGTGCAACCGCCGTGGCTGATCCCATGACGCCAAAGACTTGGCTCGCCCGACTTAATCAATTCTTTCTTGGTGAACCTAAGGATCGCCAAGAATTAGTCGAGATCCTGCAGGATGCGCAAGAACGTAATTTGTTCGATTCCAGTGCTTTAACCATGATTGAAGGCGCCTTACAGGTGTCTGAAATGCAAGTGCGTGACATTATGATTCCGCGATCGCAAATGGTTGTAGTCGATGAGAAGCTCTCAGTGCAAGAAATGTTGCCGATTATTATTCAATCTGCACATTCTAGATTTCCAGTTATTGGTGAAAGCCGCGATGAAGTGGTTGGTATTCTGCTGGCAAAAGATTTGCTGCGTTACTTGGTCGACAGTAATACCGATGAATTTAGTATTCGCGATATTCTACGACCTGCGTATATGTCGCCAGAGAGCAAACGTCTAAATGTATTGCTTAACGAATTTCGTAAATCAAGTAATCATATGGCGATCATCGTTGATGAATATGGCGGTGTGTCAGGGCTGGTTACGATCGAAGATGTTTTAGAACAGATTGTTGGTGATATTAGTGATGAGCATGATCTAGCAGAAGACCAATACATCACCTATTCAGAAGAAAAAAAACACGCACTAGTTAAGGGCTTAACCCCGGTTGAAGACTTCAACGAATTCTTTGAAGTGGCTTTGGCTGAGGATGATTTTGATACCATTGGCGGCCTTATCACTAAGCAATTTGGTCGAGTCCCCAAGAGTGGTGAAAAGACACAGTACCAAAAATTAATATTTGAAGTTGTACGTGCTGACAGTCGTCGACTGCATTTATTAAAAGTTAGCCGTACGTAGAGATTGAACTGGTGATTGCTCTGCCAACCAAGTTAATGCAATCACCGTTACTTGCTTTTCCTATCGGTGCCCTTACCGTATTCGCTTTCTCACCATTTAAGCTATGGTGGGTAGCATTGATTGCAATCGCCGTTCTGCGCTTATTGCATCGTCAACTCCAACGACCTGCCTTAACCGGACTATATTTTGGTTTGGGTTATTTTGGCTTTGGTACTTCTTGGGTATTCAATAGTGTGTACGAATTTGGCCAAGCCCCTTGGCCGGTTGCCATTTTAATTACACTCTGTTTTGTAATGGCTCTGAGTCTTTTCATGAGTGGCTGCTTGCTGCTGGTGTCGCGACTGGAATCACATTGTCCATCTGCATTAGCGAGTGAGTTAATCTTTATCGCCTTATGGTTGCTCATGGAATGGCTCAGGGGTTGGTTATTTACTGGTTTCCCTTGGTTATTACTGGGGCATAGCGTAATAGACTCGCCCCTGCAGGGTGTCTTACCGATTTTCGGTACGCTCGGTGCAAGTGCTGTGATACTGGCTTTGGCCTTATTGCTTTCAGCAGCGCTGCGCGCACTCAGGTGCTCACCGAGAGGATTTAAACTACCCGCAGCGGTCAGTCTCTTGTTAGTCGGGTTACTATTAGCCCTAGGCCAGCAGCAATGGACTGAAGACGTTACTGGCTCCACTCTTAAAGTGGCTATCATGCAGGGTAATATTCCAGTTGAAATGAAATGGTCGCAAGATCGGCGTGCAGAAATCTATGCGGTCTATCTTGAGATGAGCCAACAGCATTTAGACCGTGATGTCATCATCTGGCCAGAAACGGCTATTCCTACTTATTTTCGTATCGCTGAACGTGACTTTTTAGGAGACTTTCGTAATCAGCTGATCGCTAGTTCAACACAATTGCTCAGCGGTTCATTTCGATATCAGAAAGAACCAGAAAAAACCTATAATTCAGTAGTCGTGGTTGGTGAAGGGCTACAGAAATACGATAAGCAGCATCTAGTGCCGTTTGGTGAATATCTACCATTACGATGGGTATTCGATATTTTTCGCCGATTTGTCACCATCCCCATGTCCGATCTAAGCTCAGGAGTAGGGCCGCCATTGTTATCTATTGCTGGTATTCCGGTAGGTATTTCAATTTGTTATGAAGCAATCTTTGGTCGTGAGATTATTCGTGCACTACCGCAGGCCCAAATCTTGATTAACGTAACTAATGATAGTTGGTTTGGAAATTCCTTAGCGCCCCATCAGCATTTGCAAATCGCACGTGTCAGGGCGCGTGAGACAGAACGCTATTTACTGCGTTCAACCTCGACCGGTATCAGTGCTGTGATCGATCCTATGGGGCGTGTGCTACAGCAAACAGAGCAATTTAAACGGCAAACTTTAATTGCCGAGGTGCAGGCGCGCAGAGGTCATACACCCTATTCCTATTGGGGGGATTCGGCTATTCTCGTCTTAACGTTAGGGCTTTTAGTGATAGCATTAGGGCCGGCCTCAGGACGTACTAAATCAGTCTGAGGTGTAGTAGATAGGCTTTACTCATACTCCAATTAGCCCATAAGCAGCCAAGTAAAAAAAGAATAAGAACTATGGAAGAAAATTACCAAGCCAGTCAGATCGAATCAGAGATTCAAACTTACTGGTCAGACAATCAGATATTCAGTGTGACTGAAGATAGCAGCCGAGAGAAGTTCTACTGCTTGAGTATGTTTCCATACCCTAGTGGTCGCTTGCATATGGGACATGTTCGTAACTACACCATTGGTGATGTTATTAGCCGATATCAACGCATGCTGGGTAAGAATGTGATGCAGCCTATGGGTTGGGATTCATTTGGTTTGCCAGCAGAAAATGCAGCGCTTAAGAATAAAGTCGCACCATCACAATGGACTGATGAAAATATTAGTTATATGCGTGCACAGTTACAGCGCTTGGGCTTTGCTTATGACTGGCAGCGCGAACTGGCAACCTGTAAACCAGATTACTACCGCTGGGAACAATGGTTATTTACGCGGCTGCTAAAGAAAGGCTTGGTCTACAAGAAAAAAGCGATCGTAAACTGGGATCCAGAAGATCAGACTGTACTCGCTAACGAGCAGGTGATCGATGGTCGTGGCTGGCGTTCAGGTGCTTTAGTCGAACGCCGAGAAATCTCGCAGTGGTTCCTAAAGATCACACAGTATGCCGATGAGTTACTCGAAGATGTAAAACAACTCGAGGGCTGGCCGGAGCAGGTTCGGACCATGCAGCAGAACTGGATAGGGCGTTCAGAGGGTTTACAGCTGCGGTTTGAAATGGAGGCTGATTTCGAAGCGTTGGAAGTGTATACCACACGGCCCGATACCTTGATGGGTGTGACCTATGTCGCGATTGCAGCGGAACATCCAGTAGCGCAGGCAGTAGCCGCAAATAATGATGAGATTAAAGCCTTCGTTGAGCAATGCCGACAGGGCAAGGTGGCTGAGGCTGATCTCAGTACTATGGAGAAGCTAGGTTGTGCCACCGGTCTAAACGCCCGTCATCCGGTTACTGGTGAGTTAGTGCCTGTATGGATTGCTAATTTCGTCTTGATCGAATATGGCAGTGGTGCGGTGATGAGTGTGCCTGCACATGATCAGCGAGACTGGGAGTTTGCGAAAAAGTATGCACTACCGCTAAAGCAGGTCATTACCCCTTTAGACGGCAATGAACATGATATGGCTGAAGCGGCTTTTTGTGAGCATGGCCAACTGATTAATTCAGTAACATGGAATGGTCTGACCTCAAAGCAAGCCTTTATAGCAATAGCGGAACATGTCGAAGCTGCTAAACAGGGTGAGCGGCGAGTCAATTATCGTTTGCGTGACTGGGGTATTTCTCGCCAACGCTATTGGGGCTGCCCAATCCCTGTGATCTATTGTGATGACTGTGGTGCTGTTCCTGTGCCAGAGTCGGATTTGCCAGTGGAACTGCCAACAGATGTAGTCGTAACTGGTGCGGGCTCACCCTTAGATAAAATGGAATCCTTTGCTGCGGTCGACTGCCCAGAGTGTGGCAAGACGGCACGTCGCGAAACTGATACCTTCGATACGTTTTTTGAATCAAGTTGGTATTACGCGCGTTACTGTTCACAAGATAATAAAGAACAGATGCTAGATGAGCGTGCAAACTACTGGTTACCAGTAGATCAATACGTCGGTGGTATTGAGCATGCCGTCTTACATCTTTTGTATGCACGCTTTTTTCATAAATTAATGCGTGATGAAGGTCTGGTTGATAGCGACGAACCATTCACCAATTTATTAACACAAGGCATGGTGCTAAAAGATGGCACTAAGATGTCTAAATCTAAAGGTAATACGGTCGATCCAGAGCAGTTGATTGAAGCCTTTGGTGCTGACACTGTGCGTTTATTCACGATGTTTGCTGCACCACCAGAGCATTCTTTAGAGTGGGTTGATACGGGTGTTGATGGTGCCGCTAGATTCTTGAAGAAACTATGGCGCTTTGTCTATCAGTTTGTGCAGGAAGACATAGTTGAAATAAAGACACCAAAACAACAAGACTTAAACGTAAAGCAAAAAGAGTTGCGTCGAAAAGTACACCTGACAATTGCTAAGGTCAGTGATGATTTTGATCGTCGCTATACGTTTAATACCTCGATTGCAGCCAATATGGAGCTGCTCAATGAAATGACTAGTTATCCGTTGTCAGATCAACAGGACCGGAAGGTGATCGGTGAAGGTATTCAAGCATTGGTTTTGATGTTGGCACCTATAGTCCCACATATCTGTACCCAGTTATGGCGTGAGCTAGGTCAGCAACAGGCACTAGAAGATGCTGCCTGGCCAGTTAGCCTGGATGAGGCGCTGGTGCAGGATAGTTTTGAACTAATCGTGCAGGTCAATGGTAAGCTTCGGGACAAGATTTCAATAGCAGCGGATGCCGATCAGGCGACAATTGAAGCAACTGCGCTGGCGAGTGAAAAGATACAAAGTTTTATCGAAGGCAAGACCTTACGTAAGGTTATTGTGGTGAAAAATAAGCTAGTCAATATTGTGGTTTAAAGGCATGCTGAGATGCTGTCTTTATCGCTTATAGAATGAATAAGGAATTTATTGTGAAAACTGCTTTTCGAGTTATCTCTGTGTTAGCACTCATTAGTTTACTTATGGCTTGTGGCTTTCAGCCTGCGGGCAAGGTTAAGCTCGATGCAAGGTTTGCTAAGACCCATATCTATACGCTTAGCAATGCTGCGATTATGGTTGATTTACTGCAACGGCAATTCCAAGAGAATAAATTCCCGTTGGTCGATCAGACACAGGCATCGATTATCATCAATGTACTCAATGAGAAAACTAGTAAGCGTATTCTGTCGGTAGACTCGGATGGTAAAGCACGTATGTATGAGCTTGAGTTGGTCGTTGGTATTGCAGTGAAAGATGCCGAGGGCAAGAATTTATTGCCTAATCAAAATATAAAGCTCAGCCGCGAATTCTTATTTGATATCAATTCAGTCTTAGGTAAATCGAGTGAAGAGCAGGAGATTTATACTGAGATGCGAAATGATGCCGCGCGCTTGATTATGCGTCGTCTACAAGCCTTAAGTGTGGCTAACTAACCACTACCAACAATCTTTGCGATGGCTGCTGAATCCAGTTCGCCATCGCCTTGCTCAAGTAGTTTTTGCAGCAATTCAGATGCTAAGATAGCCCCAGGTAAATCGATCTGATTGGCCTTAGCACTGTCTAGGGCGATGCCTAGATCCTTTGCATGTAAATGAGTTTTAAAACCAGGCTCATAGTTCTGTTCGAGCATGCGTTGTCCATGTAGCTCAAGTACTCGGCTATAGGCAAAACCACCTAGTAAAGCCTCTCTCACCTTGGCCGGATCGACATCAGCACTTTGTGCCAATAAATAAGCTTCCGCCACTGCATTCATAGTCTGTGCTGCTAGGATTTGGTTGCAGGCTTTAGCGATCTGGCCGGCGCCATTATCGCCTATATGTACGATATTACTGCCCATAGCGGCAAACACAGCTTGAGCGCGTGTAAAGTCTATCGTACTGCCGCCCACCATAATTGAGAGCGTGCCATTAATAGCGCCGATCTCACCCCCCGAAACAGGGGCATCTAAGAGGCTTGCTTGCTTTGCCTCAAGCTGGTTAGCAAGGCGTTTAGTGACCTCGGCTGAGATCGTACTCATGTCGATAACTAAGGCACCAGGCCTGATGCCGTGAATTACCCCTGAAGGGCCAGTTAAGACCTCCTCTACATCACTACTATCTGAGACGCAGCTAATAATGATATCGACCGTTGAGGCGAGTTCTGAGGGGCTTGCATAAGACTGAACGTTAGCTAGACCTAATTCATCTAACTGGGCTTGGCGGCGAGCGTAGACCGACAGTGAAAAGCCAGCACGCTGGAGGTTATGCATCATGGGTTTTCCCATAATACCAGGACCGATAAAGCCGATACGTTCTGTGTGCATGCCAATATAACCTTTAAAATAACTGTGGGGCCTAGCTCTGATCCCTGCCGGAAGTGCTAAAAAAGCGAGGATATTCACCAAGAAAGGCCTATAATAACTAAATATAAAGCATAACGCAGAAGACGGAATACTATTTGGAGCTGAAGCCTCAACAACTCACTGACCACCTCAGTCAGACCCTGTTACCAATCTATATGGTATCGGGTGAAGAGCCATTGCAGATTGATGAAGCGCTGCAGTTGCTTCGATGTAGGGCCTTTGACCTCGGTCATCAAGAGCGGCAGAGCTATCATGCTGAGCGCAGTTTTGACTGGTCACTGCTGCTCAGTGAAACAACCAATCTATCCTTATTTAGTCAGAAGAAACTCATCGAATTAAACATTCCCAGTGGTAAGCCGGGGACGGTCGGTAGTAAAGCGCTGGTCGAGTATTGCCAGAATCTACCAGAAGATGTAGTGCTGTTGATCCGTGGCGGTAAGATCGAAAAGAATGCCCTTAAATCTAAATGGGTACAAAGCATTAGCCAGGCTGGTGCACACCTACGGGTTTGGCCATTAAAGGCAAATGAGTTGGTGGCATGGGTGCAAGCGCGTCTACAAATAGAAGGATTACAAGCAGAGCGAGCGACTGCTGAATATATTGCCTCTAGGGCGGAAGGTAATATGCTGGCAGCGGCACAAGAGATTGAAAAGTTGGCCCTGCTACAGCTGAGTGCAGAGGGCTCGGCACAGGCCGATGTCTGGATGGAGGATCAAAACAAGTTCACTGTATTTGATCTGGTCGATGCCATACTCGCTGGCAGTCGTGGCAAGGTGGTGCATGTATTAAAGCAACTGCAAGCACAGTCCTTAGCACCGAATCTAGTCCTCTGGGGATTGGCTGAGCTAGTTCGTGCATTAAGCTATAACGCGCCTGGTGCAGACCGCTCTGCTAATGCTGCACATAATGCGTTTACCTATAGCAAGCGAGATGCCTTGCGCATGCAGGCACGCAAGTATAAGCCAGCTCAATTGGAAGCCTTGTTAGCGAAGTGTGCCGAGACTGATCAGATGATCAAAGGGCGGGCCAGCGGTGAGCCATGGCAAGGATTTACACAAATAGCGCTTAAGTTAGCGCGTTGAAGGGTGTCAGAGGACTTATGGACGTGGAAACAGAAATGACAGAGCAGACCTTAGCGGCGTATATGCTTACTCTGGGTGAGCAGGCAAAAGCTGCAGCACGAGCTATGGCGATGGCTTCTAGTGAAAGTAAGAATCAAGTGTTATTAACACTAGCAGAGCGTATCGAAACTGAGGCCGAAATGCTGATTGCTGAGAATCACTTGGATCTTGATGCAGGCAAAGCGAATGGCTTAGATGCTGCACTGTTGGATCGTTTGGAACTTAATCCAGCACGTATTGTGGGGATGGCTGATGGCCTACGCCAAGTGGCTGGCTTAGCCGATCCAGTTGGACAGGTGTCCAACTCTGCGGTGCGTCCTTCTGGTATTGAAGTCGGTCAGATGCGAGTGCCTTTAGGGGTTATTGGTATTATCTATGAATCACGTCCTAATGTGACAGCTGATGCTGCTGGCCTATGTTTGAAGTCTGGCAATGCCGCCATTTTACGCGGTGGCTCTGAGGCAATACATTCGAACCAAGCCATAGGTAAGTTGATTCAAGAATCATTAGCCGCAGTGGGTTTGCCTGCAGCGGCGGTACAGGTGGTAGCAACCACTGATCGTGAAGCCGTACGTCATCTGATTCAGATGCAGGAATATGTCAGTGTTATTGTGCCACGTGGTGGTAAAGGGCTGATTGAACGTGTCAGTCGCGAGGCAACTATCCCAGTAATAAAGCACTTAGATGGCAACTGCCATGTCTATGTCGATGCTGATGCAGACCTAGATAAGGCCTTGGCGATTGCAGTTAATGCTAAGACGCATCGCTTTGGTGTCTGTAATGCGATGGAAACATTACTGCTGCATAAAAATATTGCTGCCACTCTACTGCCTAATTTGCAGAAAGCGTACGAAAAATTTGATGTTGAACTGCGTGGATGTGCCCTTAGTCAGGGGTTGGTTCAAGGGCTCACTAATGCCGTCGAAGCCGATTGGGAAACAGAGTATTTAGCCCCCATTCTAGCGGTTAAAATCGTTGAAGATCTGGCTCAGGCTATCGATCACATCGAACACTACGGCTCTCATCATACGGATGCGATTGTTACTGAGAACTATACAACGGCACGTCGTTTTATTGGTGCCGTCGACTCCAGTTCAGTTATGGTGAATGCGTCAACTCGTTTTGCCGATGGCTATGAATATGGCTTGGGCGCTGAGATCGGAATCAGTACTGATAAATTGCATGCGCGGGGTCCAGTGGGTTTAGAAGGCCTGACTACGCAGAAGTATGTTGTCTATGGTTCAGGCAATATACGTGAGTAACCAAGAAAGATCGCCATTGCGGAGTGTGTGTGACTAAGCGCCAACAATATATAGGCGTCCTCGGAGGGTCGTTCGACCCAATACATTTTGGTCATATTAAACCCTGTATGGAAGTCGCTAGTCGCTATGGTTTAGATCAGGTGCGATTGTTGCCATGTAAAGTATCACCATTCAAGCAACAAACTTTTGCTTCGGACGAACAGCGCTGGCAGATGGTGAACATGGTCGCATCTAATAGTGAAGTCTTTCAGGCGGACCGGCGTGAGTTAGATCGAGTAGAGCCATCTTTTAGCGTGCTGACGTTGAGAGAAATGGCTGATGAAGAACCTAATAAAGATAAGCTATTCTGGATATTAGGAATGGATGCCTTGATTGGTTTTCCGCATTGGCATCTTGCAACAGAAATCATGCAGTACTGTCATGTCTTAGTCTTGCGCCGCCCTGGGTATGAATTGCCCTTAGACGGTGATGTGCGAACTTGGCTGGATCAGTACCTATGTGAGGACTTCCAGGAACTGGAAAGCACTATGTATGGTCATATTTATATGACTGATATTGAGATGTTAGATATTTCTTCCACTGAAATACGAGAGATGATTAAAAAAGATGAACAACCACGATTTAAGATGCCAGGGGGTATCTGGAATTATATTAAACGCAATCAGTTATATCTTAATGATTAACGCTAGGAGCACATGTGAAACCTGAAAACGTACTGGAGTTGGTTAATGAGGCCTTGGCCGATGTAAAGGCCAATGATGTAATTGCAATTGACGTCAGAAAAAAAATTAATGTCACCGATATCATGGTAGTTGCCAGCGGCACTTCTGACCGCCATGTTCAAGCATTAGCTAATAGTGTGGTTGAAACAGCAAAGAAGAAGGGTGTTAGCATTATTGGGGTTGAACGTGATCGCGCTTGGGTGCTGATTGACCTCTATGATGTTGTTGTCCACATTATGTTGCCTGAGACACGTGAGTTCTACGAACTAGAAAAGCTTTGGCAGGTCGACCGATCTGCTGAGTTATCAACACCTGCTTAAATGGATGCGCTTTAACTTTTTATACATGAGTGAGCGGCCACGACCCTGGGCAGAGCAGGCAGCTGAATTTTATTTGAATCGTATTACTGCTCAAGTGAAGTTTTCTGAGGCCAGGGTTACGCCTGTCAAGCGCACTAAAAATAGTGTGTTAGAGGTCGTGCGGGCAGAAGAGTGGTCTAAGCTGGAAGAAAAAATGAACCCCGGCGCTATGCTGGTATTGCTGGATGAGCGCGGAAAGCAATTGGACTCTAAAGGGTTGTCTAGCAAGGTCGAGTCATGGCAGTTAACGGGTAGAGATGTCTATTTTATTATTGCTGGCGCAGACGGTGTGAATGAAGAAGTGCGTAATAAGGCTGATTTTCTTTTGGGTCTATCACGTATGACACTGCCGCATGAACTTGCACGCGTATTATTCCTAGAGCAATTCTATCGTGCCTGGACCATTCTGAATAATCACCCGTATCATCGAGTCTAGTTCTGGCTATGGATATTGTCCTGGCTTCAGCCTCACCGAGACGGGCACAGTTACTAAAGCAAATACAGTTGGTTTTTACGGTAGCAGCTAGTCATATTGATGAAACTCAAATGGAAGCAGAGTCTGTAGTCGATTATGTACAGCGTATGGCGCTTCAGAAGGCGCAAGTTGGGCAGTCTAATAGCCCTGCTAACTGTGCGATAATAGGTGCCGACACCGTAGTCTGTTTGGATCAAAGGGTATTGCCTAAACCACAGAGTGAGGCAGAGGCCTGTGCCAGTTTGATGGCACTTTCTGGTCGTACTCATCGGGTCTACACTGCTTTGAGCGTCTTATCTCAAGCACATAGTCTGCAGGCCATGTCGGTAACAGAGGTAGTTTTCCGGCAGATTAGTATTGCAGAGGCCCAAGCTTACTGGGCTTCGGGAGAGCCATTAGATAAGGCTGGTGGCTATGCTATTCAAGGCCTAGGGGCTGGTTTTGTTAGTAGTATCAAAGGTAGTTACAGTGGGGTAGTCGGTTTGCCATTATACGAATTAATACAATTATTGGCTGAGATGGAAATACAGACGCTACCTGTAATACCACAGTAAAATTAATTTTAGATAATCGACATTGAGTATCGACATTGAGCGAAGAAATATTAATTAATATTACTCCTAGAGAGCGTCGTGTAGCAGTCGTTGAAAACGGTGTGTTACAAGAAGTGCATCTTGAACGTTTAGCTAAACGTGGTTTGGTGGGTAATATTTTTAAAGGTTGTGTCAGTCGCGTCATGCCTGGAATGGATGCTGCATTCGTTGATATTGGTCTGGAAAAAGCTGCCTTTATTCATTCTTCAGATGTGACTCAACTGCCGCATGGCTCAGTTTCAATCAGCGCCGACAATGAGACCGTCGAACACGAGGCAATAGCCAATCTATTGCATGATGGACAGCAGGTCTTAGTTCAAGTGGTGAAGGATCAGCTTGGTACTAAAGGCGCGCGCCTGACGACTAATATCACGATACCCTCACGCTATGTCGTACTCATGCCTTATGCCAAAGGTGTGCGTTTATCTGCACGTTTAGAAGATGAATCTGAACGTAGTCGGCTAACCGAATTAATGGAGCAAATTTTAGTAGAACAGAATTCACCCTATGGTTGTATCTTGCGCACGGCCGCTGAATCAGCGAGCAGTGATGAACTCAAACGTGACCTGCGTTTTCTGCTCAGACTATGGACTACGATTGTAGAAAATATTGGAAAATTTGATTCTGTTTCTGAGGTTTATTCAGACCTACCAATAGAAATTCGCACATTACGTGACTTGAATACCGATGATATCGAGAATATTCACGTCGATTCTCGAGAGACTGTAGGGGCGATGCGAAACTTTGCAGAAAAGTTAGTTCCTGAACTAGCTAATCGCATCCAACATTACAAAGGCGCGCGTCCCATCTTTGATATGCATGGTATTGAAGATGAGTTGGAGCGTGCTCTGCAACGCAAAGTCATGCTCAAGTCGGGTGGCCATTTGGTTTTTGATCAAACTGAATCAATGACGACTATTGATGTGAATACCGGTGCATTTATCGGACATCGCAACCTGGCCGAGACTATATTCAAAACAAACCTTGAATCGGCACATGCCATTGCTAGGCAACTACGACTGCGCAATCTTGGTGGCATTATTATTATCGATTTTATCGATATGGAAGAAGACGAGCATAAGCGACAAGTGCTGCGTGCGTTAGAAAAGTCTTTAGAGAAAGATCGAGCGAAAACAAAAATATGTGATGTCTCGCCATTAGGTTTGGTTGAGATGACGCGAAAGCGTACACGCGAGAGTCTTGAACACACATTATGTGAAGTCTGTTCGACCTGTGCTGGACGTGGCTCAGTTAAGAGCTTAGAGACTGTATGTTATCAATTGTTTCGAGAAATCATGCGTGCAGCACGGAAGTATGAGGCCGATCAATTAATGGTATTGGCGTCGCCAGCTGTAGTTGAACTATTACTGGATGAGGAGTCGAACAGCTTGGCTGAATTAGAAGAGTTCATCGATAAAACGATCAAGCTACAAGTTGAAACAATGTATTCTCAGGAGCAGTTTGATGTGGTCCTGCTGTAGCTCATTCACTAAGTTAGATACCAATGCCTAAGGTCTTAAAACGAATTACTGAATCTGTATTCTACCTATTGGCTATTATGCTAATGGGTGTAGCTTTGCTGACTTCAGCTATTCGTTTGAGTCCAGATTTCTCTAATGCGATTGAACAGCGCATTGAGAAACAGCTGAGTGATTTGTCACAGACAGCTGTTGAGATTGAATCATTACAAATTGATTCGGATAGACTTTCCTTATACTTAGTGGCACGAAATGTTAATTTCAAGCCGCCTGGGCAGCCAGATCGTGATTGGCAAATAGAACGTATTTCTATTGGTCTAGCCCTGTTCAAATCGATCGTGCAACAACGTGTCGTACTGGATGAAATTGTGCTGCAAGGCTTTGATCTCCAGTTGTTACGTGATCAGCAGGGTAGAATCCACGTCAATCAATTGTTTGTTATACCTGATCAAACAACCTCGCAGCCATCACTTTTATCGCAATTACAGCTGCGATTATCAGCAACAAATATTCACTGGCAAGATCAGCAGTCACAAGCTGATTACCATTTCACTAATGTAAGCGCCTCAGTTGATCCTGTTGGAGATGGGGTCAATCTCTTCTTTAGTAGCGAGCTACCCAATGCGCTGGGTAAACAGATTGTCATACGTGCAGAAATGGATAAGGGGTTGACTGATTTCCGTGAAGCTAGCATTAACTTTCACTGGGAACTTAGTGCCATACGTTTGGCAGCAGTGGCTGAGCAACTCACCGATATTGATGGTGATGATATTGTTGCTGTATTAGATGCTGAGGCTTGGGGTAGGCTTGAAGGGATGAAATTAAATGCCCTGCGTGGATCACTTGCCCTGACACAACTAGTTACACAGAAAAAAATAAATTCAGATGACCGCTGCTTAAGTGAAGATCAAGTCGAACAAATCTCTATGCGTTACGACTGGTCTAGGCGGGGAGGTGATTGGAAAGTATTGCTGGATGATATTGAGATACAGACTCAACAACAGCCATGGCCAACAACCTCGGCACGACTGAGCGTGGTTGAGCACTCTTCTACTGCACGTACGGTAGATGCATTTATGAGCTATCTTGATGTTGGGGCCGTGTGTAATACGGTGCAGAGTTATGCAGCCTATATTGATATTTTGAATCAAAATTTTCAGTCATTTAAATTTAATGCTGACATCGAAAACTTGAGCTTTCAATTTACCCTGTCAGACGAACATCGGGCTAATTTTGATTACTCAGCTAAGGTAACTGATGCAGAATTTTTCCTATCAAATGGTCAGCATCTGAGTGGTCTGAGTGGCGCTATTATAGGGGCTGAGCAGGGCGGTAAATTCGTCTTTGATAGTGATCATCTAAGTCTTAAACTACCACAGTTGTATCCAAACAAGGCTCTGAGTTTTGCTACTAAAGGTGAGATGTTCTGGCGCCAGGATGAGCATTTATTACGGCTATATAGCGAGCGTATGCAGCTAAAGAATGCAGATCTTGAGATGGAGTTTCGCTTAACAGCTGACTGGACGCAAGATGATATGTATCTCGATATGCAGACATTTATACCAACTGCTCAAGTTGCTGCAATTGATGAATATATGCCTGCGCTTGAACAGTTAGCTAAGACTAAAGGCTGGTTCTCAGAAGCATTTAAAGCAGGTGATATCGAATCTGCCACAGGTATTTTGCGGGGTAGCCTGAGTGATTTTCCATACCATAAGGAGGCGGGTGCCTTTGAGTTGGCTATGGGTGTGAAGCAGGCACTGATCGAATATCAGTCACAATGGCCTATGCTACATGATGTCCGCGGTTCAGTCGCAATAGAGAAAGATCATGTCATGGCTTATTCCGATCATGCGATGGTCTATGACACCGTAATTAATGGTGTTTCTCTCGATATCGACTCTTTCTTGCAAGGCCTATTGCGTGTCAATGCAAGTGCCAATGGCAGTGGTAATAATCTTATCCGTTATGTTGATGAGGCAAAGTTAATTGAAGCTGACCAGTCTCTGTCTGATGTGCTGGGTTTGGAGGGGGATACTCGCCTAGAATTTGAATTTAGTCGTTCTCTCTCATCACAGATAGATCATCCGTTTAGGATTTCAGGTGAATTTTCTTTGCTTGAGAACCGCATGAGTATACTTCCTCTCGGTATTGATTTAGAAGGTTTGGTGGGTTCCTTATCCTTTGGTGAAGAAGGTGTCACTGGAGAAAATATATCAGCAATGCTTCTAGGTAATCCGATACAAATTCAAGCTCAGGCTAATGCAGATGGTGCGAGTAAGATCTTTATAGATGGGACATTAGATATTGCGAGTTATCTCCAGCAACGATTTGTGACATTGAAAGATGTGGTTGCTGGCAATGCTGAACTGCATGCAGTATTTACATTGCCGTCACTATTTGTTCGTGATGCCGCAGAAAAAATGAGCATTACTGCAACAAGTGACCTTAAGGGCTTTTCTTTAGACCTGCCTCTGCCACTGAAAAAAGCTGCCGCTAGTGCTATGCCGATAGAGCTTTTCTATGATATTGCAACACAGGGTCTAGAGTTGGATCTGAATGGTTTGTTACATCTAAGTTTGGGGCATTCAGAAGATGGCCTTAACCCTAAAGCTATCGTGCTAGGGGGCCATGCCGGTTCTAAAGATACTGATTTGGTGTCTGGGCGTTGGAGCCAGGTAGATCCGATAGCTTGGTATAAGTTTTATCAAAAGAATATGACCCAACAGCAGGCGATATCATCTATTAGTGTATTGCCTGAATTTTCACTGCATTTTAATGAATTGTTATTAGCAAACCTACCGGCAAAAGAGGTTTATCTGAATGGCCGATATCTAGGGCAGGATTATCAACTGGATATTACGTCAGACCTATTGGTTGGCAGTATCCATATTCCAGCAGCTGAAGATGAATTGCTGACAGTCGATTTAGAGCGTCTATATCTGCAGGAAGGGACACAAACAGATAATCTGGAAATAGATCCTAGAACACTACCGGCGATGAAGTTGCGAGTGGATGAATTAAAGTTTGATGAACTCACTGTGAATGATGTTGCTATTGATGCTCTGCGCTCTGATCGGGGCCTTGTTTTTGAACCTATGGCTTTTAAGGCTGTTAAGCTTGATGCGCAAGGGCGTGGCAGTTGGCAGTTAGATCAAGAAAATCAGGCACATTCTAACTTCCAGCTAACATTCAATAGCACCGATATTGAAGATAGTCTTAAATCTCTCGGTGCGAATATCACGCTAAAAAATAGTGATGCTATCGTAGAAAGTATTGTGCGATGGCCGGGAGCACCTCATCAGATGGCCTTAGACAAGACTACAGGCATCAGTCATATAAGTTTTGGCCCAGGTGTGGTGAAAGACATAGAGCCAGGTGCAGGGCGTTTCCTAGCCTTGTTTAATTTAAGTGAAATTAGTCGTCGCTTAACCTTGAATTTTTCTGATGTGGCGAAGAAGGGCTTCAGATACGACAGTATTGAGGGTCAGTTTGAGCTATTTCCTGGTGGTGATGTGCATACAGACGAACTGAAAATCAAATCATCTGCAGCCAATATCACTATTCAAGGTGACACTAATATCGTAGCTAAAACCTATCATCAGGATATCTTGGTAGAGCCGGCAGTGACTAACTCCCTACCTACTGCAGGTGCCATTATTGCTGGTCCAGTTGGTATTGCTGCTGGTTTTCTGGCAAAGGGCTTCGCGTCATTTATTGGTTTAGACAAAGTCACGCGTATGAAGTATGAAATGAGGGGTACTTGGGAGCAGCCAGAGTTCACTAAAGTCGCTATAAAAACTAATGCTGCTGAGTAAATTAGCCCAGTACTAAAACTTGCTGTGGTTAAGCTTTTATCAGCATAATCCTCATATTGAACCAAAGATTATAGCCATGAACATTATTGCAAGTATTCAAATGGTCTCCACTACTCGCCGTGCAGATAACCTGGCTGAGGTAGAGCGCCTGTTATTGCAGGCAAAGCAAGCAGGTGCCGAGTTAGCATTGTTGCCTGAGAATTTTCCTATGATGGCGCAAGAAGACGCTGGTGTGCTGAGCATCAAAGAAAGCATAGGGCAGGGGCCAATTCAGGACTTCCTCAGCCAACAAGCGAGAAAGCATGCGATGTGGATCGTTGCAGGGACAATGCCGATAGCAAGTGAGGATCCAGAAAAAGTCTATGCAGCTTGTTTGATTTACGACGCCCAGGGTGAGCGTGTTGCACGCTACGATAAAATTCATTTATTTGATGTCGAGCTTGAGGGTGATGAGAGCTATAAAGAATCGGCCACTATGATGGCAGGTAGTCAGCCATTAGTGATTGATACACCTTTTGCACGCCTTGGTATCGCAATCTGCTATGACCTTCGCTTCCCTGAAATGTTTCGTTGCTTAATCGATCAAGGAGCGGAATTGATTGCGGTGATGGCTGCTTTTACTGCCACCACTGGAGAGGCGCACTGGGAATGTTTACTACGAGCGAGGGCGATAGAGAACTTATGTTACATCGCTGCTTCAAATCAAGGCGGCTTACATGAGAATGGGCGTGAGACCTTTGGTGGTAGTATGATTATCGATCCTTGGGGGCGAGTGCAAAACCGTCTTGAGCAGGGTGCAGGCGTAGTTACAGCGGAAATAGATATAGCCACCATGCAGCAAACTCGCCAAAGCTTTCCTTGTTTGCAACACCGAAAAATTAGTTAACGGTAAAATTAAAAATGGAATCAATAGACATCGCAAGAGCGCAACTACTAAGCCCAACAGGCTTAGTTGATGAAGATCTTAATAAAGCGCTTTCAACTATCCTGGGTGGCGCTATAGATACAGCTGACCTATATTTTCAATCACAAGTGCGTGAGGCTTGGTCACTCGATGATGGCATTGTTAAAGATGCGAGTTATAGCCGCCAACGTGGTGTTGGTGTGCGTGCAATTGCCGGTGAGAAGACAGGTTTTGCCTACTCTGATGATATAGAAATGTCCGCTTTATTAGAGTCATCTCGTGCCGCACGCAGCATTGCGAAAGCAAGTAATTCGATCATAGCGCCACCACAACATATACAAACAGGACATGATCTCTACGTGCAAGACAGTCCATTTGATACGTTAAATGAACATCAGAAAATGGATTTACTGCGTCAAGCTGATGAGATTGCACGGCAGGCAGACCCACGTGTGAAACAAGTCATGGTGAGTCTGGTAGGCATGCATGAAGTGATCTTGATCGCACGCAGTGATGGCTTGTTAGCTGCTGATGTACGTCCATTGGTACGCTTTAATATTAGTGTGATTGCAGAACAAAACGGGCGTCGTGAACAGGGCAGTATGGGTGGCGGTGGTCGGTTTGACTATCATCAGTTCATTCGAGAAAACAGTGTTGAAGCCTTTGCTAAAGAAGCGGTAAGGCAGGCCTTGGTTAATTTAGAGGCGAAAGATGCACCAGCCGGCAAGATGACCGTGGTGCTGGGTCCAGGTTGGCCGGGTGTGTTACTGCATGAGGCGGTAGGACATGGCTTAGAAGGTGATTTTAATCGTAAGGAAACATCAGCCTTTAGTGGTCGTATTGGCGAGCATGTTGCTAGTGCTGGAGTGACGGTGGTTGATGATGGCACTTTAAAAAATCGACGTGGATCACTTAACCTAGACGATGAGGGTACACCAACGCAGTGTACAACTCTGATTGAAGATGGTGTTTTGCGTGGTTATATGCAAGATCGTTTAAACGCACAATTATCAGGAACAGTATCTACCGGGAATGGGCGGCGTGAGTCTTATGCACACTTACCTATGCCTCGTATGACAAATACTTACATGTTGGCTGGTGAACAAGCACCAGAAGATATTATTGCCTCGGTTGATCATGGGTTTTATGCGGTTAATTTCGGTGGTGGCCAAGTGGATATCACTTCAGGCAAGTTTGTTTTCTCAGCCTCTGAGGCCTATATGATTGAAAATGGCAAGATTACCTATCCAGTCAAAGGTGCAACCTTAATTGGTGATGGTCCAGATGTGCTTACACGTGTCAGTATGATTGGTAATGATCTACAACTGGATAGTGGTATCGGCACCTGTGGCAAAGAAGGTCAAAGTGTACCGGTGGGTGTCGGACAGCCGACACTCAAGGTCGATGGCATCACAGTTGGAGGGACGCAGGCATGAGTGAGCAAGAGAGCGTAACTAATGCTGTTGATAGCGATAAGGCGATGGATATAGAACAAGTAGTGACTGATGCCATTCAGTACGCTAAGAAAAAAGGGGCTGATCATGTTGAAATATCGGCGCGTAATGATAAGGGCTATTCAGTTAGTGCGCGCTTAGGCGATATTGAAACGCTAGAACATCATAACCAACGTGCTTTAGGGGTAACGGTATATCGTGGCAAGGCAAAGGGCTCTGCTGATAGTAACGATATTCGGCCTAGTGCAATTGAAGATATTATTGATGCTGCTTTAAGTATGGCTAGTTTTACTGCTGAAGATGAAGCTGCTGGATTAGCCGATGTTGAACTGATGGCGATGAACTATCCTGAACTTGATTTAGATCGGCCATGGGAATTAGAGCCAGATCAAGCCTTGAAAATTGCAATGCAGTGTGAAGAAACGGCACGTGCTGATGAGCGTATTGTTAACTCTGAAGGTGCTAGTGTTAGTACTATCCGTTCACAATCTATTTATGCAAATTCACATGACTTTTTGGGTCACTATGCCAGTACTCGGCATAGTATTAGTTGTTCAGTGGTGGCGGCAGATGAGAAAGGTATGCAGCGTGACTATTGGTACAGCGTTGCACGTGACGCAGATGCATTAGATGCTGTCGAGACGATTGGTCTAAAGGCACGTGAACGCACTTTGCGCAGACTTAATGCACGCAGCTTATCAACTCGTGAAGTGCCGGTATTGTTTGAGCCTAATATTGCACGTTCTATTTTGGGCCATTTCTTTTCTGCGATTAATGGTGCTGCACTCTATAGAGATGCCTCATTCTTAACTGATGATTTGGGCCAAAATATTTTCCCAGACTGGCTTAGTATCAGTGAAAATCCTCATATTAAAACTGCATTAGCAAGCAGTCCATTTGATGCTGAAGGTGTGCGTACACAGGCGCGTGACATTGTTTCTGACGGTGTATTACAAGGCTATATTTTGTCTAGTTATTCTGCGCGCAAGCTGAATATGACGACGACAGGGAATTCGGGTGGCGTTCATAATATTCGTTTGCCAGAGAGTCAGTACACGCAAGATGATCTAATTAAACAAATGGGTAGTGGAGTTTTGCTTACTGAGTTGATTGGTAATGGAGTTAATCCAGTGACAGGCGATTACTCCCGTGGGGCGGCAGGCTTTTGGGTTGAGAACGGTGAGATCCAATATCCGGTTCAGGAAATTACGATCGCTGGTAATTTAAAAGAGATGTTTCAACGGATTGTGGCTATTGGCAATGATGTGGATACCTGTGGCGGTATTCACTGTGGTTCTATGTTGATGGATCAGATGACCATAGCTGGTTCTGCTGAGTAGTGTTACTGCAGTAGTGAGCTAGAAATGAGGTGGGCGGTAAATTGTAATTCTCCGTCCTTATAGCGCTCGAACATTAAGGGTAACCCATTGCGCTGAGGGTCTAGCCAAATGCGGATCTCAAGGACTTCTGTATCGCGTCGATACTGTTCCAATAGAATGCTGTTAACTTGGCCGATTAGTGCTTGCTCGATGAGTACTTCTGATTTGCGAATCTCATATTCACGCAAACGTCGTTTATTTGCTAGATGAATGACGCTGACTTGAGCCAGTTGATTTACATTGGCCATTAAGCTGAGTTGCAATGACAGATTATCGAAGGTGTTTGTAGGTAATGTCTGATCTAGATGTTGTGCCTTATAGCTCGCTTGTACTCTGCCTGCTTGCCAGTCAAAAACAATCTTTTGGTCCCTGAAACCATCACCACTACTTTTGATTTCTTCAAACAAGTAGGGATGGAAATTTCCTTGATGTAGGCGTAAATGGGTCACTGCACGACTTTTGCCGCCACCGATGATGAGTTTGGCCAATCCTTTAGCCTTCATCCATGAGCGGTATTCCCAAGATACTGGGCTATGTTGTTCTAACTCAAGCTTTACCTTACCTATGGTCATGCCACTTTTGATGATTTGGTACTGAGCAGAAAAAGGTGCTGGGATATTATCCTGATTAAGAATGAGGGGGTTGGCGCTGACTAGGCTAGTCATAAAGCACAGTGAGAAAAAGCTTATGATTACTCGTAATTGGTTTCGTCTTGCCATGTCAGGGGCTCCACCAGTTTCTGATCGCGATAAAAGACTTCATTGTCATGCACCTTAATCTTACCCTCACATAACCATTGTACGCAGAGAGGGTAAATCTTATGTTCTTGATGTAATACCCGCTGTGCCAGAGATTCTGCATTGTCGTCGCTGAGTACAGATACTTCAGCACGCATAATTAATGGCCCGCCATCAAGCTCAGCACTAGCAAAGTGCACACTGCAGCCATGTGTCTTTTTGCCAGCTGCTAGCGCCCGTTGGTGCGTATGTAGGCCAGTGAATTCAGGTAATAAAGAAGGATGAATATTAAGAATGCGCCCAGTGTAATGCGCAATAAATTCCGCGCTCAGTACACGCATGAAGCCAGCCATAACGATCACATCGGTTTGATGCTGTTTTAGTTCTTCAAGTAATGCCTGTTCGAAGAGTTTTCGTTCGGTATAAGCACTACTATCAACCACGACTGCAGAGATACGAGCTAGTTGTGCTCGATCTAGGGCGTATACCTGTTTTTTGTTGCTAATGACGCAACAGATTTCAGCCGCAATATCAGACTCATGCACCTTGTCGATGATCGACTGTAAATTACTGCCACCACCGGATACCAGTACAGCGATACGGGTTACGTTCGCTTCTTTTTTAGACATTAGTATTTGACGTGTGCCACGTCATCACTCGAAATGATGTAACCGATCTGGGTAGCGTTCATGTCCTCTACCTGACAGGCCTTGATAACCGCATCAAGCTGTTCAGCCGGCACGATAATGGCCATGCCTACACCACAATTGAATACACGTAACATCTCATCTTCAGCAACATCACCTTGTTGTTGAATCCAGTCGAAGATTGCCGGGCGGCTCCAACTATTTTGTTCAATTTGTGCCGCTGTGCCTGGTGGCAGGACACGTGGCAAGTTCTCTGTGATACCACCACCAGTGATATGACAGAGGCCTTTGATTTCAAACTCAGCGATTAATTTCAATATCAGTTTGACGTAGATAGTGGTGGGTGTGAGTAGGGTTTCGCCGAGTGTACTGCCATTGAATGGATCATCTAGTTTGAAACCCTGTTGTTCGATCAAGGTATTAACTAGAGAGAAGCCGTTGGAATGAACACCACTAGATTGCACACCAATGACGACATCATCGGGTGAGATATTGGCCCCAGTAATGAGCGCAGGTTTATCAGCTACACCGACACAAAAGCCAGCTAGATCATATTCACCAGGGGCATACATGCCTGGCATCTCAGCAGTCTCACCACCGATTAGGGCAGCACCGGCGAGTAAACAGCCGCGACTAATGCCTTCTACAACCTGTGTGCTGGTTTCTACATCTAGTTTACCGGTCGCAAAGTAGTCTAAGAAGAATAGAGGTTCTGCGCCTTGGACAATGACATCGTTGACACACATGGCGACCAGATCAATGCCAATGCTGCCGTGCTGATTCATCTGTTGAGCTAACTTTAGCTTAGTGCCCACACCATCCGTGCCTGAGACGAGGATCGGTTGCTGATATTTGTGGCTGGCAAGCTCAAATAAACCACCAAACCCACCTAGATCGGATACCACTTCCTCTCTATGGGTTGAGGCGACCGCCTCTTTGATGCGTTCTACGAAGGTGTTTCCAGCGTCTATATCGACGCCTGCGTCTTTATAACTGAGGCCCATAATTCCTGGTAACTTTGTAGTTAAGTTATTGAATTCTTTGTATATTATTTTAAGGAGGCAGAGCGATAGTAGGCTCGCTATTGGCACCTTATACGATATGCTATCTTATACGCTATATTTTGATTTAGGCATAGTCAAAGAGACCTATGTCGCTACCGCTAGGAATATATGATCGATTGATTTAGATCATTACAGGCCCTATTAAAAGAGGCTAGGTTTCTAGTGAGTTAATGAAAAGATATTGTTGGGAGGCTTATGATTTTGGTGAGACAGATTCCAAATATCATTACCGGGACGCGTATACTTTGTGTCCCCTATCTGATTTTGGTGATTTTTCAGCGGCAGTTTGAGCAGGCTTTATTGCTGATTGTGTTTATGGGTTTATCGGATGGGCTAGATGGCTTTCTAGCTCGAAGTTATGGCTGGCAGACTCGGCTTGGATCTATACTTGATCCGATAGCAGATAAGCTTATGCTTTTAGCCCTATTTGTCAGTTTTGGTCTTCTACACTGGGTGCCATGGTGGCTAGTCATTATGATTGCTCTGCGCGATATGTTTTTATCGCTAGGAGCTATGTGTATGTATAGATCGATCAATGATTTTCGCATACAACCTTTATTTATTAGTAAGCTGAATACCTTTATGCAAATAGTATTAGGCATTACCTTGATCTTCTCGCAATTGAGCGTAGTTAATCTGCAAATACTTAACATTTTAATGACTATTGTTGCCTGCACTACAGTCGCTAGCGCATCAGAGTACTACATGCTTTGGTTGCGACGCAGCAGACGAATAGCGTAGCAGCTTAATAGCTGGATTTGAGTGAATTGAAAAACCAACAACAGTTGCTCCAATTGCAACTCACCACTGAATATACCTTCGCTACTTTTTATGGTGATCCAACCTTAGTGCATATGCTGACAGCACTAGCAGAAGGTCACTGCGAAGAAGATCAATTGTTTCTATGGGGTGCGACTAATACGGGTAAAACCCATCTGCTACATGCTGTTTGTCATCACGCAAATCATGCTGGCAACAGTGTGCTCTATCTTCCTTGTCACGAATTGTTAGCATCAAATACGGATGTTTTAGAAGGTTTTCA
>DGKH01000021.1:46729-65088 GCA_002386945.1 Proteobacteria bacterium UBA4575
TTAATCGTATGCGGGCGCAAGGGACGAGCTTATTGCTGACGGCAAATAAAAACCCAGGGCAGCAGATCTTTGATCTTGCAGACTTGAATTCACGGGTGGTCTGGGGCCCGGTGTATAAACTGCCGAGCCTGTCACAAGTAGAAGTTGAACAGGCCCTATTACTGCATGCGCACGCGCGTGGTCTGGAATTAGGGTCGGAAGGCTGGGATTATTTGTTTAAGCATTGTCGCCGAGATACTTCTAGCCTGGTGGCTATCTTAGCCCTATTGGATGATGAGTCATTGCGTCATCAAAGGCGTTTGACCCTGCCTTTTTTGCGTCAGGTATTGAACGCACAAGAAACGCCTTAAGTAGTGCGCTGTGCTCGTACAAAGAGTACGGCTGAGACATATAGGGTTAGGCTGCAAACGATCTGAAGTATGCCTAAAGGCATCTGGCTGTCTTCCACCACATTCCAAATTCCACAACAGAAATACAACCAAACAAAGAGAGTGATCCATTTGTAGGTATGTAGCTTTGGTGCTAGCAGTCCACGTAGGGCTAGTAGTAAAGGCCCAACAAAAAGTATAAGTGAGATACTCTTAGGTAAGACACTATTAGGGTTTAAGGCGATAATCCACAGGGTTTGACCGATTAATAATAGGCCGAAGCTGAGAACAGAGATTACATAATAATATTTGATTTGCATGAGACTCTGATTGGGTGTTGGGTGAGACGTTAATTGTTTACTTGTGTAGACGTAGGGCCAGTTCAGCAATGCGTTGGCCCTGCGCAATACACAGTTTGGCTTCTTCATCGGTGAGTGTTTGCTGATTATCTGGGCCCGCGACATGGCTAGCACCGTAGGGAGTTCCTCCACTCTTTGTGATGCTGAGCTCGGATACGCTATAAGGAATGCCAGCGATCAGCATGCCATGGTGTAGCAGTGGTAGCATCATTGATAATAGAGTGCTTTCCTGGCCACCATGTAAGCCACCAGTTGATGTGAAGACACCAGCGGGTTTGCCTTCCAATGCACCACGCAGCCATAAAGGGCTGGTGCTATCGAGAAAGTACTTCATCGCTGCGGCCATATTGCCAAAACGAGTAGGGCTACCGAGTAGTAAGCCTGAGCATTGCTCTAGATCGCTAAGTTCAGCATAGAGATCACCGCTGCTTGGAATGTCATCCGCTATCGCTTCACACTCGGTAGAGACTGCTGGTACGGTGCGAATAAGGGCCTCAGCACCGGCCTGTTCTACGCCATGAGCGATTTTATAGGCTAGCTCACGGGTGGCACCACCACGGCTATAATAAAGGATTAGGATTGGACCCATATCAAAGTATCTCGAGTAAGCGTTCGACCGGTCTAGCGATAATAGCGCGTTCGCCATGAGTGAAAATAGGGCGTTGTAATAGTCGGCTATCTGTTAGTAATAAGTTCATAATATCAGCCTCACTCAGGCTGTCGATATCCAGATTAAGTGCTTGGAAAGCGGGTTCTGACACACGAAGCATATCTTTAGCGGGGATACCTCGTTGCATAAGATCCAGTAGTTGTTGTTTACTGAGTGCCTGATCTAAATACTCAATTAATTCTACCGGAATGTGTTTCTCAGCTAGTAATTGGACACTAGCTCGGCACTTGCTGCAGTTGGGGTTATATATAAGGCTAGACTTTTCCATCAGGGTTTTACTATTTTGGACAGAATATTGAGTATAAAGTAAAGCAGCTGTGTTGCTAGTCTGTGACACTGTACATAAAAGCGCTGGAGGTTTTTTGTTTTGAATATATTAGTCATTGGTGGGGCGGGTTACATTGGATCCCATATGACCTTGCAATTAGAGCAGTCTGGGCATCAAGTGGTCGTGCTGGATAATCTTTGCTCAGGCAAAGCCGCAGCCGTCGGTTGTTTCCCTTTTTATGAAGCCGATATGGCGGATAGTGCAGTCCTGGATGTGATTTTTCGGAGTCATGCTATTGATGTTGTGATGCATTTTGCCGGACATATTGAAGTGGCCGAATCGGTTAGTGATCCAGCAAAATATTATAAAAATAATGTTGTTAAGACACAGCTTGTGTTGGACGCCATGCGTCGGCATAAGGTAAAGCAGTTTATCTTTTCTTCTACTGCAGCCATTTTTGGTAATCCTAGTTACACACCTATCAATGAAGTGCATCCTATGCTGCCGGTGAATCCATATGGTCGTTCTAAGCTCATGGTTGAACAGATGTTGGCCGATTATAGTCAGGCCTATGGTATGCGTTCAGTGTGTTTGCGTTACTTCAATGCTGCAGGTGCCGACCCACAGGGTCGTATAGGTGAATGTCATCAACCAGAAACCCATCTTATCCCTTTAGTGCTGCAGGTAGCCTCAGGTAGGCGTGAATCCATCTCTGTTTATGGCGTCGACTATGACACTGATGATGGTAGTTGCGTGCGCGATTATATCCATGTAAATGATCTGTGTTTAGCGCATTCTAATGCCTTGCACTATCTTGCTAAGGGCGGTGAGAGCCGTACTTTCAATCTCGGGAATGGCGAGGGTTTTAGTGTGCTTGAGATTATTCAGGCGGCACGTATTGTTACAGCTAAACCAATCAGATTAATTGAGGAATCACGTCGGGTAGGGGATCCAGCGATCTTGATTGCTGATGCGAGCTTGGCTAAAGAGATACTAGCGTGGCAACCAGAAAGAGCGGCTTTAGAAGATATTATTGCTGATGCTTGGATCTGGGAGCAGAAGCTCTGTGCTGATCTAGAAGGATAATTCGCTAGACTTTATTTAAGTCCCGCTGCAACCGCCTGTCCAATATCAGCTAGGGTGCTTACTGTATTCACACCGGCTCTCTTTAAGGCTGCGTACTTTTGTTCTGCAGTATCTTTACCACTATTAATGATTGCACCTGCATGTCCCATGCGTTTGCCGACTGGTGCACTAGCACCTGTTATATAGGCAACTATCGGCTTACTGATTTCAGTAGCGATTATTTCTGCAGCCTGTTCTTCTGCGTCACCACCAATCTCGCCAACTAAGACGATGATTTCGGTCTGAGGATCCTGTTCAAATAATCGTAGGCATTCGATGAAATCGAGGCCATGAATAGGATCGCCACCAATACCGACGCAGGTCGACTGACCAAAGGCCTCAGTTTGTGATACGGCAACATAAGTTAATGTGCCAGAGCGTGAGACAATACCTACTTTCCCAGGGCGATGGATAGCCGCAGGCATAATACCAATCTTGCATTCACCTGGGGTGATAATGCCTGGACAATTAGGCCCAATTAGCTGTGAGTTACTGGATGCTAGATGCTCATTCACAGTGATCATGTCATGTATGGGCACACCTTCTGTGATGCAGACGATGAGTCCAATTTCTGCCTCTATAGCTTCCAGCATCGCATCTGCAGCAAAGGCGGCAGGGACGTAAATAATAGTGGCATCAAAGTCCTGTTCGCTACAGGCTTCATGCACGTTAGCGTAAACCGGCAAGCCAAGATGCTGGCTGCCACCCTTACTAGGATTAACACCAGCTAAGATTTTGCTGCCGTAAGCTAAGCTTTGCTCAGTATGAAAACTACCTTGGCTGCCAGTAAGACCTTGGCACAGAATGCGTGTGTGCTTATCGATTAAAATGCTCATGCCTTAGATATCGCTAGTTGTGCGCCTTCGCTAAGATCTTTCACCGGGAATAATAGGGGGTGCTGATCTTTCAGCAGAGCCTTAGCCTGCTCCGCATTGGTTCCCTGTAGTAGCACCACGACTGGGATTTCTAAAGCAGTATTCTTAAGTGCCGCCAAAATGCCGTGGGCAATCACATCACAACGTACAATCCCGCCAAATATATTGACGAAGACTGCGCGTACTTCATCAGCAAGCAGTAACTCAAAGGCGTGGGTAACACGGGCTTCGTTTGTATTACCACCGACATCAAGGAAGTTGGCCGGTTCACCACCAAAGTGTTTAATCAGATCCATGGTGGCCATGGCTAGGCCGGCACCGTTAACAATGCAACCGATGTTGCCATCCAGTTTGACGTAGCTTAAATCATGCGCCCGTGCCTTTCGTTCAATCGCATTCTCTTGGCTATCATCACGTAAGTTCGAAACCTTGGTTTGGCGATATAAGGCGTTATCGTCAATATTGATCTTTGCATCCAGGGCTTGGAGTACGCCTGCCCGGGTTACGATTAGAGGGTTGATTTCAACCAAGGTCGCATCAATATCACAAAACATGCGATAGAGATTATTCACTATTTGATTGAATTCAGTCTGCTGTGTCTGGTTGAGATTCAATCCTTGGACTAGCGTTTGATGATGAGAGGCTTGCAGTCCAGTCGCTTTGCTGATGGCTGCTCGATTGATTTTGCTAGGGTCTCGTGCAGCTATTTCTTCCAGATTGATGCCGCCTTCGCTGGAAGATAATAGGGTGATGTTTTTCTTGTTTCGATCAATCAGAACACCTAGGTAGATCTCATTAGCGATCTCGGCTGGCTTCTCAATCAATAACGCATTGACAGGCAATCCATCGGAGCCTGTTTGTGTAGTGACTAGTTGGCGGCCAAGCAGCTGGCGCATATGGCTGGCTAGCTCTTCGGCTTTATGTGCCACTAAGATGCCTCCAGCTTTACCACGGCCTCCAGCATGAATCTGTGATTTCACAACCCATTCTTGATTGCTCCATTGACTAGCAAAAGAGTCAATATCATCACCTTTATGGAAGATATGGCCGCGTGGAGTTGGGATCTGATACTGCTGCAATAATTCTTTGGACTGATATTCGTGGATAAACATCACTGGCTCGCTTCATCTAAGCTACTTTCTTACCGCTAGCATATGCTTTTAGCGGGTTAATTGTTTCATTTTTTACCTGAATTTTCTAAGAATATGAGTCGTAGCTTTGAAAATCGAATATAATTGGCCGCTTTGCTCACTGGCGTTGGCGCGATAATGCCTAGGCTGATGAGCGATGTGATAGCTGAATGCATTAAAGAGAATATTATGACAGAGTTAAAAGAGGCACTGATTACCGACGTTTCGCTGGATGGGCGTGGAGTTGCTAGTGAAAACGGGAAAAAGGTTTTTATCCCATTTACGCTGACCGGTGAACGAGTCAGCTATCGTGCGAATAAGAAAAAAAAGAAATTTAATGAAGCCCAATTAATCGAAATTATTGAACCCTCTGTAGAAAGAGTAGAGGCGCAATGTCCTTACTTTACTGTGTGTGGTGGCTGCGCAATACAACACATAACGCCTGAGATGCAGCTGGCGTTAAGAGAAAAATCAGTCCTTGATACCTTAACGCGCATTGGGCAAGTGAATGCGGAAGAGGTTATGCCGGCGCTGACTGATAAAGTTTGGGGCTATCGTCGCCGAGCTCGTTTAGGTGTGAAATATGTCGCCAAAAAAGATGCAGTGTTGGTTGGTTTTCGTGAGAAAAATGCACCCTATATCACACAGATGTCCTCTTGCGAAGTGCTAGATCCGAAGATTGCTGAATTGATTCAGCCTTTTGCTGAGTTGATTTATCAACTATCGATAAGAGACAAGATCCCACAGTTGGAGTGTAGTGTTGCCGAGAATGCGACTTCGATTGTTATGCGAGTATTGGAGACACCAAGTAAGGCAGACTTAGAGTACTTGCATGCCTTTCAGCAACAGTGGCCGATTCGCTTATTGTTACAGCCGGCTGGATTGAAATCGATCTACCCATTGGATGCAACACCTGTGGAGCCTTTGTATTTCACTTTACAACCATTCAACCTGCGCCTGCAGTTCACCCCGACTGATTTCATACAGATCCATGCTGGAATCAATAATAAAATGGTGATTCAAGCGCTGGAGTGGTTGCAAGTGACAGCAACAGATCGCGTACTAGATCTATTCTGTGGACTTGGTAATTTTAGTCTGCCGTTGGCACAGATAGCGGATGAAGTGCTGGGCATTGAAGGTGATGCTGCTTTAATACAGCGAGCTAAGGATAATGCGAGCTTAAATAAATTGGGCAATATACGCTTTCAGAAAGAAGATTTATTTGAGGTTTCAGCGAGCAATAATTGGTTGGCACAACAGTGGGATCTAGTGCTTATTGATCCGCCACGTTCAGGTGCAAAAGAAGTTGTTGATCAATTGCATCTCATATCGCCAAAGAAGGTGCTGTATGTGTCTTGTCATCCAGCGAGCTTGGCGCGTGATGCTGATGCCCTAGTAAATAAGTTAGGCTACCGCATGACACGGGTATGTGTGATTAATATGTTTCCGCATACGGGGCACGTGGAAACCATGGCCCTATTTGAAAAGCCTGCCTAAAGTTTAGTTTTTGCGGAAGGCTTTTCGCGAGAAATCAATGCGCAGGATGTTGCCATTTGGAGCGACATTCTCATGCACAATCGTGCTGCGCTCTAGGGCGTAGATTCTACGATCACGGGTCGAGATGGAATTGATTAATTCTGGGCTCTGGCAGTTTACGCGTGTCGATGCTTTTTGTTGCTCATTATCAGGATCACAGAGACGGATGCCGGGTAACAAAGAGTACTTATAGACTGTTCTCAGTTCTACACTCTGTTGCTGTAACTTAGGCGGGATCAGTGTTGCTTGTGTCTCTTCAGCAAAAGCGTTTGAACCAAGTGCCAGCAATAGTGCGCCTAGGCAAGTAAGGGCTGTCATTTTCTGTAGTAGGAATCTCATTTAGGTTATCCTCCCAAGGAGTCATTTGTCGTCATATTAGCATGCTGATTGAGGTGTTTAGTATGCATAACGCACGTTGAAATCGACTATTTTTATGCCAATAACCTGGCTTATTCAAATTTGCTGATAGGCCGCTAACCGCTATAGATATTAGAGTTAAGCTCGAAATCGACCATAAACCGCTACTCTATGCCTACCCATCATCGTCGTGGGTCACTATACTTGGCCTATATTCTCCATTGACCTTAAGCGATTGGGGATAGTTTGGCGGCCCAAGCTCGATGCAGGCCGAGATTTTGTTAAAGGAATGTAATGATATGCCGATTTATGAGTACCAATGTGATGCCTGTGGGCACCAACACGAAGCCTTGCAAAAGATCAGTGATGATCTTTTAACGAGCTGCCCTGAATGTGGCAAAGATGCGTTGAAAAAGATAATTTCAGCGGCTGGCTTTCGTCTGAGTGGTAATGGCTGGTACGAGACCGATTTTAAATCAGGAAAACAGAAGAATCTTGCAAGTAAAGATTCAGATAGTTCCTCTGGCTCATAGGCTGTTAACTACCATCTAATGAGCGCTTTATCAGATAAACATAAATATAAGATGAAGGAATTAGGGCTCTAAAGTATGTTACGTCGCTACTTAATTGCAGGTCTGTTGGTTTGGGTTCCGCTCGGCGTTACCTTTTTCGTCCTAAAACTGCTGCTTGATTTGATGGATAAGCTATTGCTGATTCTGCCAATAGCTTGGCGTCCCGAGAGTCTTCTGGGCTTTTCTATCCCAGGCCTTGGTTTTATCCTAGCCTTTATTATCCTCCTGATTACTGGAGCCATCGGCGCGAATTTATTGGGTCGCACAGCTTTAAGAGTCTCGGAGAGTTTGCTCTCACGTATTCCTCTCGTGCGGACGATCTATTCTTCAGCCAAGCAAATTCTAAATAGTGTACTCAGTACCGGTGGTGATTCATTTCGTAAGGTGCTCTTGATTGAATATCCACGTAAAGGGATCTGGACTATTTGCTTCCAGACGGGGACTGCCGTCAAAGAAATCCAGGATCAACTCGACCAGCAGTCGATTATGGTCTTTGTCCCAACCACACCTAATCCGACCTCAGGTTTTATTATGGTCGTGGCAGAGGATGAGACACGTGAGCTTGATATGGATATAGAAACCGCCTTGAAACTGGTGATGTCGCTAGGAATGGCCAAGACATCGAAGCCGGATCCAGTTGATTCACGTTAGCTTACTACGTAGTATCCACGGCAACCTTATTTAGCTACATTTCATCCAGATTTAACGCTAGGACACGTCACATGCGCACGCACTATTGTGGGGAAACCACGCTTGAACACTTAGAGCAAGAAGTACAACTTTGTGGATGGGTGAATCGTCGCCGAGACCACGGTGGTGTGATCTTCATCGATCTGCGCGACCGCACTGGTATCGTGCAGGTGGTATTTGACCCCGATCGGGCAGATATCTTCCTTGCGGCAGAGCAGCTTCGAAATGAATATGTGATCAAAGTCACAGCGAAAGTACGTCCACGCCCTGAAGGCACTGTAAATAGTGATCTCAGTACGGGTGAGATTGAAGTTTTGGCTACTGCGCTGGAGGTTTTGAATAAATCGGATACACCGCCGTTTCAACTAGATGATACCGATGTGAATGAAGAATCACGTCTACGTTATCGCTATATTGATTTACGTCGTCCTGAGATGCAGGCACGCATGCAGACACGTGTTCAAGTAACACGAGCCTTGCGTAATTATCTCGATGATAACGGTTTCTTAGATATCGAGACGCCGATGCTAACCAAGGCGACACCAGAAGGTGCGCGTGATTACTTGGTGCCTAGTCGTACTCACCCCGGATCATTTTTTGCTCTGCCACAGTCACCGCAATTGTTTAAGCAATTATTGATGATGAGTGGTTTTGATCGTTATTACCAAGTCGTACGTTGTTTCCGTGACGAAGATCTACGTGCCGACCGTCAGCCTGAATTTACCCAGCTGGATATTGAGACCTCATTCTTAGGCCAAGAAGACATCATATCGATGATGGAAGGCATGATGCGACAGGTCTTTCAGCAATCTATGGGTATCTCTCTAGAAGCCCCGTTCCCGCGTATGAGCTATGCCGATGCAATGCATCGTTATGGTTCAGATAAGCCAGATCTGCGCATCCCATTGGAACTGATCGACATTACTGACTTAATGACATCGGTTGAATTTAAAGTATTTAGTGGCCCAGCACAGGATGAAAAAGGGCGTGTAGCCGTTATCTGCCTACCGAATGGCAGTGAGCTCAGTCGTAAAGAGATCGATGGGTATACAAATTATGTGGCTAATTACGGTGCTAAGGGTTTGGCTTACATCAAATGTAATGCCGTTGAGCAGGGCCGCGAAGGTCTGCAAAGCCCGATTCTTAAATTCTTACCGGATGAAGTCATAGAGCAAATCTTGCAGCGCAGTGGCGCAAGCAACGGTGATCTCTTGTTCTTTGGGGCCGATAAAACCAACGTGGTGAATGACGCTTTAGGTGCATTACGCGTTAAATTAGGCATCGATCGTAAGCTGCTTGAAGGTGAGTGGAAGCCACTCTGGGTGGTTGATTTCCCTATGTTCGAGTTTGATGAAAAAGAACAACGTTGGAATGCCTTGCACCACCCATTTACAGCGCCAAACTTTGATTCAGCTGAGCAATTGCTAGCGAATCCAGGTGAGGCCTTATCCCAAGCTTACGATATGGTGCTTAACGGTACTGAAATAGGTGGTGGTTCGGTGCGTATTCATAAGCAGGAGATGCAGCGTGTAGTATTCGAAGTATTGAATATTTCTAATGAAGAAGCTGAGAGTAAGTTTGGTTTCTTACTCAATGCCTTGCGCTATGGTTGCCCACCGCATGCTGGTATTGCCTTCGGTATGGATCGTCTCATCATGTTGATGACTGGCAGCACCTCGATCCGTGATGTGATGGCCTTTCCAAAAACACAGACTGCGATGTGTCCATTGACTGATGCGCCTGCAGAAGTGAGTGAAAAGCAGCTGAAAGAACTTAATTTACGCTTGCGTCCGAAGCTGAAAGAAGTGGCGAAATAAATACTCAGGCTGAATCGCGCTGCATACTTGTCAGTAAGATAAGGGTGCCTATAATTTTACTGAGGTGTAAGCCTCTTACTCGTCTAGCGACACCGTGTTATCGCAATGATTGAAGAAAAAAAAATAAAGCGTCCTGAGTCAGTGCTCATCGTTATCTACACCAAACAGGGTGAGGTATTGATGATGCGTCGTACTTTCCCTGATGATTTTTGGCAATCGGTTACCGGTAGCTTGGAATGGGGCGAATCGGAGAATGATGCTGCTGCGCGTGAATTACAAGAAGAAACAGGCCTTGATGGGGCCGCACTGATTAACTGTGATTTCTCACAGGTATTTGAGATTTACCCAATCTGGCGTGATCGCTACGGTGAGGGTGTTACGCGTAATCAAGAACATGTCTTTCTATTGCCTCTAGATGGGCGCAATACGATCCAATTAGATCCTAGAGAACACTTAGAGTATCGCTGGGTGAGCCGTTCTGAGGCGATTGATTTGGCCAGATCCCATACCAATAAAGAAGCCATCACCCGCTGGGTGCCTGAAGTTAGCTAATCTGATCTATTAAGAAGTTGTCTAATTGACGAACTTTGGGGCTTTTCCACCATTTTGGATAGGCGCTTCAAGTGGTACTATAGATACTTTATTTTGTTATGAGATAAGGTATGGCAGGGCATAGTAAATGGGCAAATATCCAGCATCGCAAAAAGGCGCAGGATTCCAAGCGAGGTAAGGTATTTACCAAGTTTATCCGCGAGATCACCGTAGCCTCACGTATCGGTGGCTCTGATCTAGACTCCAATCCACGTTTACGTCTAGCAGTCGATAAAGGCCTAAGTGCTAATATGTCGAAAGATACGATTGAGCGCGCGATTAAGCGAGGTGCCGGTGAGCTGGAGGGAGTCGAGTACGAAGAAATTCGCTACGAAGGCTATGGCCCAGCAGGTACTGCCTTGATCGTGGACTGTTTGACAGATAATCGTAACCGTACCGTGTCAGAAGTACGTCATGCCTTTAGTAAGCATAATGGCAATATGGGGACTAGTGGTTCGGTCGCTTATCTATTCACTAAATTAGGTGTCTTTAACTATGAAAGTGGTGTCGATGAAGACCGCTTGATGGAGGCAGCCTTAGAATTTGGCGCTGATGACATCGTGAGCGAAGAAAATGGCTCAATGGAAGTGATCTGTCAGGCAGATATTTTCTTAGATGTGCAGACTGCTTTAAATGCCGCTGAGTTAAGCCCAAGTTTCGCTGAGATCGCGATGCGTGCATCCACTATGGCCGAAGTAAGCGAAAAAGACACTGAAAAGCTCATGAATTTGATCGATGCGCTGGAAGAATTAGATGACGTGCAAAATGTCTATTCTAATGCCGAATTTCCTGATGGCTTGTTGGAGAATCTCGGTTAATAAGCAGCAAGGTAAGATACGTATTTTAGGGATAGATCCAGGGTCTATCCGCACTGGCTACGGCATCATTGATAGTGATGGTTACCATAGTAGCTACGTCAGTAGTGGTTTTTTGAAGTTACCGACCACTTCATTAGCCGATAAATTAGGTGCGATATTTGCGTCTCTCAGTGACCTTTGTCAGCAATGGCAACCGGAACATATGGCGGTAGAAGAAGTCTTTATGGCAAAAAACCCCATGTCAGCGCTGAAGTTAGGCCATGCACGGGGCGCTGCTATCAGTGCAGGCTGCCATGCGGATTTAGAAATCTACGAATATACGGCCAAACAAGTTAAGAAATCTGCTGTAGGTTATGGTGCTGCCTCGAAAGATCAAATGCAGCACATGGTGACGCGTTTATTGAATCTTCGTAAAGAGCTACAAGAAGATGAGGCCGATGGTCTAGCAGTAGCCATATGCCATGCGCACACCGCTTTAAATACCAAACAAATCAACTCGAGTTAAGCATGTGATCGGTTTATTAGAAGGTACCTTGATATACAAACAAGCCCCTGACTTGATGTTGAAGGTGCAGGGAGTTGGCTATGAACTGCAAGCGCCGATGTCGACCTTTTACAACCTGCCTGAGTGCGGCGTAGAGACCGTGTTATATACGCATTTATTAGTGCGTGAAGATGCACATACGCTATATGCCTTCCACTCGACTGAAGATCGCAGTCTGTTTAGAACCTTACTTAAGGTTAACGGTGTGGGCGCTAAGATGGCCTTGGCGATTCTTTCAGGCATGGAGACGAAAGGGTTTCGTTTTTGTATTGAGAATGGTGATGTTGATGCGCTCATCCGTTTACCAGGCGTAGGTCGTAAAACAGCTGAACGATTGGTGGTCGAATTGCGTGATCGCTTAAGTTCAATTGGAACTAGTGATGGTATAGCAAGCTCAGTAAGCTCAGGGAATGGATTAAGTCTGCGTGAAGAAGCGATTACCGCTTTAACAACGTTGGGCTATAAAGGCCCAGAAGCGACACGCATGGTCAATCAAGTAGAGTCTGAGACGGAGAGTAGTGAAGAGCTCATTCGCTTAGCGCTTAAAACAAGTCTCAAGAAATAAGGCTAGAGCATGGCAGATGAAAGAATCATAGAAGCAGATAATATGTCAGGGGAAGACCCTAGTTCTGACCGTGCCATACGACCACGCACACTGGCTGAGTATGTGGGTCAGACAAGAGTGCGTGAGCAGATGGAAATTTTCATCTCGGCGGCGAAAGAACGCAAAGAGGCGATGGATCATGTCCTGATTTTTGGCCCACCAGGACTCGGTAAAACCACATTATCTAACATCATCGCACAAGAACTAGGTGTCAATATTCGGCAAACATCAGGACCCGTTTTAGAGAAGGCGGGTGACCTGGCCGCAATCTTGACCAATCTTGAAGAGAATGATGTGTTATTTGTCGATGAAATTCATCGATTAAGTCCGGTAGTGGAAGAAATTCTATACCCGGCCCTTGAGGACTATCAGTTAGATATCGTCATCGGCGAGGGTCCCAGTGCCCGTTCAATTAAGCTCGATCTACCACCCTTCACCTTAGTCGGAGCAACCACACGCGCCGGATTATTAACCGCACCTCTAAGAGACCGTTTTGGCATCGTGCAGCGTCTTGAGTTTTATAGCAGTGAAGAGCTTAGCGGTATCGTTAGTCGGTCTGCACGTATCCTCGGTGTTGAATTGGCCCCAGAAGGGGGGTGGGAGATTGCCCGTCGTTCGCGTGGTACGCCGCGTATTGCCAATCGTTTATTACGTCGGGCACGCGACTACGCTCAAGTCAAAGCCGATGGCATTATCAGTAAAGAAGTAGCACAGCAGGCATTAGACATGTTGAGTGTTGATCAATATGGCTTTGACCAGATGGATAGACGAGTACTACTTGCTGTGATTGAGAAATTTGGCGGTGGCCCTGTTGGCTTAGATAGTTTATCTGCAGCAGTAGGTGAAGAGCGTGGCACGATTGAAGATGTGATTGAGCCGTATTTAATTTTGAATGGCTTTCTGATGCGTACTCCACGTGGCCGAGTAGCTACCGCAAACTGCTATCGACACTTTGGCTTAGCAGTGCCGCAGGCTTTAGAGCAGTTTAAGGTAGAGGCTGATTCATACGTTAATCAGAATGGTGATAGTGCAAAAGAGCAGGTTGATGGGGAATAGCATAGTGCGTAACTACCGTCTGCCTATACGCATTTACTACGAAGATACCGATGCGGGTGGCGTGGTCTATTACGCCAACTACCTGAAATTTCTTGAGCGTGCACGGACTGAATGGTTGCGTAGTTTTGGTTTTGAGCAAGATCAATTGCGTGAGCAGGATGGGATTCTTTTTGCCGTTCGCTCAGTCAATATAAATTATGTGCAAGCAGCACGATTTAATCAGCAGGTAATCAGTTGCGTGGATGACTTCAGCCTGAAGAGAGCAAGTATTGCAGTACAACAATCCATTGTTATGCAAGATGGAGGGGCTTCAGTGGTTAATGCTGAAGTTAATATCGTCTGTTTAGATTGCGATAAATTTAGTCCAAAACCTATACCTGAAAGACTTTACCGAGAGTTACTAGCATGCAAGTAGACATGAGCGTTTATCACCTGGTAGCCAATGCCAGTATCTTAGTGCAGATTGTGATGCTGATATTAGTTTTAGCGTCGATTGTTTCTTGGACCATGATCATGAGTAAGTCGCGTGTCTTGCGTCTAGCCAATAAAGAAGCAGCAGGTTTCGAGGATCGCTTTTGGTCAGGTGCGGATCTGGCAACTCTGTATGAAAAGGTCAGTGCAAAGCGTAGCTTAAATGGCATGGAGCATATTTTTGTTGCTGGCTTTAAAGAATATATCCGCCTACATAAAAATCGTAAGGTCTCACCTCTCTCGATTAGCGATACTGCGCTACGCTCAATGAAGGTAGCACTCTCACGTGAAATCGATTTTCTTGAAAACAATTTATCTTTTCTGGCTACGGTGGGTTCGACTAGTCCATATATCGGACTATTTGGCACAGTGTGGGGCATTATGAATTCATTTCGAGCGCTCAGTGGGGCGCAGCAAGCCACATTAGCAGCGGTTGCCCCAGGTATTGCGGAGGCGCTAATTGCGACTGCCATGGGCTTATTGGCGGCGATTCCAGCGGTGATCGCTTATAACCGTTATTCTAATAGTGTCGAGCGATTGATTACGCGTTACGACAATTTTGTTGAGGAATTCACTGGATTACTTCAACGACAAGCAATTACGCGTGAAACTGAAACCCCTGAGCCGTTAGTACGGGAAGACTAATGGCACGTAACTATAATCGTCGACGTAAGCCTATGGCTGACATTAATGTAGTTCCATACATTGATGTCATGTTGGTGTTGTTGGTTATTTTTATGGTGACAGCGCCGATGTTTAATCAAGGGATTGAAGTTAATCTACCTAGTGCTCCAGCTAAGCCGATTGAAGAATATATGCAGCAAAAGGAGCCCTTTATTGTCTCTGTAGATCAACAGGGGCGTGTTTTTGTGAATAAATTATCAGATCCTAAAAAAGCCTTAAGTCTGCTTGAGTTTGATCAAATTATGCCGGGTCTATTTAGCCAGTTTGGTGCTCAGACAGTTTATGTTAAAGGTGATGCCGCAGTTGATTATGGTCGTGTAGTTGAAGTGATGGCCACGATGCAGACAGCTGGCTTTACTTCGATTGGATTGATCACGCAGCCAGAATCAGAGTAAGCAGTAAATGCTGAAACGACCTTCCTACTTATCGCGCTCGGTGATTCTGGCCTTAGCAGTGCATGTGATCTTAGTCTTGGCTTTTACCTTTGGTTTCGACTTCAAGCCGGAGAAGCCTCAGCTCGCTTTACCGCAGATTGATATCATTAAGGCTGAGATTATCGATGGTGCTGCAATAGAAAAAGCGAAAGCAAAAAAGCTTGCTGAAAAGAAAGCAGTGGAGCGTAAGCGTCGCGAGCTGGCATTGCGTAAAAAGCGTGCAGCCGAAGAAAAGGTAAGAAAAAAGAAAGCAACCGAGCGACGCGTTAAAGAGAAACATCAAGCTGAATTAAAACAAGCGAAGAAGGCTAAGCAAGTCGCTGAACAAGCGCGACAAAAGGCTGAGCAAGAGAAACTTAAGGCTGAAAAAAAGGCAAAGCAGTTAGCGGCTAAGCTGAAAGCCCAAGAAAAAGCACAAAGAAAAGCTGAAGCGGAGGCGGAACAAAGACGATTGAAAGCCGTCTTAGAGCAGGAAGAAGCTGAAATGAAAGCGCTGGAAGAGCGTAAGCGTAAAGAAGCACAAGCCCAGTTGCGAGAGCAGGAAGAAAAGGTGCGGCAAGCGGCTAGACAACGACAGCTACAATCGATGTTGGTGCAATATATCGCTGCAATTACTGCAAAAGTTCAGAATCGTTGGAGAAAACCGATTGGGGCTAGTGCTGAGACATTTAGTTGTTATGTTTATGTAATACAAAATCCATCCGGTTTCATTCAACAGGTGAAGGTGCTGGAATGCCGAGGTGGTGATGATCAGCTAAAACGTTCGGTTGAAGAAGCGGTATGGAAGTCGGATCCACTGCCGATACCAGCCGATCCAGCCTTGTTTGATCGTGAATTGAAATTTAAATTTGAGCCACAGTGAGGAAGTTGATTGTGCGTAGCTTGTTGTTAAGTATTGGTTTTATAGTATGCATGATGATGCAGCCAGCGTTTGCGTTGTTAGAGATTGAAATTTCTCAGGGTGTTGAGTCGGCTTTGCCAATCGCAGTAACGGCCATATCTAGTGACAGTAGTCCGCAAACTCGCTTAATTACTCAAGTCATCAGTGCAGACCTACATCATAGTGGTTTATTGGGTGTGGTTGAGCGTGAACGTTACCCTGATGGTTTGATCAATAAGAAACAAGTTGAGTATCAGCAATGGCGTAATAATGGTATCGAAGCCTTATTAGTTGTGAGCACGCAGCCAATATCAGCAGATCAATTTCGAGTTGAGTTCTTTTTATATGATTTAGTCCGTAACAAACGTTCTTTAGCTCATACAGTAAACAGTAATAGCCAGTCGTTACGACGAGTGGCACATAAGATATCGGACGTCGTCTTTAAAAGTTTAATCGGGATGCGTGGCGCTTTTAGTACACGTATTGCTTATATTACTGAGATGGGGATGGGTAAAGAGAAGCAATATATCCTGCGGGTGGCAGATGCCGATGGGCATAATCCACGTTCTGTATTTATGTCGAATAAGCAATTAATGTCACCGGTTTGGTCTAGTAACGGTAGTAAGCTCGCCTATGTTTCGTTTGAAAATGAGCGTTCTGAGATCTTTATTCAGGATATGGCCAGTGGTAAGCGCGAAAAGGTTTCTTCTGCCCCTGGGCTAAATAGCGCACCCGCTTGGTCACCAAATGATCAGCAACTAGCATTGACGCTGTCACAAGATGGTGACCCTAATATCTATATTTTAGATCTGCAAAGTGGCAAGAAACGACAAGTAACGAGTCACTATGGCATCGATACAGAGCCAACCTGGAGTGCAGATGGTGATTCTATCTATTTTACTTCTAATCGCTCGGGTAGCCCGCAGATTTATAGGCTTTCCTTGTCTGGTGGCAAGGTAGAACGTATTAGTTTTAATGGCCGATATAATGCAGCTGCAGCATTATCGCCAAATGGCGAACTGCTAGCGATGGTGCATAATAATGGTCAAGGCTATCGAATCGGCGTTTTAAATCTGCGTAATGATAGCTTTCATGTGATTACTGACGGTGGTTTGGATGAAGCACCTAGTTTTGCGCCTAATGGCAGCATGATAATATTCTCGACACGCCGCAGCGGTAGCACGATACTGTCAGCTGTTAGTGCCGATGGTCGAGTGCAGCAGCAATTTCGGTTGCAAGCTGGAAAAGTGCGAGAGCCGACTTGGTCGCCTTTTCGATAAATTTGGTATTTTGATTGAGCATTTGGACTGAGGTATGGATATGAAACATTTTCGTTATTTATTTCCCCTATTGATCACCGGGTTTTTGGTTGCCTGTAGCGGTAATCAAGTAAAACCTAATGATACTGAGGCGAATGCTTCAGGGGCTTCATCTAGTTCTCGGGCCTTAGATTCTGAGTCTTCATCTGTCGGGATCGAAGATCAGCAGGGTGTTATGTTAGACGCGCTTGATGATCCAGCAAACCCACTCTCTGTGCGTATTATTTATTTTGAATATGATAGTGCTGAAGTGAATCAAGACTCTTTAGATGCAGTGCGTAGCCATGGCCAATATCTGAGTGTCAATGAGAACCGGATGTTACGACTGGAAGGCCATGCTGATGAGCGTGGAACACGAGAATATAATTTAGCACTCGGTGAATCTAGAGCGAAGACAGTGCGTGACTTATTGATCTTAGAAGGAGCGCAGCCAGGGCAGATTGAGATTGTTAGTTTTGGTGAAGAGCGTCCGGCAGTTCTCGGGTCAGATGAAGCTTCATTACAAAAAAATCGTCGTGCAGAGATTGTATATTAAGTGATGGTTTCAATGATGCCAGATCAAATTAAATCGATATTGTATGTCTTCCTGCTAGGCATGGGCTTGTTTGTTTCTATTGCACATGCAGCGCCAAAAGCGACACAAGCACAAGTTGATGCTCTTCAGGTGGAAGTGCGGTTATTGCAGCAGCAGATTGAGCAGCAAAGTAAGGTGGACCTCAGTGCGGGCTTACATCTTATACAAAGACGACTGCAGAACATGGAGCGTGAATTACAAGATTTGCGTGAATCTAACCAACGTCTACGGCGTCAGTTATCCAAGCTGGAAGATCGGCAGCGTGGTACGAATTCAGGGGTGGTGCAAGCCCCGCGTAATCCTCCAGTAACAAATTCTAATAACAGTAATTCGGTATTCTCTTCTTCGGAATCTAAAACTCCTATATCTGTTGATTGGGCCTCCGTGGTTGACCCAGATTCAACCTTAAGTAATGAGCAGGTGGAAACATCAGGTCATATGACTGAAAGTGATGCTGAGCAGTCTGAGTTGTCAGTAAGAAGCGATGATCAAGTTAGCCCAGCAGTGGTTCAAGATGGAACCAAGCAAGAGGCTGTCAGCACGATAGAGCCAGTTGTGAATGCGGAGAAACAAATATCACAGGGTGTTGATGCTGAAGTGGCAATAGATGGCGCAGT
>DGKH01000021.1:65132-71156 GCA_002386945.1 Proteobacteria bacterium UBA4575
AGCAGCAGCAAGACGTGATTGAAAATAGCGATAAAGCCATATCAGGGTCAAAAGTAGCGGCCAGTGTCATGCGGGAGACGCAAGATTCTAGTGAAACCACCAACGCCTACCGTGATGCTTTCTTGTTGTTGAAACAAGGACGTTATGCTGAGTCTATTGAAGCTTTCCAACAGTTTCTGAGTGGTTATCCGAATAGTAAATATACTGCTAATGCACAATATTGGTTGGCGGAAGCAGTCTATGCCAGAAAACAATACGATCAAGCATTGATTGAGTTTACTAAGGTGATCGAAGACTATCCTCTGAGTAGTAAGGTGTCTGATGCGCGTCTGAAAGTGGGGTACACCTTCTATGAATTAGGCCGCTGGAAAGAAAGTCGTGAAATCTTAACGCAGCTACGATCTGAACTGCCTGATAGTACTGTTGCAGGCTTAGCACAGCAGCGTTTAGAACGGTTAGAACGCGAAGGCAGGTAACGTTAGTGGTTGTTGAAGTTATCAGGCTCCGCATCAGTGAAATCTTCTTCTCGCTGCAAGGTGAAACTCGAACGGTAGGTCTACCGACTACATTTGTGCGTTTAACGGGCTGTCCGTTGCGCTGTCATTACTGTGATACCAGTTACGCCTTCTCTGGTGGTGACTGGATGACCCTTGATGAAGTGGTGACCCAAGTCACGGCCAATTCGGCTAAGCATGTCACCGTCACAGGTGGCGAGCCTCTAGCTCAACCAAGCTGTATTCCATTATTAACAGCGCTTTGTCAGTTAGGTTATGAGGTGTCTTTAGAAACCAGTGGCGCCATAGATATTGCTGCGGTCGATAAACGAGTGATGAAAGTGATGGACTTGAAGACTCCAGCCTCGGGTGAGAGTGATAAGAATCTTTGGTCTAATCTCAAATACCTAACTACTAATGATCAAATCAAATTTGTCATTTGTAATGAGTCAGACTACGAATGGTGTAAGGCACAAATTCTCGAGCATAAACTCGAACAGCTGTGTGAAGTGCTGTTATCTCCTAGCCAAGATGAATTGTCTCCTACCGTGCTTGCTGATTGGATCTTGCGTGATCAATTAAACGTTCGCTTTCAACTACAATTACATAAGGTGTTATGGGGTGATGAGGCTGGTCGATGATGTTGCTAGGGAGTGCTTATGACTGCGCTTGGTGAAAAAGCAGTCGTTCTGTTGTCAGGTGGCCTTGATTCAATAACGGCATTGGCTATTGCGCAAGAGCAAGGCTATCAATGTTATGCCTTAAGTTTTCGTTATGGTCAGAGGCACTCAGCTGAGCTTAATGCGGCGAGTAGGATAGCTGAGCAAGCCGGTGTGTTGGAGCACCGAATCTTTAACCTAGATCTTAGTCTATTTCATAGCTCTGCCCTGACTAATCATGAGTTGCCGGTACCAGAGGCTGAAAAACCAGGTATACCGCCGACCTATGTGCCTGCACGTAACACAATCTTTCTATCTGTCGCTATGGGTTGGGCAGAAGTACTTGCTGCTAGACATATCTTTACCGGCGTTAACGCGGTTGATTATTCGGGCTACCCTGATTGCCGTCCAGAATTTATGCTAGCCTTTCAGGATATGGCTAATTTAGCGACCAAAGAAGCGGTTGAAGGGCGTCATATCACATTACATAGTCCACTGATTAGTTGGAGCAAAGCCACAATAATTCAGCGGGGGCAGCAATTAGGGCTGGATTATGCCGAAACTGTTTCCTGTTATCAGGCTGATGCTAATGGACTTGCCTGTGGTCGTTGTGATTCTTGCCGTTTGCGTCGAGAAGGGTTTAACGAGGCTAAACTGCCGGATCCAACGCGTTATCAGCTACCTTTATCCTAGAGGATAGGGGATAGACGGAAGATTGCACCAAATTAGTGCGTATCCATAGTTTTTATATAGTATATTTAAATAACCTTTATGCTGATTTTTTCTTAAATCACCCATTAACACATGAAAATCGAATCTAATTACAAAAATGAAACATTTAAATAGCTTTCTCTTCAAATCTATCCATACCATTATCAATTAGATCGATTCTAAATAGACTCTTGTGACTTTTATCAATAAATCAATGAAATTAACCTTAAGGTTTATGTGGTTTATTTTGGTGCATTTCTTTATTTCCATTAATGCACTATTTAGGTGCAATAGTAATGGAGAGGGGTATGCTGTGTTCACGGGTGATTTTTATCGGGCTAGCTCATGATCTTGTCGACGTTTATCAGCGCTTGTTTTGGAAGCGATCCTCGATGTTCGATAGATGTTCACATTTAAGAAAAAATCGAGTGCTGCTATACTTACTCGCTAACGAAAATTTCAAGGTTACCGCATGGAAGAGTTAACACACTTACAACAAATTGCCCTATACGGATTTTTACTTGCGATCGTGTTTGGTGCGATTGCAGCTAAAACTAATTTTTGCACCATGGGTGCTGTCAGTGACATCGTAAATATAGGCTCCCGTGGTCGTATGAGTGCCTGGTTGTTCGCTATTGGTGTCGCCATGATTGGCACCACGTACCTGCGCACTAACGGTTATATCGATCTTGACTCAACCATGTATCTCGCTAGTAACTTTACTTATCTAAGTTATGCACTCGGTGGATTCCTATTTGGTATCGGTATGACCTTGGCAGCCGGTTGTGGCCAACGAAACCTAGTGCGTATTGGTGGCGGTAATCTAAAATCAGTAGTGGTTGTTTTGATCTTTGGTATCACCGCATACATGACTATGCGTGGTTTATTCGCCTACATTCGAATTGATTATTTAGCGAAGCCAGTGATTGATTTGGAAGCGGCTGGTATGGCTGGGCAGGGCTTTGATCATGCTATAGCTGCAATCTTTGGTTTAACGCACGATGCTGCATTACAAATGATTGTTGCGTTGGTGTTGGGATTAGGTTGTATTATTTATGCCGTTAAACATGAAGAATTTAGAACCAGTTTTGATAACATCCTAGCTGGTGTTGTTATCGGTGGTTTGGTTATTTTGGCTTGGTACATCACAGGTCATCTCGGCCAGGATGATTTTGATCCAATCGCTCCAGCGGGACTTACATTTATTGGCCCTACCGGTAATACCATTAGTTATCTAATGACTTTCACTGGTTCTGAGATCGACTTTGCCATCGCCGTGACTTTCGGCATGATCTTGGGTTCTTTCTTATATGCCATCGCATCAGGCACTTTCCGCGTAGAGACTTTCAGCAACAAGTCAGAAATGATCTCTAATATGGGTGGTGCAGTTCTGATGGGCTTTGGTGGCGTATTGTCACTTGGTTGCACTATTGGTCAAGGTGTAACCGGTTTATCAACCTTAGCTTTCGGTTCTGCCTTGGTTCTAGGTATGATTATCTTTGGTAGTGCGCTGACTATGAAAGTGCAGTATCACATGATGGATGAATGCACCTTTGGTACCGCCGTTAAAAATGGTTTAAACGAGTTGATTAATCCTTTCTACAAAGAAGCATAAAAACTTTCTTTTTTGCTTTGCAAAAAGTTCGTTATAGGTAATAATGTGCGCCCTCTAGTACTTGGGCGTACGTACCTATAAACGGTAGTTCTCAAGCTAAAAAATGGGTCGTTAGCTCAGTTGGTAGAGCAGCTGGCTTTTAACTAGTAGGTCGAGCGTTCGAGTCGCTCACGACCCACCATTTTTTCTAGGCCTCGTTATATAAGTTATAACGAGCTCATAAGCACCGTGATTCATTCCCCTTGCGGTGAACGATGTAGAAGGCAGGTCTGCCGTCTTACAGCTTCTCTTTGTATGATAATCATCTACCACTCAAACATTGCGACAGGTTCAGCCTATCTGCGATAGTTTTCTGATTCTATTTTGAGAATGGGAAGGAAATCGTTAGAGCGCGTGGCTATAAGGTGATCGATTCAACCCTATAAAGCAGGGTAACTGGATGGAGTAGGGCAGGGGATGCCTATGTAGATTGGAGTTAAACGGCCTATAAGAGGTTTTGTAGACCGTTTAGTAAAAGATTTACTTCGCTTTGATCTTAGTTTCAGCAGTCTCACTCTCGCCTAGATTGTCTTTCCAGGTTAGCGCGACATTGTCGCCAACAGCGCCACCTTTGATCTTGATTGAAAGGTATGGGTTCTTAGAGACACCAGTACCCCAGTCGGCATTAAATACTTGCTCGCCATTAAGGCTGACTATAACGGCTTGAATGTAGTGTGCAGGAATCAGCTCACCACTTTCTTTGTTTTTGCGTGAACCGGTTTCCATTGGGTGAGTCATTATCGCTTTAACCGTAGTGACATCGTTTTTCAGGCTCGCCCTGATTTTAATTTTTTTGGCCATTTTCTTTAGTCCTTTTTCGATTAAACGCAACCGCCAGCTGTAACCTTAACTGACTGTTTAGCAACAAAATGCCCTGCATCGGTCTTCACGATGGCGACAATGTTTGAGGTTTCACGCATCTTCACACGGACTGAAACAGTTGCTTCAATACGTGGGTTGATGTGGAAGGTTGCGATATAAGGGCGTGGGTTATTTTCAACGAAGATGCTGATGCTTTGCGTGTCCTCAATGCTACTTGTAATCTCAATTGGGACTGTAGCACCATTTGCAGCTACCTCTGGCGCCTTAATTTTGATATCGCCAGCACTAAGCTCGTTGTCACCGAGGAATAATTCGAGTGACTCGCTGTAATCGGTGGAGTCAAAGGCAGTGGCGTTGGCTAAGGCCGTCTTCATTAAGCCACTTGATGACAGGGCTAAAGCCGCTAGTGATGCGCCTTTGATTGCTTTACGTCGTGTGATTTCCATATTGTCCTGCTGGTCTGAGTTTATGTTCTATAGGTCTATTTTAGAGACTTGCTCGCCGTATGTTAAGTGACCATTTCGGCGTATAAGCATAATACTTATGAGACAGAAGAGTTGTCTAGAAGTGCCCTAAATCTTGGTTGGTTTTAGCGTAAGTTATGTTTCTTGCGAAATTCTTTAATTTCGATCTTCTTTGACTTGATTCGTTCTCGGCTGTGCTGGTCTATTCCAAGTTGGCGTTCAGCTAATATTAAGTGCTCTATGGCCTTACTGTAACGCGCATGCATCAAGTTATAGTCAGCTAAGGACTCATGACTACGCCAAGGTTGCCCCGCAAGCTCGGCAGCTTGTGCACGTAGTCGTTCTAGTGCTGGGTTACTGCTGAAAGTAATGTCAAAGTCATCTAACGTATCGAGTGCCTCTAATGGTCGCTTCTCTTCTAATAAGGCGGTTGCTAGGTAGAGTGTAACTGCTTCATTGTAAGGATAAAGTCGCTCTAGATCCTTGAGTAGAGTAATCGCCTCGGTACTATTACCGCCTGCGATATTAACCTGAGCAAGTGCGATAGAAACTGGGAATTCTTCATAGCGTGTCGTCTTAATAGCATTCAGATGGCTGAGGGCCAGGCGGTTATTACCTGCACGGCTCAGTGCTAAGGCATAGATATAACGATCAATATTGCTGAGATCTTCTTTGATGATCGTCTGGTAGTGCGTAATTAACTTACCAGGAGAGCTTGAAATGGCCTGTGCACGTGCGCGAGCGTAGCGATATTGCACTATATTTTCTGAGTACTGCTGTTGCTTATATTGTCTAGCTCGGGTCTTAGAGTCACTAATACGCGATAGAGTGAGTGGGTGTGAGCTTAGAAATTCAGGAGGTTGGTTCTGATTGATTTGTGAGTGGCTATTTAGCTTATCGAAAAAGCGCGGCATGCCGTAAGGATCTAATTGGGCGCTAGCTAAGAGGTTCATACCGATACGATCTGCTTCGCGCTCATAGTCGCGGCTATAGGCCATCTCGGAATTTCGTATACCGCCCATGGTGGCTGCAGCCGTCGCGGTTGCGGCATCAGGACTATAGATAGCCGCAACCACGGTGCCGAGCATAGCAATCGCATTCAGTATGCTGAGTCGTTTTTGACGTGAAAATCGTCGTGCAATATGGCGTTGCGAGACGTGAGCGATCTCGTGGGCGACTACACTTGCAAGCTCAGACTCGGAATTAGTAAGTAGGAGCAG
>DGKH01000021.1:71238-71482 GCA_002386945.1 Proteobacteria bacterium UBA4575
TCAGTAGAGATGGGCAGGCGACGGTTAATCTGCGCTAATAGGACCTTGCCGAGCTCAGCTTCCTGGCTAATACTAAGGACTTCGCTAGCTGGATCGCCGATATTGGGTAAGTTCATGCCATAATCCTGAGGATTATCGGCTAATACCGAGTGTGCTAGCAGCATACCGAGTAATAAGCCTAGACTGACATGTTTTAGCGGGGACCAGAATCGAGTCATTTTACCTGTTTAGCGTGTATATAGAT
>DGKH01000004.1 GCA_002386945.1 Proteobacteria bacterium UBA4575
CAGTTTGGGGCCAACGCACGTGCCGCTTTAATTGCTCGTGGTGTCGCCGAAATGATTCGATTTGGACGGGCACAAGACGTGAATTTAGAGGCCTTGGTTGGATTATCTGGTATCGGTGACATCATTTTATCCTGCTCGGATGATCAATCACGCAACCGACGTTTGGGGCTTGGCCTAGGTCAAGGTCAGACCCTAGCCTTGATAGAGGCCGAGATAGGCCAGGTATTGGAAGGTAAACATGCCGCCAAAGTGATTCATCAATTGGCCCAGCGCGATCACTTAGAGCTACCGATCAGTTCAGCCGTCTATGCCGTCTTATTTGAAGGCCTAGCCCCTAGCCAGGCGGTAGAGACCCTGCTGGCACGTTCATCACGTGATGAGTGCGATTAAAGCCTGCTAGATTAAATCGAGCCTTCAAAATCAAACTGGCGCCACGCCTCGTATAAACAAACCGCAACACTGTTTGATAAGTTCATACTGCGACTTTCTGCCAACATTGGTATACGCAAGATCTGATCATTCTCTAAGCTATCCAGAACACTGCCCGGTAGGCCACGCGTCTCTGGGCCAAACAATAAGGCATCACCTGGAGCAAACTTAGCGGCTGTATGTGCCGTGCTGCCTTTGGTAGATAATGCGTACAGGCGCGCATAATCGAGCTGGCTGAGGCATAATTGCAGACTGGAGTACTGCTCGACCGTATTCCAATCAAGATAATCCAGGCCTGCCCTACGCATGCGCTTGTCATCAAGCTCAAAGCCCAAGGGTTGGATCAAATGTAGCTTACAACCGGTATTCGCACACAGGCGCATAATGTTACCTGTGTTGGGTGGAATCTCCGGTTCATATAAAATTATGTGAATCATGACTTCTGTAGATCAAACTATACTCAGTAGCGACTTTTGCGGTATGCATTTGCAGACACCGCTAGTCTTGTTATCCGGTTGCGTTGGCTTTGGCCAAGAATTTACGCGTGTGGCAGGTTATTCCAATAATGACATTGGCGCCATCTGTTTAAAAGGCACGACTCTAGAGCCTCGCTTGGGCAACCCTGCACACCGTGTCGCCGAAACGCCAGCTGGCATGCTCAATGCCATTGGCTTACAAAACCCAGGTGCACATGTCGTAGTGCGTGATTATCTGAGTAAACTCGATTTCAATGAAACACGTTATATCGCTAATGTCTCTGGATCAACATTAGAGGAATATACCGAAGTCACACGTATCTTTGATGACTCAGATATTGATGCTATCGAGATCAACATCTCCTGCCCCAATGTAAAAGAAGGCGGGGTCGCCTTTGGCAATGACCCTGACATGTCTGCCCGTGTAGTTGCAGCTTGCCGCAAGGTGACTAATAAACCCTTGATCACCAAGCTATCTCCCAATCAGACCGATATTGCCGCCAATGCGCGTGGCTGTATTGAAGCCGGTAGTGACGCCTTTGCCGTGATTAATACTTTGATGGGTATGGCCATTGATATCGATAGCCGCCGACCTATCATTGGCAATAATCAGGGCGGCTTATCCGGACCTGCAATCAAGCCAATTGCGCTATTGAAAGTGCATCAGGTCTACCAGGTGTGTCAAGCGCATAACATCCCAATTCTAGGCCAGGGTGGGATTAGTTCAGGTGAGGATGCCTTAGAATTTATTATTGCAGGTGCTAGTGCCGTCGGCATTGGTACGGGGCTGTACTATGATCCACTCTGCTGTAAAGCCATCAATAAAACCATTAGCGATTATCTGCAACAGCACAATCTATCATCGGTCACTGAGCTGGTAGGTAGCTTGAGCCTAAACGCTTAGGCTAGACCGACCAACCCAACTATGGTGTTACTCCACCGCTGTATTCATACATCTGAAGTTCTTGGATTTTACGCGTGAGTGTATTTCGACCCCAACCCAATAGTTTAGCTGCTCGCTGTCTCTTGCCCCCTGATTTTCTCATCGCAGCTTCAATCAAGGTACTTTCAAACTGAGCAACAGCATCACTTAAGATATCTATCTCGCCACTATCTAGTTTATGCTCAGCCCATAAGGTAAGTTGTTTTTTCCAGTCACCATTAGTCTCAATGTGAATCGTATTTTCTCGCAATTCAGTAGGCAGGTCTTCCATGTGAATGCTCTTTCCGGATGCCATCACCGTCAACCAGCGCGCGACGTTCTCCAACTGCCGCACATTACCCGTCCAATCTAAATTACTCAGATAGCGAGTTACTTCTGGTTCTAATTGCTTACCTTCAACACTCAATTCATTAGCGGCTGCGTGTAGGAAATGCTTTAACAAAACTGGAATATCTTCACGTCGCTCACGCAATGCTGGCACTTGGATACGGATAACATTCAATCGATGCATTAAATCTTCACGGAACTGTCCGTTCTCTACCAGAGCAGCTAGATCCTGATGTGTTGCAGCAATAATACGCGCATCGACATGAATAGGCTCATGACCACCCACTCGATAGAACTGACCATCCGATAGCACGCGCAACAGACGCGTTTGCAAATCGGCAGGCATGTCACCGATCTCATCTAAAAATAGGGTGCCGCCATCGGCCTGTTCAAAACGCCCGCGACGTAGGGTTTGCGCACCCGTAAAGGCGCCCTTCTCATGGCCAAACAATTCAGACTCAAGTAAATCTTTTGGTATCGCCGCCATATTTAAGGCAATAAATGGTTTTTGTTTGCGTACTGAATGGGTATGTAACGCCTTCGCCACTAACTCTTTACCGGTACCTGTTTCACCATTAATAAGCACCGTAATACTGGAAAGGGAAAGCCTACCAATGGCACGAAAAACATTTTGCATCGCCTGTGATTCACCAATGATCTCAGGCATTTCTTCTATCACTGCATCAGAGATTAATGTATCGCTATCATCAACACAGGCACGCTTAGCAAGCTCAACCACCTCATTCACGTCGAACGGTTTAGGTAAATATTCAAAGGCACCATTTTGGTATGCAGTGACTGCATTATCCAAATCAGAGTGTGCTGTCATAACAATAATAGGCATTTCTGGATTTTGTGTTTGCACCTTTTTTAGAAAGTCTAATCCGTCCATTCCTGGCATACGAATATCAGTCACAATAACCTTTGGTGTACTGGTAGATAATGCCTGCATGGCACTCTCTGCCATCTCAAATGTGGTGACCTCAAAATCAGCTTTAGATAGTGCTCGATCTAGCACCCAGCGAATTGATTGATCGTCATCGATAACCCAAACATCATTTTTCATTTCATTTATTCCTCTATTGTCCTAGTGCGCATCGATTGGCAGTAGGATTCTAAATTCTGTGTGTCCAGGCTCTGAATCAAATTCAATGAGACCGTTATGTCGGTTGATCAACATTTGTGAAATCGCCAACCCTAAACCACTACCATTAGATTGACCCGACACCATCGGGAAAAATATTTGATCTCTTATTTCGTCAGGCACACCAGGACCGTTATCGATAATGCTGATACAGGCAACTAATTTATATAATTTGCTAGCGATTGTGTGGCGTCGCAAGACGCGCGTCTTAAACATAACCATGCCGTTCCCAGCCAAGGCTCGAATGGCATTACGTGTGATATTTAAAACTGCTTGTACTAGTAGGTCTCGATCAAACTTTATTTCTGGGATACTGGGGTCATAGTCAAAGCGCAGAGTAATAGACTGTGCATTTTCAATTGCGGTTAGCCCTAGGACATGTTGCAGGACCTCATGAATATTATGGTACTGCTTATTCGGCACCATATTCGGCCCAAGCATTTGGTCGACTAACTTATGCAGACGATCAGCTTCTTTGATAATAATCTTGGTGTATTCCACCAACTCAGGATCATTCAATTCATTCTCTAATAACTGCGCAGCACCCCGCAGGCCGCCCAGTGGATTCTTAATCTCATGCGCCAAACCACGAACAATATTATGTGCTGCCTTATGCTCATGAATTAAGGAACTGTCTTTGCTGATTTTCAGATGTCTATCTAGCGAACTGAGCTCGACTAA
>DGKH01000002.1:0-1152 GCA_002386945.1 Proteobacteria bacterium UBA4575
CGTATTCTTCCAATACTAAACAACCAGCACCATCACCTAGAACCAAACCATCACGGTTTAGATCCCAAGGACGACTCGCGGTAGTTGGATCATCGTTATGTGAAGAACAGAGCGCACGCGCCGAGGCAAAGCCACCAATACCAAGAGGACAGGTCGCCATTTCCGCACCACCTGCAACCATTGCATCAACGTCACCGTAGGCAATCATTCTAGCCGCATCACCGATGTTATGGGTACCTGTAGTACAGGCTGAAACGATAGAGATATTAGGCCCTTTAAAGCCGTACATGATCGATAAATTACCAGAGACCATGTTGACGATATTAGAAGGCACAAAGAATGGAGAGATCTTACGTGGGCCTGACTTCAAGAAAGTGCCGTAGCTCTTCTCGATGCCTGGCAGACCACCAATACCAGATCCAATTGCTACACCTATGTGTTCTGCATTTTCTTCGGTGACAACCAATCCTGAATCTTTGATTGCTTGCACACCCGCACCAATGCCGTAATGAATAAACGGGTCCATCTTCCGTTGTTCTTTCTTCGAAATGTAATCATCTACATTAAAACCCTGCACTGGGCCTGAAATTTGCACAGAAAATTCTGAAGCATCAAATGCTTCAATCTTTGCTATACCACTTTTTCCGGCACAGATGTTTTGCCATGCAGTCTCAACAGTTGAGCCCACAGGAGAAACAATCCCAAGTCCGGTTACAACTACTCTTCTATCTTTCACTGAACGTAGATACCAAGATAATTTAATCTTTAGTTTAAGTGGATTCGATTATAGAAACCACTTACCGAATGAATATAACTCTAGATATCGTCTACTTATTTGCGTTGACGTAATCTAGTGCTTGCTTAACGGTTGTAATCTTTTCTGCATCTTCATCAGGAATCTCACAATCAAATTCCTCTTCCAACGCCATGACCAGCTCAACAGTGTCTAGTGAGTCTGCACCTAGGTCATCAACAAATGATGCTGTTGAAGTTACTTCTTCTTCACTAACACCCAACTGCTCAACCACGATTTGTTTAACGCGTGCTTCGATATCGCTCATCTTAATTTTCCTCGAATTTAATTTTGCCACATGCAGAAGGGTCGACATTGTAGAGAAAAGTGAAACCGCAATCTACAATTTAATAGTGCGG
>DGKH01000002.1:1230-4808 GCA_002386945.1 Proteobacteria bacterium UBA4575
ACTTATTAAAGCTAAAAATAGGAAGACACTTTATTCCATATGCATGCCGCCGTTTACATGCAAGGTGTGTCCGGTTACATAATCGGCATCATCAGAAGCCAAGTAACGAACCGCCTTAGCGATATCAGCAGGCTCTCCCATGCGTGCCATCGGAATGCCGCCAGTGATATTAGCGCGCTGATCATCGTTCAATTCAGCCGTCATATCCGTCGCAATAAAGCCTGGAGCGACCGCATTCACCGTAACGTTTTTGCTCGCCACTTCACGTGCCAATGATTTGGTAAAGCCAATCATGCCCGCTTTGGTTGCAGCGTAATTCGCTTGGCCCGCGTTACCGGTGGCACCAACCACCGATGAAATATTAATAATACGACCAAACTTGGCCTTCATCATGCCTCGCACACAGGCCTTGCTGAGCAAGAACACAGAGCGCAGATTAGTCGTAAAGACCTCTTCCCAGTCCTCCATCTTCATCCGCATGAGTAATTGGTCACGGGTCACCCCGGCATTATTCACTAAGATTTCAACCACACCATGATCTGTCGTGATCTGCTTCATGCAATCAGCAATAGACTCCTCACTACGCACATCTAAGACCATGCCACAGCCCGCAATATCGGCTGCCTTGAGGTAGTCACTAATAGCCTGCGCACCCGCTTCACTGGTTGCCGTACCAATCACTTTGGCACCTGAGGCACCTAGTTCTAAGGCAATAGCCTTACCAATACCACGGCTAGCACCGCTAACTAGAGCTACTTTATCTTGCATTTTTATTCCCCTAAAAGAGTCATTGCTTGTTCTAACGAAGCATTATCAAACACGCAGACTGACTGTAATGTCTTATCAATTCGTTTAGCGAGGCCTGTCAGCACCTTGCCTGGACCTAGCTCAATCACGAGCTCTGCCCCACTTTCTTTTATCGTGGCTATCGTCTTAACCCAAGGTACCGGGCTGTATAACTGCTCAATCAGTGCTGCCTTCAATGCATCAACATCCGCCGCCGCTGTCAGACTGGCATTCTGAATGACTGGAACCGTAGGCAACGACCACTGTACCTGATCTAACACACTAACAAAGGCATCGGCTGCTGGACGCATTAAGCTGGAATGCGCTGGCACACTTACCGGTAGTTTTAAGGCGCGTTTTGCGCCCTGCTCTTTTGCCACTCCTATTAGCGCATCTACGGCTGCCGTATGACCCGCCACAACCACCTGTCCTGGCGCATTATAATTAACTGCTTCAACAATTGCGCCCTTTTTACTGGTAGCGCTACATAACTGCTCCAACTTGGCATCTTCCAGCCCAAGAATGGCTGCCATTGCCCCCTCACCCACGGCCACGGCTGACTGCATCAGCTCACCTCGACGTCTGGCAATAGAGGCCGCATCGGCAAAAGACAGGGCTGAACCGCAACTCATCGCTGAAATCTCACCAAAACTGTGGCCCGCACTCAGTACTGGTTGCGCTGAGGTATTACTTTGCCAAACCTGTGACAAGGCATAACTCGCAGCCAATAATGCCGGTTGCGTGTTTTTAGTCTGATTTAAGTCCTCAGCTGGGCCTTCAACGACCATCTTCCATAGGTTTACCTTAATTACATCAGAAACTTCTTCGAATGCTTGCTGTACTTGAGGGTAGCTAGCGGCTAGCTCAGATAGCATTCCGACCGACTGTGAACCTTGACCAGGGTAGACAAAAGCAAATTGCATATTCAGTTCTCGTTGATTGTTGTTTTATGTAGCACGTTAGAAAACGCTTGTGTTATCACGGGAGTTAACGATAATGACGCCGTTTTAACAAACTTTGTAGAGGAGATATATGGCCAAAGAAGATCATATTGAAATGGAAGGGACGATAACCGAAACCCTCCCTAACACCATGTTCCGCGTGGAGTTAGAAAACGGACATGTGGTTACAGCCCACATATCTGGACGTATGCGTAAGCATTATATCCGCATTTTAACCGGCGACAAGGTGACTGTTGAATTAACACCTTACGACCTAACCAAGGGTAGAATCACCTATCGAGCGCGTTAAGCCGAACAAAACTTAGGCGGTTTCTTCAACCTCTAAGGCTAATTCGTCTTCGCGCAAGATCACTTTCACTCGGCCGCCCTTACTCAGCGTGCCAAATAGTATTTCTTCGGATAATGGCCGCTTGATGTAATCCTGAATCACGCGGGCCATCGGTCTAGCACCCATCTGTGCATCGTAACCACGTTTACCAATCCACTCACGGGCATCTTCGTCCACTGTAATCTCGACTCGCTTATCCGCCAGCTGACTTTCCAACTGCGCAATAAACTTATCCACGACATTAGCAATCACTTCTTTGCCTAGCTCACTAAATTGGATAATGCCATCCAGACGGTTTCTAAACTCAGGCGTGAACAAACGCTTAATCACTTCCATGCCATCACTACTGTGATCTTGCTCAGTAAAGCCAACGGTTGAACGTGCAATCTCTTGCGCACCGGCGTTACTAGTCATCACAATAATGACATTACGAAAATCAATCTGACGCCCATTCGAATCAGTCAAAGTGCCATGATCCATCACTTGTAGTAACAGATTGAATAAATCTGGATGCGCCTTCTCGATCTCATCCAGTAGCAAGACACAGTGTGGCGCCTTCAGGATGGCATCGGTGAGCAAGCCACCCTGATCAAAACCAACATAGCCTGGAGGTGCACCAATAAGACGAGATACAGTATGACGCTCCATGTATTCCGACATATCGAAACGCACCAAATCAATACCTAAAGCCATCGCCAACTGACGCGTAACCTCTGTCTTACCAACACCGGTTGGGCCGGTAAATAAGAATGAACCGATAGGTCGATCGGCGTCACCTAATCCAGAACGTGACATCTTGATTGCAGTCGACAGGGTATCGATTGCATCGTCCTGACCGTATACCACTAGCTTAAGATTACGATCCAACTGACGTAGGATTTCATTATCACTATTCGAAACCTGCTTCGACGGAATACGTGCAATCTTCGACACGATACTTTCGATATCTTTTACTGACACTGTCTTCTTACGGCTTGCAGCCGGTTTCAGCATCAAGGCGGCACCTGCTTCATCGATCACATCAATCGCCTTATCCGGCAAGAAACGATCAGAGATATAACGTGCCGATAACTCTGCCGCAGACTTCAACGCCTTATCGGTATATTTAACCTGGTGATGTTCTTCATACTGGCTACGCAGACCTTTCAGGATACTAAAGGTCTCATTCACACTAGGCTCAGCCACTTCAATCTTTTGGAAACGACGCGCTAAGGCCTTATCTTTCTCGAAGATACCGCGATATTCTTGATAGGTTGTTGAACCCATGCATTTCAACTCAGATGAGGACAACGCTGGCTTAATCAGGTTTGAGGCATCCATAACACCACCCGATGCTGCACCCGCACCGATGATCGTATGAATTTCATCGATAAAGAGCACCGCACTCGGCTCATCTGCAAGCTGCTTTAAAACACCTTTTAAACGCTTCTCAAAATCACCACGGTATTTAGTCCCTGCAACCAAGGCACCCAAATCGAGTGAGTAAATCGTGCTGTCTTGCA
>DGKH01000002.1:4921-13561 GCA_002386945.1 Proteobacteria bacterium UBA4575
ATTAAAGGGTCTATCTTGCCTTCTTTGGCGCGCTTATTAAGGTTAGTCGCAAACTGTTCTAGTGGTGATAACTCAGCCTCACCTTCGGCCTGCTGTTGCTCACCACCGTCCTGTGATACACCTTCTTGTGCATCATCAGTCATGTTCGAAATACCATGTGAGATGTAGTTCAGCACGTCTAGCCGCACAACATCATTCTGACTCAATAGAAAAACAGCCTGACTTTCTTGCTCACCAAATATGGCAACCAAGACATTCGCTCCTGTCACTTCCTTATTTCCAGCAGATTGCACGTGAAATACTGCACGCTGCAATACACGTTGAAAACCTAGTGTCGGTGAGGTATCACGATCTTCATCTTCATCTAATAACGGCGTGTTATCTTCGATAAAGACATCGAGTTGCTGACTTAATGCATCTATCTTAGCGCCACAGGCACGCAACACATCTAAAGCTGAATCATTATCCAGCAGTGCCAGCAACAAATGCTCTACCGTCATAAATTCATGACGTTTCTCGCGCGCTCGTTTAAACGCATTATTCAGTGTTTTTTCTAATTCTTTTGCTAACATTAATTTGCTCTCATTGATCGCTTTATGCTTCTTCCATATCACATAAAAGAGGATGACTATTCTGACGTGAGTATTCGTTCACCTGAGCCACTTTGGTCTCAGCCACTTCGCGCGTATACGTTCCGCAAATACCTTTGCCATGCGTATGCACATTTAGCATGACACGCGTTGCCTGCTCGCGGTCCATACGAAAAAAATTTTCCAAAATGTGAACTACAAACTCCATTGGAGTGTAGTCATCATTAAGCAATAAAACTTTATACATCGGTGGTTGTTTTAGTTTTGGGGGAGCCTCTTCTACTGCAACCCCATCATCACCGTGTTGATGATCCTTATCTGTAGACATTCAATTTGTGCGCCATGTTCGCTAATTCGAGTATTATACGGCCATGAATTATGACTAAATATAGACCGCTAGATATGAAAATAACAGAAGGCCTGTAAAAAACCCATATATCTAAGATTGAACTATACAAATCGGCGAAATTAAGGCAGAAAAGCGATTAATAACGCCCTCTTTAAAAAGGCACCAAGCAGTCATGTCCTACAGCTCACACATCACAGTTGCAGCCGTTATTGAAAAAGATGGCTCCTATCTCATGGTTAAAGAGATGGCCAATGGCCTAGAGGTCTACAATCAGCCTGCAGGGCATTGGGAGATCAATGAGACCTTTATTCAGGCCTCTATCCGCGAGACATTGGAAGAAACCGCTTGGGATTACCAACCTGAGGCCATTGTTGGCATCTACCGCTGGCCACACCCAGAAGAGGACAGCGTGTTTGTGCGCACCACGTTCTGCGGTAAAGCGACTGCCTTTCACCCAGAATTAGAGCTAGACCATGGCATTATTGAAGCTTGCTGGATGACGCGCGCCGAAATCGAGGCCCTAGATGAATTACAGCGCCGCAGTGCCCTAGTACTAAAAAGTATAGAAGATTATGAAAATGGCATTCGTTACAGCCTTGATCTGCTGACTGAAGTCAAAGAAAGCTGGTAGCTATAGAGTAAATCATGACTAAAGAATCAATAGTGGTGGGATTATCAGGTGGTGTCGACTCCGCTGTCTGCGCTCACCTATTACAACGCCAAGGCTATGATGTGCAGGCCGTCTTTATGAAGAACTGGGATGAAGACGATGATGAGCACTGCTCCGCTACCGAAGACCTTGCCGATGCTGAAGAGGTCTGTGCCAAGCTTGAGATCCCACTGAAAACCGTTAATTTTTCCAGCGAATACTGGGACTCAGTGTTTGAATACTTCCTCGCTGAACACCGCGCTGGACGCACACCCAATCCGGACATCCTGTGCAATACCGAGATTAAGTTTAAGGTCTTTTTAGAATACGCCAGCCAGTTAGGTGTCGATCGCATTGCGACAGGACACTATGCACGTATTGCAGAACAACACGGGCGTTATCAATTGCTCTGTGGTTTAGACCAAGGCAAAGATCAAAGTTATTTTCTGCATGGTTTGAACCAAGCTCAACTGAGTAAATCGCTGATGCCACTAGGCGCCTTAGAAAAACCTGAGGTGCGTCACATCGCTGCTGATCTTGATCTAGCAATCCATGACAAGAAAGACAGCACTGGCATCTGTTTTATTGGTGAACGTAAGTTCAGTGAATTCTTGCAGCAATATCTACCCAATAAGCGTGGTGATATCGTTGATCTGGATGGCAATATCATCGGTGATCATCAAGGCGCCACCTTCTTCACTATCGGACAGCGTCAAGGCTTAGGTATAGGCGGCCGTGCCGACAGTTCTGCCGAACCCTGGTATGTAGTGGATAAGGACATGACAAACAATAGGGTTATCGTGGCCCAAGGCAGCGATCATCCGGCACTGTTTAATCAGCGTCTGCAGTTAGAAGATATGCATTGGATTGACCCAGAAGACCATCGTGACAATTGTCACTGTAGCGCTAAGATTCGCTACCGTCAGTCACATCAAACCTGTCAGCTGCTACGTAATGAAAGTGGTCATTGGGAATTGGCCTTTGACCAAGCCCAACGGGCTGTCACACCAGGACAGTTCGCCGTACTCTATGAGCAAGACCGCTGCTTGGGTGGAGCCGTCATTCAGTTACGGAAGTAACCTATAAACGAGCACAGCCATCATCGCCACCATATTTTACTAGGATTCAAGCATGACCCAGGATTATGAAGCCCGTACCATCGCCCTTGCAGGCATGCAACAATGCCTAGCACAAGTGCAGCAAATCGCATGGCATGGTAGTTATGATGCCGCCACCGTAGATCCCTGCCTAACCAGCCTATTCATTGAAGACCCGGAAAGTTATGTAGCGGTCTATGGTGGCGTAGACAGAATACAGGAAGGGCTGAATGTACTTGCAAGCACCTTAGGCCAAGATACCAATAAGACCGCGATGGAGCGTTTACGTTACTTTGCAACTCTAAACGTACTAACTAAAAAGTTCCTAGCCGACACCAATCTTGTCTCTCAGGTCAGCACCACCTTAAATATTTTACAGGGCGAGATACACGACCTACAGAGTCAACGTGACTATGTCTTACAACGACTGGCCAGACTCTACCAAAACACCATCAGTCCATTTCGCCCACAACTGATAATTCATGGGCAAGCCAATCTTTTGACCGAAGCTCAGCACAGTAATGCCATCCGCGCATTATTACTGGCGGCAGTACGTAGTATCGTCTTATGGCGCCAAGCTGGCGGCACTCAGTTCAACTTCCTAGTCGGAAAATCCAAATATTTACGCCATATCGATCATTTATTGACCTAACACGCTACAAACTGTCGACAAAATGAGCGATAATCGCGCGCCTTCAAGATTCCAAATTTATCTTTTCTGAGGAAAATTATGAGTAATAGCTTCGATGCACGTGCGTCTCTGAACGTAGACGGCAAGGAATACGAGATATTCCAACTGACCAAGGTTGCAGGCGCAGAACGCCTCCCATTCTCCATGAAGATTCTTCTCGAGAACCTTCTTCGCCATGAAGATGGAAAGACTGTAGATAAGAATGACATTGAAGCCATCCTCCAATGGGACCCTAGTGCTGATCCATCAAAAGAGATCGCCTATCGCCCTGCTCGCGTATTAATGCAAGATTTCACCGGCGTACCCGCTGTAGTAGATCTAGCAGCCATGCGTGATGCAATGAAACAGCTTGGCGGCGACCCAAACAAGATTAATCCACTACAGCCAGCTGAGTTAGTTATTGACCACTCAGTACAGGTAGATGAGTTTGGTTCAGACCAAGCGATGGACCTCAACGCTAGCTTAGAGTTCTCACGCAACCGTGAGCGTTACAACTTCTTGAAATGGGGCCAAAAGGCATTTTCTAACTTCAAGGTTGTACCACCAGACACCGGTATCGTGCATCAGGTTAACTTGGAGTACCTAGCACGCGTTGTCTTCACACAAGACAACAACGGCACCACTCAAGCTTACCCAGATACATTAGTTGGTACCGACTCACACACCACCATGATCAACGGTGTTGGCGTCCTTGGTTGGGGTGTTGGTGGCATCGAAGCTGAAGCTTCTATGCTTGGTCAACCTATCTCTATGTTAATTCCAAAAGTCGTTGGCTTTGAACTGACTGGCAAGGTGCCAGAAGGCGCAACAGCAACTGACTTAGTGCTAACCATCGTTGATACCCTGCGTCAGCACGGTGTAGTTGGAAAGTTTGTTGAATTCCACGGTGAAGGTCTTGCTAACTTACCATTAGGTGACCGCGCAACTATCGCGAACATGGCACCTGAGTACGGCGCTACCTGTGGCATCTTCCCAGTTGACCAAGAAACTATCGACTTCCTCGCACTTTCTGGCCGTGACGCAGACCAAGTCGCACTAGTTGAAGCCTATGCGAAAGCACAGGGCATGTGGAATGACGAAAACTCAACAACTGCAGAATACAGCGAAAACCTAAGCCTAGACATGAGCACTGTAGTGCCTAGCCTCGCGGGACCAAAACGTCCACAGGATCGTGTACCACTAAGTGACTCTAAGTCTATGTATGTAGATGCTCATGCTGCACTACAAAAAGAACGTGGCACAAAATCTGCTGGCACTGCTCAAGTTGAATACAACGGTAGCGAGTTTGCGCTAAATGATGGCGCAGTGGTTATTGCAGCGATTACCTCTTGCACCAACACCTCTAACCCTAACGTTATGTTAGGTGCAGGCTTGGTTGCGAAGAAGGCAGCAGCTCTAGGCGTTAAAGTTAAACCTTGGGTTAAGACTTCACTAGCACCGGGATCACTGGTAGTTACTGAATACCTAGAAAATGCAGGCCTACTCGACCCACTAAAGAGCTTAGGTTTCCACGTAGTTGGTTATGGCTGTACCACTTGTATTGGTAACTCAGGTCCATTACCTGAGCCAGTCTCTAAGGCGATCATCGATAACGATCTAACAGTGACTTCTGTCCTATCAGGCAACCGTAACTTTGAAGGTCGCGTACACGCCGAAGTGAAGATGAACTACCTTGCTTCACCACCATTGGTCGTGGCTTACGCTATTGCCGGCCGTATGGATATCGACGTTTACAACGAGCCGCTAACAACAACGGCTGATGGCAAAGAAGTCTTCCTGAAAGATATCTGGCCAACACAGAAAGAAGTCGCCGATACCGTGCGTGATTTCTTAACTGTTGAGCAATTCACTAAGTCTTACAAAGACCTATTTGCAGGTGATGCAAACTGGGCCAAGTTAGACGTTGAAGAAAGCCAGCTTTACAGCTGGGATGACTCAACCTATGTCGCTAACCCGCCATACTTCGAGAACATGACAGCCGATATCAGCCCAGTGGCTGATATTACAGGTGCACGTGTTCTAGCTTACCTAGGTGACTCAGTAACTACTGACCACATCTCTCCTGCTGGCTCTATTAAGGCCGACAGCCCTGCAGGCAAATACCTGCAAGAGAAAGGGGTTAGCCCAGGTGACTTCAACTCTTATGGCTCACGTCGTGGTAACCACGAGATCATGATGCGTGGCACCTTTGCCAACATCCGTTTGCGTAACAAGATGGCTCCAGGCACTGAGGGTGGCTTCACTCGCATGCAACCTGCAGACACTGAAACAACCATCTTTGAAGCAGCGATGCAGTATCAAGCTGATAGTGTCCCTACCATCATTTTGGCAGGCAAAGAGTACGGCAGTGGCTCATCACGTGACTGGGCAGCAAAAGGTCCACGTCTACTAGGTGTGAGTGCAGTTATTGCAGAAAGCTACGAGCGTATTCACCGTTCAAACTTAGTTGGCATGGGTATCTTGCCACTACAGTATGAAGAAGGTCAGAACGCAGAAAGCATCGGCTTAAGTGGTCGTGAAAGCATCGATATCGTTGGTCTAACTAACGGTACTGCGAAATCTGTTGAAGTGGTTGCTACCAAAGAAGACGGCAGCAGCATCACCTTCACCGCTAAGGTTCGTATCGATACGCCACAAGAGATCGAGTACTACCAGAACGGCGGTATCTTGCACTATGTACTGCGTCAACTTGCAGCTTAGAATCAAAGCCTCAAGTAAGACTCTTAAGAACCCCGCTTCGGCGGGGTTTTTGCTTTATGCCATTAAATAAAACACTACTATTAGGCAGCCTCTTTGTGATGGCAGGCGAGCTACTCTTCGTCGGCATGGGCATGCTGATCAAGATACTCAGCGAGACCTTCAGCAGTCAGCAACTGGTGTTCTTCCGCAACATCTTCGGCGCACTGGTGCTGATCCCAATCCTTTACCGTAACGGCCTCAACGGGCTCAAGACCGACCGAATCAAGTTACACCTACTGCGTGCTAGCAGTGGGTTATTGGCCATGTTCTGCTTCTTCTATGCCTTAGCTAACATTCAGCTGGCCAACGCCATGTTGTTAAAGATGACCGTACCGTTGTTCATCCCGATCATCGCCGTGCTCTGGATTAAAGAACAGATCAACGCCAAGACAATTTTTGCGATCGCCTTAGGCTTCTTTGGTGTCACTGTCTTTTTGGATCCGCAGGCAGGCATTCAAATGGCTGGCATTATCGGCTTAGCTGGCGGAGCCTTTGCCGGACTCGCTAAGGTCTCTATTCGTAAGATGTCTGACACTGAGCCGGCTACCCGTATCGTCTTTTACTTCGCCTTGTTTGCCACCCTCCTCTCAAGCCTATCGTTATTCATTGGCGACACACACTGGCCCAGCACCACACACTGGCCATGGCTATTACTCCTCGGCATACTCGGCACCTGTGGCCAACTCTGCCTAACACAGGGTTATCGAATGGCACCTGCCAGCCAGGTAGCCACCTTTACCTACTCCTCCTTGATCTGGGCAACCATCGCCGGTTATCTGTTCTGGAATGAATTACCGGAGTTGCAAACTGTCATCGGTGCCGCCTTGATCATCCTGGCTGGGATCGTGTTGATTTATAAACCACAGAAAACCTAGAAAATAAAAGCCATATTTAGTGCAGGTCACTTAACTCTGTTATCATCCGCTCGCCGATAAAATTCAGCTAATAATGAAGTACTCATTAGATGGGTTTATTTAAATTAAAATAAATTAGGATTGATATGCCAGAGATTAGCGTTGAAAAGGACCTTACTGATGCACGTAAGGCCGAATTAGGTATTTCTGATTGGAATGTTTGGGAATGTGAAGTTAGACAGTTCAGACTTGATTTTGATCAAGAACTTGAGCGATCTTACATCTTAGAAGGCGAGATCGTTGTTACGCCTGATGGCGGTGAGCCAGTGACATTGGTTCCAGGTGATTACATCACTTTTCCAAAAGGTCTGAAAAGCGTTTGGTCTGTAACTAAGCAGTTACGTAAGCATTACACCCACGACGCAGAATAAAAATCTCTAAAAATTAATTAGAGATAGAGTTAAAGGAGTCAGGCTCAATTGATTCTGAGTTTATGTCGATAGACGTCTGATTCCCTATAACCGATCCGTTCGATTGATTAGTACATCTTAGTATTGGCTTGTGTACTCCAGCCCCCTGATACCCCCTCTCCAGCACCCCCAAAACCTTTTTGTAACAAACTCTATTTCAGTACATATAACCGTGCGCTAATCGCTCCGCATGATTCAATTATAGATTGGTAGGATCTGATTCCATCAATATTTAGATTACTTAATTATATTTAAGCGCTTATAACAGGCTGTTCAAACGGGCATTTAATATCATGGCAAAAAAATTCAATATCTTACAAACTATCCTTCTCCCTACATTCATCGTCTTACTTAGTGGCTGCTCAACCATGAATGATGTAGTACGAGTTAAAGAAAGTGGGTCGGAAGGAACCACTCAGGTTTATCCGATCACTGAAGATCAAGGCTGGAAGATTGCCAAGACAGTATTTCGTTGGGAGGGAGCAGATGCCATTGAAGAACATAGAGACAAAGGATATATGCTAACGAGCAGCGGGATGGATTTGGTTTCATATGGAGCGGTCATGGGTGCTTGGATTGAACCCGTCGATGAAGAAAACACTAATATTACAGTGGTTACAAAACGAAGGCTTACAATAAACCTTTTTACAACTTTGATGGAAAGCACTTTTCATAAACGCTTTGCGCAGGCTGTAGCAATTTTAAAACAAGGGAAGCCACTTCCTGATGTAGCACCAAAAAAGGAAACAGAGTAGGCAATCAGCTCACTGAGTTCCAGTGTAATAAGGGCAAGATTCTGTCATATACCCATATGACAGATAGAGAAATAGCCCAAAGGCCAAACAGGCTCTGCATTCCCTGAGCCTGTCATCTTTAGTCGGTCTTAGAGGCCTTGGATGCCACCTTTAGTTAACAAGGCAGGGTCTAGCAGTTTAAGTAGTTCTTGTTCCGATAGATCGGTCAGCGCGAGTGCTGCTTCAACCACTGTAATACCTTCAGCATAGGCTTTCTTGGCTACTGCTGCGCCCTTTTCGTAGCCGATAACACTGTTCAGTGCAGTGACTAAAATAGGGTTGCGGCTTAAGGCGTTGTTTAATGCATCGTCGTTGACCGTAAAGCCTTTGATTGCACTGTCGGCCATCAAACGTGCAGAGTTAGCTAATAAACTGATGCTTTGCAGCAAGTTGTAAGCGATCACTGG
>DGKH01000002.1:13584-14347 GCA_002386945.1 Proteobacteria bacterium UBA4575
CATCACATTCAGTTGGAAGTTACCGGCCTGACCACCAATCGTAATCGTGGCGTCGTTCCCGATGACCTGTGCTGCGACCATTGCAGTCGCCTCTGGGATCACTGGGTTTACCTTGCCCGGCATGATGCTACTACCCGGCTGTAAGGCGGGTAATGCAATTTCACCAAGACCAGCAAGTGGGCCTGAGTTCATCCAACGTAGATCGTTGGCCATCTTAGTCATACTGACAGCGATGGTCTTTAGTTGGCCACTCATTTCTACTGCCGCGTCTTGGCTGCTGAGTGCTTCAAATTTGTCCGGCTTGGTAACGAAGGCGACGCTGGAAAGACTACTGAGGTGCTCAGCAACTTTCACTGCGAAATCAGGGTGTGCGTTGATGCCGGTACCAACAGCGGTGCCACCCTGTGCGAGTTCAAGCAACCGTGGCATAGCAGACAGTACGCGGGCCTTACCATTTTCGATTTGTGTCGCCCAGGCATTGAGTTCCTGCGCTAGGGTCACTGGCATCGCATCCATTAGATGCGTACGCCCAGTTTTAACTGCGCCTTCTAGTTCGCCTGCTTTGCTACGTAAGGTAGTCGCCAGGTGATCTAATGCCGGTAGTAACTGCTCAGCAATCTCGATGCTGGCACTGACATGAATCGCCGTTGGAATGACGTCGTTTGAGCTTTGGCCCATATTGACGTGATCATTCGGGTGCACATCACTAGCACCAGCATTGGCCGCTAGATGAGCGATTACTTCATTACAATTCATATTCGAG
>DGKH01000071.1 GCA_002386945.1 Proteobacteria bacterium UBA4575
CTTAACTTCGCTGTAACTGCCTGATTACCATTAATAAGTAATATAAGTTCTACCCCTGTCCTTTCAATCGAACCTAATTATTGGCCCACGCTTTTTTCGCAATCTACTAGGCGCAGTAAAATATCCGTAATTAGTCTGACTAGCAGATATTAATGATATGTTATAACATATTAAAAATATCATTCAATCTGATGTCTAAATCTACTTTAATAAGGACAGTATCCTCATGAATAAGCTACCTGTGACAGTACTTTCAGGCTTTCTTGGTGCCGGTAAAACAACGGTTCTTAGCCATATTCTCAATAATCGGCAAGGCAAGAAAGTAGCAGTTATTGTCAATGATATGAGTGAGATCAATATCGATGCCGCAGTTGTGCAAAATGAAGTGTCATTGAATCGCAGTGAAGAAAAGCTTATTGAGATGAGCAATGGCTGTATTTGTTGCACCCTGCGTGAAGATCTACTGGAGGAAGTCACTAAGCTAGCAAAGGAAGATCGCTTTGATTATCTCGTCATTGAGTCTACCGGTATTTCTGAGCCCCTACCTGTAGCTGAAACCTTTACCTTTGCTGATGAGGATGGCATTTCACTCTCTGATGTCGCCAATTTGGATACGATGGTCACTGTAGTTGATGCGGTCAACTTTCTAAACGATTATGAGGAAGCAAAACATCTAAAGGATACAGGTGAGTCTTTAGGAGAAGAAGATGAGCGTAGTGTTACTGATCTACTGGTTGATCAAGTCGAGTTTGCCGACATTCTTCTTATCAGTAAAACCGATTTAGCTAGTGCATCTGATATCAAGCGCTTAACCGCTATTCTTAAAACACTGAATACACATGCGCAGATCATTCCAATTACAGATGGCAATGTTGATATCGATGCGGTATTGAACACGCGCTTATTTGATTTTGAACGTGCCCAGCAAGCACCTGGCTGGTTAAAAGAAATGCGTGGTGAACACGTACCTGAAACTGAAGAATATGGTATTGGTAGTTTTAGCTATGAAGCACGTAGCCCCTTCCATCCAGAAAAGTTTCACCAGTTCCTTCACAGCACAGATAATTACGGTAAGTTGATTCGCTCCAAAGGTTATTTTTGGTTGGCTTCACGCCCTGAGTTTGCAGGCCAATGGAGTCAGGCAGGTGGTATTGCTCGTTACGGATTTGCAGGCATGTTTTGGAAAGCGGTGCCTAAAAAAGACTGGCCTACCGATGAAGAGTATCTCACCTCCATTGAAAATCAGTGGGTGGAGCCTTTCGGTGATATGCGCCAAGAGCTGGTATTCATAGGTCAAAATTTGGATCAAAGTGGCATCACTCAAGCGCTTGATAACTGCCTGTTGAGCGAAGAAGAAGTATTGCGTGGCAAAGATTACTGGGTAACTTTAGATGACCCATTTCCAGCATGGGAACAAGCATGAGCGCTGTAAACCTTGCTCCCATATCCAGTTTTGACTCTCCTTTTGACAGCGAAGTAAAAGTCCGACGCGCTACCGAAGGCAAAAACCCTGGCGTTCTTACTGACATCTATCTTGAAGAAACCAATATTGTTGTTTGGCAACGCGAGTTATCCAACACACTGAAAGAATCTGTCGATAGTTTTTTAAAATCAAATTCAAACTTTCAGACCTCCATGACCGTCACACCACAAAGTGCGCTTTCAAGTGTGAACAGCTCTTTCAATGATAGCTCTCAGCTTGAGCTCAGTGAAAACATTGCCGAACTCGTGGATATGTTTTGCTACCTCTTTGAACTTAAGCGTGTTGGATTGCGTCTATCAGTACTTGATCGTGCAATGTGTCCAAAATTCCATGTTGATAAAGTACCTTGTCGCTTGATTACAACTTTTCAAGGTGCTTGCACAGAATGGTTACCCCATGCAGCAGTTAATCGTGACAAATTGGGTGCTGGACCTATGAGCCAAGACAATCTCTTTAAAAATCAAGAAGACATCCAGAGCCTTCATGCTGGAGATGTTGCCTTATTAAAAGGCGAAAATTGGCAAGGTAATGAAAACGCAGGACTGGTGCATCGCTCACCCGCTTTGGCATCAGGTGAACGTCGCTTGATATTAACTCTCGACTTTAGTCACTGATTTACGTAATCAGTTATCTGTAGATTGAATCACCTGCACTTGCAGAAATCTTAATCGTTATGCAGTAAAATAGGGATTTAAATAATGAAAAAACAGCGACTTAACATCATCACCCTCACTATCGCATTCTTTATGCTGGCGCAGCCCATTAATGCGGAAGAACATATAGACAGTATGGAAGCCCATATGCATGGTTTATCGGAGCTGACCATAGCGATGGAGAACCAAGCCCTTGAAATTCAGCTCACTTCACCAGCGATGAATTTAATTGGGTTTGAGCATGAGGCTCACACACAAAAAGAGATCGCCGCTGTTAAGGATGTTGAGGCACAACTTAACAATTATAAAACACACTTTGCCTTTTCAGGTGCTAATTGCAGTCACATTGAAACCTCGATAGACGTAACAAGCCTCATCGATAATGACAATCATACGCACCCCACTGAACATGAAGGTCATGCTGAAAAAGACCGCCACAGTGAGATCATTGCCAATTATCAGCTTGTTTGTGAAAACAAGCCTTCACTATTGTCAATCACTGTTGATTTGTTTGATGCCTTTCCAGGCATCCATGAAATTCAAGTCATGTGGGTTATTCAAGAACAGCAGGGAGCTATTACCCTTACAGCGAACAAACGTAAGATAAAGTTTAGGTAAACAGTATGAATAAGATTAACGACATAACACAACAGGACAGTAATCAATGAGAACAGCACAAGCGATAACCGACAAATTAGCTATTGGCTTATCTCTCGCATGCGCCATTCATTGCTTAGCTCTACCAGTCCTGTTGGTATTACTACCCGGTATAGCAGCATTGCAACTGGATAATGAGTCCTTTCATCTGTGGATGATCATTGCTGTACTCCCCAGCAGTATTTATGCGCTGACCTTAGGATGTAAACAACACAAACGCTATCAACTGCTATTGTTAGGCTCTATTGGACTGCTATTAATGGTATCGGCATTGTTGTTAGGAGAAGCACTGATTGGTGAACTAGGTGAAAAAATACTGACTACTGTCGGAGGTGGTTTTGTTGCAGTTGGGCACTGGTTTAATTATCGCCTTTGCAGTACGCAAAAAGATAAGAGCTGCGCCTGCCCTAACGACGAGTAAACCGGCTTATATTGATGTGCTACGCAAGGCTCTAAGAGGCCGTATTCGGCAAGAGTTTAAAGCCCTGCTGAGTTGACCTCAGACAGGCCTGATCACTCGTTTAAGGGCAGTTACTGTCTTGCAGTATAGTTTAATCTAATCGCTGTAAGCTTCAAAAAATTGCATCTGGATACTATACGCTGCCGTTGCCAGCTCACTCTGAACCAGCGATGTTTCTAGCACACCTGAAACCCAAATAGGATCGTCCAGGTCATCGATCTTCATACCTTTCGGATAATTTACAAAGATAATCTGGTTAGGTGGTGGTGGTGGTACATGGATGCATGCACCAAAAAAAGGGACAAGAAAAAACTGCGTTATGTTTTGGTCGTCATCAAACTCCATAGGTACAATAAACCCTGGAATTCGAATCGCTTGTCCATCCATTGCTGAAACAATACGAGTCGATGAGAGTGCTTGCTGATAGCGATCATCGATGCCAGTAGTGATGTCATTTTGCAACAGATCACTGAGTGGGTCTTCAAATGAACCGTCTTCAATACCAGTAATGTAACTAGGAGGGTTGTATAGCGCATCTAAATCATCTTCAGGCATCAACTCAAGCCAATCTATAGTCTTGAAAGCGGATGTAGGTAGTATCTTCGCTGCAGTTTCGTCCTTGACTAATGACGGTTCATTAACTGGCTCAACCTCTATCTCCCTTTCTTCTTCGGCAAATATCGTTTGTGGCTCCTCATTCATACTGATGCTAAACGATTGCTCGCACAGCAATAGCATGGATACCCCTAGAACGGCTCTCTTCAACATGTGCAGCATAGTTTGATCACGCCAAAATTAAACAATCGATTTCATTCCATAGTGTTAAATTGTATCATCTTAATCTCTAAACATAAGTTCACATACCAAACTTTTGAAAAGTACGATGGCCATTGAACTCTCCAATATTCATTTCTATTATCCAGACCAGCCTGATCACACCATATTAAATATACCCTCTTGGTCTCTACCTGATGGAGAGCAGACCTTTATTCATGGCCAGTCCGGT
>DGKH01000044.1:0-4270 GCA_002386945.1 Proteobacteria bacterium UBA4575
CTTTTTCGCCGGTGGTGTTGCTTTGGTCACAATTTTCTTCGCTGGTAAGGTCTTTTTAGGGACTGGGGCTTTCTTGCTCACGGCTTTTTTAGCTGCGGCTTTCCTTGCCGGTATAACTTTCTCTACAGCTACAGCTTTCTTAGCTGTGGCTTTCTTTGTTGGTGCAGCCTTCTTCGCTACAGTCTTTTTAGTACCGGCTTTTTTAGCTGGTGTAGCTTTTTTAACGACAGTCTTTTTAGCAGTCACTTTTTTAGCTGGTGTAGCCTTTTTAGCGACAGTTTTCTTAGCGGTCACTTTTTTAGCTGGTGCAGCCTTTTTAGCGGCAGTCTTTTTGGCAGTGGTTTTTTTAGCTGGTGCAGCCTTTTTAGCGGCAGTCTTCTTGGCAGTGGCTTTTTTAGCTGGTGCAGCCTTTTTAGCGACAGTCTTCTTGGTAGTCGCTTTTTTAGCCGATGCAGCCTTTTTCACCACTTTCTTAGGGGCAGTGGCTTTCTTTTTGGCGTTTGCTACCGGCGTTGCTTTTTTCTTTGCAACCACTTTCTTTTTCGATACTGCTTTCTTCACTGCCATGATGATGTGCGTCTCGTTAAAATTAGCCCGTTTTAATAGCAAAAATATAGTCTACGTGCAAGTTATTCCTGCTTAGATTTGGTCAGGTTTTCTGCCTGATGTGATTCTACTCGACTAATGATGTGGCCGTCAGCTAAGCGGGTACTAATTAGTACCCCTTTTGTCACTTCTTGATGACTGCGTATGTAGTTTCCAGTAGTTCCTTCAAGTTGAGTGATGGAATAACCCCGCTCTAACGTGGCTAATGGGCTTACGCTATTAAGCCCTTGAGTGGCCAATTGAAAGCGATGTTGTTTCGCAGCCTTGAGCTGAGAAGAGGCCAGTTGTAAGCGTGTTAGCTGTTGTTGTAGCTGTAACTTGTTGGCAGTCAGCCTTTTTTCAGGCGAGTGACTGTATAAGCGATCACTGAAACGGTCTATTGCGGTTTGTTTATGTGCAAAATAATGTTTAGAGACTAAGCTGATCCGTTGTTGCAGACGCTGTAATGCTTTTTGTTGTGTGTTTAAACGATATTGTGGGTGGCTACTATGTAAACGTTGGCTTAGCCAGTCACTACGTTGATTCAAAGATTCTAAGTGATTACTTGCGATACCTCTAAGGCGTTGCATCTGTCCTTGGAAGAACTGATGCAGTGCAAGTCCATCGGGACTAATAATCTCAGCAGCAGCTGATGGTGTTGGTGCACGCACATCGGCGACAAAATCACAGATTGTGAAATCAATTTCGTGGCCTATACCAGTGATTACTGGAATGTCCTGGGCAGCGATCAGGCGAGCGAGAGATTCATCGTTAAAAGCCCATAAATCTTCAATCGATCCACCACCACGGATGATGGCGATGACATCAGCACTATTGTCAGACTGAATCTGACGTAAGGCCTTATGCAGTGTGGGCACTGCTGCTGCACCTTGCACTGTTGTTGCGTACAGACGTTTCCTTATTCTGGGGAAACGACGCTGTATGACGTTTAGGAAATCGTGCAGAGCGGCCCCTGTGGCGGAGGTAACAATGGCAATCTCATTTGGGAACTCAGGCAATGCCTTCTTACGCTCAGGTGCAAATAGACCTTCTTGCAGTAGTTTTTTCTTTAGTTCTTCAAATTGACGTTGCAGCAAGCCGGCACCGGCATCTTCCATGTCATCTGCGATTAATTGTAGATCGCCACGTTGCTCATAAAGACCGACTTTGGCCCGAATCACCACATGGAGACCATTTTTGATCTCAAAGCGTACACGTTGACGGCTGTTGCGGAACATTACACAGCGGATCTGGGCACCCCGATCTTTTAGGCTGAAGTAAATATGACCAGATGCGGGTGTCGCAAGGTTAGAAATCTCACCTTCCACCCAAATCATCGGGTACTCCTGCGCCAATAATTGCTTTAATTGCAGGTTGATATCGCTGACGGAGTAGATCTCACGCCGATCGCTAGGGTCTGTATCGTATAAAGTGGTCATAAAGTGAACGTAAATAGTGAGTCAGTAGTTTACCCTATTGCAAGCGTTCTCTATAATGACCCGTCAATTTAAAACATTGGCGAACAGCACATGCGTATTATCCAAGATGCACTAACATTTGACGACGTATTATTAGTTCCAGCGCATTCAGTGGTATTGCCGCGCGATGCTGACATCAGCACGCAACTTACCCGCAATATTCGTTTAAACATTCCTCTCTTATCTGCTGCTATGGATACTGTCACCGACGGTCGTCTAGCAATTGCTATGGCGCAAGAAGGGGGTATGGGCATTATTCATAAGAATATGTCGGTTGAACAACAAGCGAATGAAGTCCGCAAGGTTAAGAAATACGAGAGTGGTGTCATCAAAGACCCTATTACCGTTGGTCCCAATATCAGCATTCAAGAAGTATTAGATATTACGCAGGCAAATAATATCTCTGGCGTGCCAGTCGTCGATGGGAAAGATTTGATCGGTATTGTTACCAGTCGAGACTTACGCTTTGAAACACATCTAGATGCCCCTGTTAAAACCATCATGACGCCGAAAGAGCGTTTAGTGACAGTGGAAGAGGGTGCCAGCTTAGATAAAGTTCAAGCCTTACTGCACACGCATCGTATTGAGAAGGTGTTGGTTGTCAATGATGATTTTCATCTTTGCGGCATGATCACAGTGAAAGATATCCAAAAATCCAGCGAGCATCCGTTTGCCTGTAAGGGTGAGCAGGGACAACTGCGTGTTGGTGCTGCAGTAGGTGTCGGTGCAGACAGTGAAGAGCGGGTTGCAGCCTTGGTTGCAGCAGGTGTCGATGTGGTGGTGGTGGACACTGCTCATGGCCATTCACAAGGCGTGCTAGATACTGTTAGGCAAGTGAAGAAGAAATACCCTGAGCTACAGGTCATTGGTGGCAATGTTGCGACTGAGGCAGCTGCCTTGGCGCTAATCGAAAATAATGTGGATGCGATTAAGGTCGGTATTGGTCCGGGTTCAATCTGTACTACGCGTATTGTTGCTGGTGTTGGCGTACCTCAGATCAGCGCGATCGATAATGTTTCTCGCGTCGCAGCCAAACATAATGTGCCAGTGATTGCCGATGGTGGCATTCGTTACTCAGGTGATGTTGCAAAGGCAATAGCAGCTGGTGCGAACTGTGTCATGCTTGGTAGTTTATTTGCTGGTACTACAGAATCTCCAGGTGAGGTTGAGCTCTACCAAGGTCGTTCTTATAAGACCTATAGGGGTATGGGTTCGATTGGTGCGATGAAGCAAGGCTCTAGCGATCGTTACTTCCAGGATAATATCGGCGATGCAGATAAATTAGTACCTGAAGGGATCGAAGGTCGTGTGCCTTATAAAGGTAGTATCGTTGCGATCATGCATCAGCTTTTAGGTGGGCTTCGTTCTAGCATGGGTTATATTGGTTGTCCGACCATTGAAGAAATGCATGCAAAGGCAGAGTTTGTGAAAATCTCGACGGCAGGCATGCGTGAAAGTCATGTGCACGATGTGGCGATTACCAAAGAAGCACCTAACTATCAAGTTTAGTAATTAAACTGGGCTGCGACAAGCACTCATACAACTAAGTTCTCATTCATGACTACATCATCAGCTGCGGATATCCACGCACAACGTCTACTTATTCTCGACTATGGCTCGCAATACACACAGTTGATTGCGCGCCGAGTGCGCGAGATTGGCGTTTACTGTGAAATCTTTCCCTTTGACTCAGAACAGGCGGCCACCTTTGCTCAAGGTGTTGATGGCATCATTTTATCGGGTGGTCCTGAGTCGGTTGCCTTGGCTGAAGCACCAGCAATCCCACAGTATGTCTTAGAGTCGAGCTGCCCAGTGTTAGGTATTTGCTACGGTATGCAAGTCATGGCTGCAACTCTGGGAGGGACTGTAGAAACCTCCGAGCAGCGTGAGTTTGGTTTTGCCCAAATTGAGATTCAAAACGCCAGTCCTTTATTTGCAGACTTACAAGGCGAGGTAAATACTGCAGGTGTTGCTTGTCTCGACGTGTGGATGTCGCATGGTGATAAAGTGACGCAGTTGCCTAATGGCTTTGAAGTGCTCGCTAGCAGCCCAAGTGCTGAGGTCGCTGCGATGGCTGATCAACAACGGCAGTGGTATGGCTTACAATTTCACCCTGAAGTCACACACAGTAAACAGGGGCGCGAAATCCTCAGTCATTTTTTATTAGATATTTGTGGCTGTGATCCGCTTTGGACAGCAGGCAATAT
>DGKH01000044.1:4289-5224 GCA_002386945.1 Proteobacteria bacterium UBA4575
GCGCAAGATCTGATTACTCAAGTACAAAAAAAGGTCGGTCAAGAGCACGTTATTTTAGGTCTGTCAGGTGGTGTTGATTCATCGGTGGTTGCTGCCTTATTGCATCAAGCCATTGGTAAACAACTGACCTGTATCTTCGTTGATAATGGTTTATTGCGATTGAATGAGGGCGACCAAGTGATGGAGACCTTCGCTGAGCATTTAGGTGTGAACGTGATTCGCGTTAATGCACAAAAGCGTTTTCTGACAGCATTAGTTGATCAGAACGACCCGGAACTCAAGCGTAAGATTATTGGTAACTTGTTCGTTGAAGTATTCGAAGAAGAGGCGGCTAAGATTACTGATGCACGTTGGTTGGCACAGGGTACGATCTACCCCGATGTGATTGAGTCAGCTGGAGCATCTACCGGTAAAGCGCATCTGATTAAGTCTCACCATAATGTCGGTGGTCTACCTGATGATATGGAGCTGAAGTTAGTCGAGCCACTGCGTGAACTATTCAAGGATGAAGTACGCCGCTTAGGCGATGAGCTGGGTCTACCAGCACAGATGATTCACCGTCATCCTTTCCCAGGGCCGGGCTTAGCTGTACGTATTTTGGGTGAGGTGAAGCAGGAATTTGCCGACATTCTACGTCTTGCTGACAATATCTTTATCAAAGAACTAGAAGCGCATGATCTTTATGATCAGGTGTCACAAGCCTTCGCTGTATTCTTACCGGTTAAGTCAGTCGGTGTGACTGGTGACGGCCGCCGTTATCAATATGTCATTGCGTTACGTGCGGTAGAAACCATCGATTTCATGACCGCGAGATGGGCGCATCTTCCTTATGACTTCCTAGATCTAGTCTCTAGACGCATCATTAATGAGATTGAAAATGTGTCGAGAGTGACCTATGACATCTCAAGTAAACCGCCGGCTACGATCGAGTGGGA
>DGKH01000068.1:0-2733 GCA_002386945.1 Proteobacteria bacterium UBA4575
CGAATTGAGAAGCGATGCTTGCCTGCGCTAATCTCAGGGAAACATCCTAGCTCTCTATCAACTGCTACTCGCAGTATTTGAGAGGGTTGTCCTAAATCTAGGGTGCGCTGGTAAAAGCCTTGCTCTGCGATACAGTCTTCGTGTGTCGTACTAGTTCTGATTAGATTTAGGCAGGTGGTAATTGAGCGCTGAATTAACTCTAGTGGCGCGACCCATTCTCGCAGTGCTTGTTGTCTACTATTGATGTCTTGTGCCAACCAAAAATGATAGGCCGGTAGATCAAAGTCACAGGTGCCACCAGGAATACTAGCGCGTTGACTGAAAGCCTTAATAAACTCGTTTTCTTTTGTGCTCAATAAGAGCTGACCATTGATTGCACTCATTTCAGAAATGAGTTGTTCATGGGTATTAATTAAATCTTGTAGCTTGCCACGATCAATTTTTTCAGTCTTCAAAAAACCGTCTAATGTATTTAATTGGCGGCTAAGTTCTTTTAGTATCTCTTGCTTTAGATCACCGCGTGAAATTAGATTTATCAGTTCAATCAGAGCCGATAAGGATAGGTGGCTACCCCAAGGCGTAGTCTGATCTAAACAGTAGTTACAGCGTGCAGATAAATGTTCAATACGCATAAACGTACGAATCCGCTCATTGAGAGGCTGCTCAAATACAATAGACTTCTGTGCTGGATTTTGCTGATTAGACATAAGTAGGATTATGGGACGCTTGATGTGTTAAATCCAAGTATTTTTTATGTAGCTGATCTAGCTGATCAGTGAGATTGGCGCGATTACTATTGTTGATCACGATATCATCAGCGCAGTCTAATCGGTGTTTGTCGTCTAGTTGGCGTGCCATGATTTTTTCAATATTCTCTACTTTACAATCATCACGTGCTACAACACGTTGAATCCGCAGGTCTTTGTTGCAATCAACCACCAATAAACGTGATATGAGGCCATTCATTCCGGCCTCAATGAGTAACGGTGCTGAAAGTATGCAGTAAGCAGAATCATTACAGTCGAGTTGCCTTTTTATCTCACTGCGGACACGTGGATGAATAATTCCCTCAAGCTTTTGGCGTGCAGCCTCATCATTAAAAATTAATGTTCGAAGCGCTTTTCGGTCTATATTGCCTTCCGCATCAAAAACATCAGCGGGGAAATTCTGTTGTGTTTCATGATAGGCACTACTACCTTTCTGTAATAGCTCACGACTGATCACATCGGCATCAATTATTTTTATGCCATAACGTGAATGTAAATAATCGCTGACTTCTGTTTTACCAGCGCCAATACCACCAGTGAGTCCAATCAATAACATTGCGGGTTCAGTAGTTAAAAAAGTAGTCGTTAAGTTGATCATGCCATAGTAGACAAATACTAGCCCCAAGGGCAAGAAATGGTCCAAATGGTATAGCGCTATCTTTTTTTAGCTTACCAAATAATAAGAGGGTGATTCCAATCACGCTGGCACTTATGGAGGCAATTAAAATGGTTGGCAATAAGATAGTCCAACCTAAGCAAGCACCAATCATGGCCAGTAATTTAAAATCTCCATAGCCCATACCTTCGCGATTGGTTAATAACCGATGTAGCTGAAAGACTAGCCATAGACTAAGATAACCAATCATAGCTCCAAGAACACTTTCCTCTAAAGTCACAAAAGAGCCAAAGAGATTAAATGCTAGGCCCAGCCAAAGCAGACCTAATGTGAGTTCATCTGGCAAGGTCATGGTATTGATATCAATAATAGCTAAGGCGAGCAAACCTAGTAAAAACACCATGGCAAATAGACCATTTGCAGTCAACCCAAATTGCTTGATGGCGATGCAAGCGAGTAATGCGGATGCCAGTTCAATGATCGGGTATTGCATCGCAATGCCTTGCTTACAGTGACGACATTTACCAGCGAGTAGAATGAAACTTAATAGCGGAATATTTTCAAGCAGAGTCAATTGTGTCTTGCAACGAGGACAGAACGAACGCGGTTGTATTAAGTTGAAAGTTTCTTTAGGGGTGATGTCTAAATCTGACTCCAGCATCAATGGTAAGCGGTAGATCAATACATTGAGAAAACTGCCTAAGATTAAGCCAAATAGGGCAACGCATAGATAGATGGCTGGTGTCGCTGCGAGTTCGATCATCTTGCTCTCGTATAAGTTGATTAAGGCTAGTTATTTTGAGCTGCCAAGCTATTGCCCTGCATGCTGGTCTTATTAAGTTTAATTATATAATTGAACTTAGTTTGAAAATGGGTAAGTACATTGCGAGTACAAGACTTCCGACGATAAGCCCAAGCAGACTGATGATCAAGGGTTCTAGCAGACTATTCATGCCGGCAACCCATTGCTCAAGCTCATTTTCATATATTTCAGATAGATTATTTAATAGCTGTAATAAGCTTCCTGATTCTTCTCCAGTCCTAACCATGTCTTGCATGAGTGGCGTGAAGTAACGAATTTTTTTAAAGCTAGCAGAGAGTGACTCACCGGCACGGATATCTTTTGCAATAATAGTGCAGGCCTCTTGAAATGCTAGATTGGGCATAACCATGGAAAGCTTATCGAGGCAGTCAACCAAGGGTAAGCCGGCACCAAATAGTGTCGATAAAGTGCGGTTAAATCTAGCGAGCAAGCTGCAATGATAAGCCTTGCCGAATATTGGAATATGTAATCGTGCAATATCTAAGTGGCGTCGGATGGTTAGATTATTCTGATAGCTATAACGAATG
>DGKH01000068.1:2797-6577 GCA_002386945.1 Proteobacteria bacterium UBA4575
CGGCGAATATTACGCTGTAATTCTTCGAGCTTGCTTCTATGTTGCACAATCTTTTCAAGTACTCTATTTAGACTTCCAGAGTGCTCGCCGAGTGCAATCAAGTTACATAATATGGGATCAAAATTATTGCCTTGCCTGCGTAAGCTATCGGCTAGCGAGATGCCACTTTCTAATTCTTTTTTTATGGCGGTAAGCAGGTGTCTGATGGCGGGTTTTTTTTGCCCATGATTAAGCGTGTTGAAGCATTGCAATATCGGTATGCCAGCCTGAAGCAACATGGTGAGTTGCTGTAAAATATGACTGATATCTGATTTTTTTACTCGGTGCTGGGTTCTGAGTTTGCTAGTTAATGAAAATCTCCGGATGGCGATGTTCATTAACTGCTGGAGTACAGGGGGTGCAGTCTCAGCGTGGATTAATTTGATGCCTTGTTGTCGTAATGAAGTGCGTAAAGAATCTTCGTCTCTCGTGCGACTACGCCCATGTGCTGATTTGCCACGGTAATCCTTGCCATGCCAGATAAAAGTGATGCTGTCTTTGGGCATAGGAACCAGCAGGTATCTTTAGTAAGAGTTGAATCAACTGTCCGTAGATTCTGTTTCCTCTGGGGGCCCTTCAGTAGACGATTCCTGTTTACAATTGCTAGGGAAATAAGCCTGGATATCCGCATTACTGATCAGGCAACTCCAACGCAGCATGCCACCTGTAATTGTGGGTGTGAATGTTGCGCTGTCGCTTTCACCAAAATTCTCACCTAGTTTTTTATAGACCATCTGAATGGCGCCAGAAGCCAGCATGTCGATGGAGCTAATGAGCTCATCGGCATAAACTTCTTTTGCCGGTAAGCCATAGTTTTCATTACCAGCGTCTGGGAAAATCCCGCTCCGTGCAAAGGTCTCAGCAGCAATGAATTTGACACTATTAACAGCACTCATGCTGGCGGCTACTTTGCTACGTACCGTGTAGTCTTGATACATGGGCACGGCCACCGTGGTTAAGACACCAATGATAGCGATAACTATCATCAGTTCGATTAGGGTAAAGCCCTTAGTTTTATTTTTATCTTTAAGTGTCTTCATCTTTAAATACTCCCGTTTAGCAAAAAACGTAGACAGAGAATACGTCTTTTTTCTGGCTTTGACTAACGGTGTATTTAGATAACGATAGTGGGTGCAGAGATAACGCACAAATGTGGCTATGATGTGTAATGGCGGTACAGTCGAGAGGCCGAAACCGTCGCTGGTATATGATAATATTCAGTCAGAATTAATACTGATTATTCAGTTTACACTGTCCCTTTGTAGCCATGGTTATCATGTAATGTCGGATTCATCTTTGCATATCATACTTGCCCAACTGAACTTTACTGTTGGTGATATTGAGGGTAACTGCGAAAAAATGTTGGCTGCCCTAGCGCAAGCGAAGGCTGAGCAGGCGGACTGTGTGGTCTTTAGTGAGTTAGCAACTATTGGCTATCCACCTGAGGACTTACTGTACCGTAGCCATATCTTTGAGCGTATCGATCAGACGATTGTGCGGTTGGCGCAGGCGTCGGTCGGTATCGTGACGGTTGTTGGTACACCGTGGATGCAACAGAGTGATTTATATAATGCGGCCCTAGTTTTACGTGATGGTGAAATTGCAGCGCAGTACTTCAAAAACAAATTGCCTAATTACAATGTGTTTGATGAGAAGCGTTATTTCAAGGAAGGCACCACTGCCTGTGTCTTTGATTTAGCAGGTGTCTCGGTAGCGCTGACGATTTGTGAGGATATTTGGTGGCCACAGCCTATCGCAGCGGCTAAGCAGGCAGGCGCTGAGTTGGTTTTAAATATTAATGCCAGTCCGTTCCATAGCGATAAGCAGTTAGAGCGCACTCAAAACTTGAGACAGAGAGTGGCTGAAACAGGCCTGCCAATAGCCTGTTTAAATCAGACTGGTGGGCAAGATGAACTGGTCTTTGATGGCCAATCGTTTGCGATCAACCCAGACAAAGAAGTCGTATTTCTAGCTCAAGCCTTTACCGAAGGAATCTATAGCCTAGAATTTGATTGCGAGCAGCACTGTTTTGTAAAACAGACATGTGCAGAGCCTGTAGAGACGAATGCAGCGATCTATCAAGCGCTGACCTATGGCTTGCAGGATTATGTGCGGAAAAATGGTTTCAAAGGTGGTCTGATCGGTTTATCAGGTGGTATTGATTCGGCAGTGGCATTAACACTGGCGGTCGATGCTTTGGGTCCTGAGCGGGTGCATGCGGTGATGATGCCCTCGCCATACACATCGCAAATGAGTCTGGATGATGCGGCTGAACTCGCTGCTAATTTGGGGGTGTGTTATAGCGTCATCTCGATTGAATCGCTTTACGATCAGTTTCTTGATGTCTTGGCAGGGCCTTTCGCTGGTGCGTCAGCAGATACTACAGAAGAGAATATTCAGGCACGCATCCGTGGTTTATTACTGATGGCATTATCTAATAAGACAGACTATATGCTGATTTCGACTGGCAATAAGAGTGAAATGGCTGTTGGTTATGCCACCTTGTATGGCGATATGGCTGGTGGCTTTGCGCCCTTAAAGGATGTCTTAAAGACTCGGGTGTTTGCCTTAGCAAATTATAAAAACGATGATGTTGTGGTGATTCCACAGCGCATTATTGATCGACCACCCAGTGCTGAATTGGCACCAGATCAAAAAGATGAAGACTCTTTGCCGCCATATTCTGAATTAGATCGTATTCTTGAATTATTTATTGAGTATGATTTTTCACGTAAAGATATCGTCGATCAAGGCTTTGATCCAGCGATAGTGTCGCGTGTAATCAATATGGTCCTTAGAAGCGAATATAAGCGTCGACAGGCGCCGCCAGGAGTTAAGGTATCGAAGCGCTCATTCGGTCGGGATCGTCGCTATCCCATCACTTCAGGGGCTTTAAACTATCTGAAGGATTAAAGGCTTAGCAGATTTAAGTGATACCCAATGCTAGCTGCTGAGGGTGGTTTAATCGCAGTAATAGGTCTTTAAATTCAAACGTTCGAGCAAGCGAGACCATGCGCTAGTGGCACAACTGACCTTGCTAGCAATGGTTGATGGGTCTTTTATCGAGCCATCAGGTAGTACGAAGTTGGCGGCATAGACCTTATTTGTATCATCGGCTAGGTCGTTAATCTCTAACTGACGATAAGCCAGCTCTAAGATGTAAACCGCCTGTGGCATGATCGGTGCACCCTGATATTTCTGCATCACATACTGTGCACGATTGGCTGCTGCAAGGTAGGCACCACGACGCATGTAGAAATCTGCAACAGTGACCTCGTGTTCGGCCAATTCGTTACGTAAAAAGATCATGCGCTGCTGGGCATCAAAGGCATAATCACTATCAGGAAATCGGTCAATTAAGATATTAAATACTTCAAATGCCGCTAGTAGAGGCTTTGGATCTTTATCTGATGGGTTACGCGGTATGATCGCATTAAAGATCGACTTACTCTTATCGAATAAGGCGAGACCTTTGATGTAATAAGCATATGCGATATTTTCGTGCTCAGGGTTGAGTCGAATGAAGCGATCGGCCATGTCGACAGCAATATCCATATCCATCTGATTGTAATACAGATAGGCTAAATCTAACTGCGCTTGCTGCGCGTAAATACCAAACGGATAGCGTGATTCTAGTAGGGCATAACTGGTGACCGCATCCAGTGAGCGGTTACCAAACATTTCACCACGCGCCTTATCATAAAGTTGACGTGCGCTGATATCATCACTAATCTCGTCTTC
>DGKH01000027.1:0-11524 GCA_002386945.1 Proteobacteria bacterium UBA4575
GTGTCATAGTCGTTGTTTACCTGCTTATCTAAAACTGCAGTTTTATACGCAGCCAGACTATCCATACGTGCCAAGGCGTCTAGGGCACTACGCAACATAAACCTGACTTGCTCGCCTAATAACTGCAAAGCATTGAGATGATTTTTCTTTGGCGCACAGGCAGCCAGTTTGATCGCATAGCGACCAATCTTTTCAGCCTCATCACCCACTCGTTCAAGATCCGTAATGGTTTTCATCATAGAAAGTACTAATCGCAGATCATTGGCAGCCGGCTGGCGTAGTGCAATGATGCGATTACACTCTTCATCAATTGCAACTTCTATGGCATTAATCTGATGGTCGTTTCCTGCGACTTGCTCGGCAAGAACACTATCGGCATTCAGCAATGCCAGTAGACTATTTTCCACCTGCATTTCAACTAGTCCACCCATCTTCAATACTTGATGCTTAATAGCCTCAAGATCCTTATCGAAAAGATGAGAAATATGGTCGCCTGCTATACGTTCACCCATGAAATTTTCTCCGTTAAATCCTGCTATTAACTATCCTATATTCAATCTGACCAGACACTTCAAATAGACAAATGAAAACTCAACCATAACGGCCAGTGATATAGTCTTCGGTCTGACGCTCTCCCGGCGCTGTAAACAGCACATTGGTAGGCCCAAACTCAATCAATTTGCCAAGATATAAAAACGCAGTGTAATCAGACACACGAGCTGCTTGCTGCATATTATGTGTGACGATAACTACCGTGTATTGAGACTTCAGCTCTGCAATAAGTTCTTCAATCTTCAGTGTTGAAATTGGATCCAATGCAGACGCCGGCTCATCTAATAATAAAACCTGCGGTCGCACTGCAATCGCTCTAGCAATCACTAGCCGCTGCTGCTGGCCACCTGACAGGCTGAATGCATTATCTTGTAGGCGGTCACCTACCTCACCCCATAGGGCAGAGTTAACCAAAGACCATTCCACACGATCTTCAATTTCTGTCTTATTCGTAATGCCTTGCAGACGCAAACCATAAGCGACGTTTTCAAAGATTGATTTGGGGAATGGGTTGGGCTTCTGAAAAACCATACCAACCTGCTGCCTTAACTCAGTGACATTGACGTCGCGCGTATTAATGTCTTTGCCATGTAGTTTCATCTGGCCACTGATATTAATGCCATCAATCAAATCGTTCATACGATTCATGCAGCGTAATAGAGTCGACTTACCGCAACCACTAGGACCAATAAAAGCCGTCGCACGATTAGTTGGAATCTTTAAATTAATATCAAACAGCGCTTGTTTCGTACCATAGCTCAAAGAAAAGTCTTCGCAGGTTATGCAAATATCTTCCTGATCAATTGAGCGAGAGGCTTGGTTCTCAAACAAGTCTGATGAAATGCTAGTTGTTGCCATAACGTGACCTTCTATTGTTCCAGGGTGCGATATTTTTCGCGGAGATGATTACGAATATAAATTGCACTTAGATTGAGCAAAATAATGACCGCTACAAGAATTAATGCCGTGGCATACACTAACGGTCGAGCTGCCTCTACGTTAGGGCTTTGAAAGCCAACATCATAAATATGAAAGCCAAGGTGCATGAATTTTCGTTCTAAATGTAAAAACGGCGCATTCATATCTAACGGCAACGAGGGGGCTAGCTTAACGGCTCCAACCAACATCAACGGTGCGACCTCACCAGCGGCTCGCGCTACGGCCAAAATCAGTCCCGTCATCATCGCCGGACTCGCCATTGGAATAACGATACGCCACAGTGTTTCTGCCTTGGTCGCACCTAAGGCAAGAGAACCTTCTCTGACTGCTCTTGGGATACGTGCCAAACCTTCTTCAGTGGCAACAATCACGACAGGCACTGTCAGCAAGGCCAAGGTCAACGAAGCCCACATCAAACCACCAGAACCAAATGTAGGGGATGGTAAAGCTTCCGGATAAAACAATTGATCTATATTGCCGCCGAGCACATAGACAAAGAAACCCAAACCGAAGACGCCGTAAACGATTGACGGGACACCCGCAAGATTATTGACTGAGATACGTACTAGCCGAGTGACAAAACCCTGCTTCGCATATTCGCGCAAATAGATCGCAGCAATCACACCGAAAGGCGTGACGATAACAGACATCAATAGAACCATCATCACGGTGCCAAAGATTGCAGGGAAAATACCGCCTTCGGTATTCGCCTCTCTTGGATCGTCACTGACAAAATCGATCAAGTTACCAAAGTAGTGTTGTATCTTGGTCGGAATAGACATGGCGTTAGGACGAGTCGCCTTCACTACCTTAGATAAATTAATACTGACCTCTTCACCGGTCATCACACGCAGGGTTACTGCATCGCGCCGAATGTCAGCATAGAGGACATCTAGTCGTGTCTTTAAGGCATCATAGTCGGCATCTAACTGCGCTTTAGTTCCGGCTATCTCGGCCTGCTCCTCTGCATCATCTCGACCCGCAAGTTCCATCGCGCGAGTACGAAGACGCAGCTTTTCCATCTTGAAGTTGATTGCGCCAATTTCACTCTTTTCTATATCGCCGATCCGTTCTCGTAATTCTGCTACACGTTCGACGCGCGAGCTTAACTTTGCCCAAAGTTCTTCAACGCCTGCTTGAGTGATGACACCATCCTCTTTGACCGCTACCAATTCACCATAAAAGTTACCCCACTCTGTGCGCTCAAGCACAATCAGCTCTTCTGGCAAACTGACACTTTTTTCTAGCGGTGCAACAGTAAGGCGGAAGTCAAAGCCGTAGACATCGCGGTTACCAATCTTTAGCAATGTGCGTTCAACAAACTCTTCTTTGAAATTGTATTTAACACCAGCTTCACGTAGCTGCCTTGCTGATACTGTTTCGGTTTTTGCGCGCTCACCAATTAGCGTGGTTATACCGCCACCTTCCTCATACTCGATTTGCCAAATTGCTTTCGGCCAAAAATGCCCTAGACCACGGACAGCAATCAGCACCAGCAACCCGATCACCATGATCATGCTGATAGATACCGCGCCAGCATTCAGCCAGACCCAAGGGGTTCCGCTTTGGAAAAATCCAATCTTTTTATTATCTGTCATAACTATCGAACCTATAAGGTCGCGTATTTCCTGCGCAAGCGTTGGCGAACAATCTCTGCAATAGTGTTAAAGAAGAAAGTGAACATAAACAATACAAAAGCAGCCAAGAATAAGATGCGGTAGTGCGTGCTATCTACTTCTGACTCTGGCAACTCAACGGCAACGTTTGCCGACAAGGTGCGCATCCCTTCAAAAATACCGAAGTCCATTACTGGTGTATTACCGGTTGCCATTAAGACGATCATGGTCTCACCAACGGCACGACCAAAACCAATCATCACTGCTGAAAAGATACCTGGACTAGCTGATGGCAGAACCACTCGAACTAAGGTTTGCCATGGTGTTGCACCCAGCGCCAGTGACCCTGATGTTAGATGTTTTGGCACACTAAAGATCGCATCTTCAGCAATTGAGAAGATTGTTGGAATAACGGCAAAGCCCATCGCAATACCAATAATTAAGGCATTACGTTGATCGAAACCGACACCTAGATTTTCACTCATCCAAATGCGGATATTACCTTCGAATAGGGCACCTTCAACAGCAGTGGAGGCACTCATGCATAACATCACGATAGTAATAATGGGTAAGGCCAAGATGGCTGCTTCCCAACCCTCTGGAATCTTACTTTTAATCTCAAATGGCAAACGCCACCAGATTAATGCCGACAAGATAATACCTAGCGGTACAAAGATCAGGACAAAAACAACACCCGGCAGATGCTGCTCAATATAAGGTGCTAACCATAGACCTGCTAGGAAACCGAGGATAACCGTAGGCAAGGCCTCCATAATTTCAATCGATGGCTTAACCAGGGCACGCATCTTCGGACGCATGAAGTAGGCGGTAAAGATTGCACCACAAATAGCCAACGGCATGGCGAATAACATCGCATAGAATGCGGCCTTAATGGTGCCGAAGGTCAACGGGATTAAACTATACTTAGGTTCAAAGTCACTACTGGCCGATGACGACTGCCAAATATAATCTGGCTTCTGATAGTCCTCATACCAAACCTTGCCCCAAAGACCTGATAGAGAAGACTCTGGGTGGTGATTATCCATATCCCAGACACTTAACTGACCTAAGGAATCTTCTAGCAACAAGATATCAGAACGCGGTGCAATGGCGATATGCTGCACCTCACCCTCAGTCGCTGCAATCGTCATAAGATCACGTTCACTAGTGGTGTAGAAAAAATTAACCTTGCCTGATTCGGCAGCTGCAACAACGCCTTTGCGTAATTGTTCACTGGCCATTTTATTCACGCCACTGGAATCAACCTTAAACTCACGAATCTTTTTCAGCGTATAAGGGACATCACCCTCAGCCCGAATTTTAAACCATTGGCTGACCACACCGCTGTCGTCACCTACTAATACTGAAATACCACCAATCAACCATTCTATGCCGGTCGGCTTACTACTCTGATTAGTGACATCGATAACTTCTTGCAGATCAGGACTGGCGATATCTCGAATATCATAGAGCGCTAGAGTCCCTCTATCATTAAGCACATAGGCCCACTCCTGCTCGGGGTCTACCAGTAAAGCAACAGGCTCATGGCTACTATTAAGGAAGCTATTGTCTATTTCCTCAAGTACAACATCTTCACTAATGAAGGAGCTCACCTTCTCAAACCCGGTCAGGCCTAATTTGCCATCTTCGTTCTGATAAAAAATAGTTAGATTGTCTTCATTCTCACCAACAGCAAATTGCATGATCGCAGATTCACCCAGATCGACTACTTCCTGACCGAAGGGATAGACCACTTTCGGATGGATAATGCGCTCTGTCTCAGTGAACTCCAGGTCGTACTCATGCTTAAAAAATAACAGGCCACCAGACTTGAGGTTGGCTGCTAATAAACGACTTGCTTCACTGACATTACGCACGCCGAGCACTGCATCATCATCGCTTATAGGTAATTTATAATTTATGACCGATTGGCCATTACTGACATCAAAAAACAGCACACTGCCGTCTTTAGTTACACGGAATGCAATCTCTGCTTGTTCTTCCACTCCCAGCATGAGGGAGGGTCCCAATGCCGTAGAAGGCAGCTGATAACGTGCACTTTCATGGATTTCTGGTTCCTCAAACAATGGATACACCACGCTCAGGAGGAAGATGAAAATCAACGCGATAGCACCGATCACAGCGGCACCGCCCACCTGCACCACTCGCATCATCAATTCATCTTTGATTTTGCGCCAGCGCCAGTTGACCTTCGCCTGGGTTTCAATCGTTGAATTCGCTTTATCCATTAGCCAAACCAAAATTAATTAAGTACTTTTGTGGGCCTTAGTTATAAGCCACAACGGAATAAAAAAAGAGAGGCTCAGGATAGTACCTGAGCCTCTCTTTATCTATCATAAATTGAACTGGGGATGAATTACAGACCCAGCTCCGATAGAGATTTTTTCACTACGCTAGCGGGCAGAGGAATATAACCGTCTTTTACGACTACTTTCTGACCAACACGTGATAACACTAGTTTAACAAATTCGCCCTCTAGAGGAGACAAAGCTTTGTTTGGGTGCTTATTCACGTAGACATATAGAAAGCGGGCTAGTGGGTAAGTACCTGCTACCGCTGATTCTGGAGTCGGTGCAACATAATTTGTTTTACCCGACTTAGATAGCGGCAGTGCGCGAACACCTGTTGTGCGGTAACCAATACCTGAATAACCAATACCGTTTAATGAGGCAGTTACTGACTGAACGACTGAGGCTGAACCCGGTTGCTCATTGACACCTGACTTGTAGTCACCCTTACACAGCGCCTTCTTCTTAAAGTAACCGTAAGTACCTGAAACTGAGTTACGACCGAATAACTGTACATCTTTACGCGCCCACTCACCGGTTAGACCCAAATCACCCCAGTTAACAACGTTAGCCGTCGCACCACATTTACGTGTACTTGAAAATACGGCATCAACCTGATCGATAGAAAGACCTGCAATTGGGTTATCTTTATTAACGAATACAGCTAGTGCATCGATGGCCACCGGGATGGCAGTTGGCTTGTAGCCATATTTTGATTCAAAAGCAGCAATTTCTTTGCTCTTCATCTTACGGCTCATTGGCCCTAGGTTTGAGGTCGATTCTGTTAGCGCTGGTGGCGCAGTTGAAGAACCAGCCGCTTGAATTTGGATGTTCACATTTGGATAGAACCGCTTGTACTCTTCTGCCCACAGCGTCATTAGGTTAGCCAATGTGTCAGAACCAACTGATGATAAATTACCAGACACACCGCTCGCCACGGAGTAATCAGCAATAGCATCGTCGATTTTTGGTTCCGCAAATGATACGTTGCTAGACACTAGCAGTGCAGCCATCGTTGGAATGATATGCTTAAATTTCATGGAATCTCCTAGATAAATCAAATAGATAGGTCTAATCTTAATGGTGCAAAACCTTCATTAACGGTTCAGCTGATGGCCATACTAATACCCAATTCTTACACCAATATTACAATCAGCAGATATCTTCTACTTTACTCACATCGTTCTTGTGGAAAGATCATCTCTACGTAGGTGCCAACACCAATTTCACTGTTGATCTGTAGTTTTCCTGAGTGCCGCTCTAACACGTGCTTAACAATGGAGAGCCCTAGGCCGGTGCCACCAGTATCTCTAGAACGACCTTTGTCGACACGGTAAAACCGTTCTGTAATATGAGGCAGATGTCTGGCTGCGATGCCTTCACCATGGTCTTGCACACTGAGCTTGGCACTGCCATCAGCCAGCTGTTTCCAAACGATGTTAATCGGTGTCTCTGACTCGGTATATTTGACGGCATTATCGATGACATTCCGGATCACGCTCTGCAGCTCGGTACTATTGCCTATGAGCTTAACCTCAGTCTCACAACTGAGAGAAAGCGGCTGGTCTCTATAATGTGAGGAGGCCTCTACTAGCTCTTTGGTTTCTTTCAATAAGGCCACCATATCAACGGGTGCCACCACACTCTGTGAGCTCAAAGTGCTTTCTAATTTTGATAGTGCCAACAAATCTTCAAGTAGATTCTTCAGTCGTAGCGATTGATCTAATGCACCATCGACTCCATGTCGAACTCGCAAATCTATTCCTTCCTGATCTGAAAGTGACTCTAGATAGCCAATAATCACCGTCAACGGCGTTCGCATCTCATGTGATGCATTGGTCACAAAGGCCTTACGCACACGCTCTAATCGCAGCAAGTCTTTATGATCTTGCACATAAAATAGGTGTCTTTGCTGCGAATAGGGAATGATCTTAAGCATCAGGTCACGATCAACACTACCTGGTGAGGAGAATTCCAAAGGCTCGGTGTAATCTGCTGCCTGTAGATAATGTGCAATCAGTGGGTCACGCACGATATTCCCGACTGGCTGTCCAACATCACGTAGTGGATCAATACCTAAAAGCTGCTTTGCCGCAGGATTAGCCCATTCCACTCGATGCTGTCTATCGATAATCAGCATTGCATCAGGCATCGCATCAGTCGCCGCATCAAAGCGATTGAGTAACTCTTCCAGTCTTTTACGCTGACGATCACTGTCCCGCTTCACGGCGACAATGGCCTTCACAATATCACCGGCGGAGCCTGGAATATCAGGGCTGGTCTCTGCTGTAATCCCTTGCACCAGCCATTCGCGGATACGCGCTAACTTGGATAGCAATCGGATAATATGAAAAAATAAAACGGCGCCAATGGACAGCGCCCAATACCCTGAGATCAAGCCCAGCATGAGACCGGCTAGCAACGCTAACGCAGCATATTGAATATCGGCCCAACTCAGCGAAAGTTTCACCCTTTCTCTACTCTTTCTTGGTTAAAAAGAGATAACCGTAACCGCGTATGGTCTGAATCATCTTGTCACAGCCATGTGGCTTTAATAATTTACGCAGACGCAGAATATGGACATCTACCGTGCGTTCTTCAACAAACTTGTTGCGACCCCAAACGAAATCGAGCAACTGCACTCGGCTGTATACCTTTTCCGGATGGGTCATAAAAAACTCAAGCAACTTAAACTCAGTAGGCCCTACGTCTAGCTCATTCTCGTTAATAAGAACGATATGTTTATCTAGATCCAACATCAGAGAGCCGTTCGATAACTGGTTATTATCGTTACTACTTAAACGTCTAAGGACTGCACGAATACGAGCTGATAGCTCTTTCACTGAAAACGGCTTGGTCATGTAGTCATCAGCGCCAGCATCTAGACCATCGATCTTATTACGCTCTTCTGTTTTTGCTGTCAGCATAATCACAGGGATATTTGATAATAATTCATCACGTTTAATACGCCTCACCAGCTCTAAGCCTGAGACATCAGGTAACATCCAATCCATCAAAATTAAATCAGGCACATTAGCGTTTAAATACTCCGAGGCCTCACGGCCATCGACCGCGGCAATGATTTCATACTCATCTCCATCAAGAGCAAAAAAAACCATCTCTCGGATCGGTTTTTCATCTTCTACCAGGAGGATTTTACGTTTGCCCATAGGCGCAGGATAACCCTTATTAGTACTGTTCGCGAGATTAAGATACATATTTACTAACCTCCTAATTTTTAAAAGGACATTGTCAAAATTATTGACGAATCACGATGTCATTGAACAAGATTTAGACAAAAAAATGGGGCAGTCAAGACTGCCCCATTCGATACTGCTTTAAGAACCGATGACCTACTTGAATTTGAACTGTAGGTCAGCCTGTAGAATCTTCGAATCTTTATTTGAACCACCCGTGTAATTTTCACACTCTGAATCGTAGTAATCCAGACCAACGCTGATGTTCTTTGCCAGGCCCAACTTAAATGCAACTTCGTCAGACTTGAAACCAGTACCACCACCACAACGATCTGAATCTGGGAAAATATCAGCCCAGGCATCACGTTCTAGATCGGCATGAATGTACTTAACTTGCCATTGGCCAAACTTCTTAACACTCTTGTCACCAAACTTAACACCAAGTGCATAGCCAGTCTCGTCATCACTTGGGTCGTCAGCTTTGATGTACTCACCAAATACTGCCGCCATCTTACCGCCAGACAACTTCATACCTAACTCAGCAGCTAAACTGTATGAGTCATACTCATAAGTCGCCTTATCACCAGTTAGTGAGTTGGTGCCAGCAGACACACCAGACTCATAGCCTGCGTCTTCTTGATTATCGAATGCGTAGTAGGTTGCAGCGACGTTACCGAACATGTCGCCAGACTTAAATTTTTGACCAAGCTGAACAAATGTTAAGTTCTGGTCATCTGAATCACCTTTCTGCTCTTCTAGGAAAAAGTGACCGAGGTTTGCGTATGCCTTACCCATGCCATTCTTAGTGTACAAATGTGCCGCAAAACCTTCGGGGTTAATGTCGCCATCCCATAACAGGTCAGTAGGTGCCCATAGGATTGGCTTACGCTTCATCTTACCGCCATATAAAGTAGCGAAATCAGTCGCGTCCCACTTGGCATATGCGTAATCCATGACCAGACCTTTGGATTCAAAGTTGTCGTCCATGGTTTCGTTAGTTGAACGTGGGTCAACGCCGCCTGAAGCGAAACCGATACCAACGCTTACATCATCAATCACCTGACCCTCAGCGCCGAAGCGAGCACGGTACCGGTAACGAACACGTGATGGATCTGATGAATCATCAACATTCTCCCATTGACGGCGTAGACGTAAATCGCCCTTAAGCTTGACCCGAGAAGCCCATGACATCTTGTCTGTCACTTTCTTCACATCAGCGACTTTATCTGAAGCGACCTTGTCGATATGCGCCATTGTTCTTTCTTTATCGGCAGCTACATAGTTCTTTAACACACTGTATGCATCCGCATCGATAGTACCGTTAGCGTGCAGCACGTCAATCAACTGAAGCATTGCATCGTTTGCTGCAAAGGCTTGGCTAGAAAACATAGCGCTACCACTAAATAACGCGACAGCAAGTGCTGAACGTAGGGCTTTAATAGTCATAATAATCTCTCTCATAAAAAGTGGTTATAGATCAAGGCGGCATTCTCTTGGGAGAAATAAACCTAGATTTCTTTGAACTCGAACGGGATGTTAACGACCAAATATTACAACCGTGTTAAAGATTTATATTTTTATCTCGCACTCTAGAAAAATTAAAATGCCTGAAGCCTTGGCTGATAAAACCACTAAGGCGAGAGATAGGGCCGATAGAATAAAAACAAGATGCTGAAAAAAACACATGCGGGATATGGGTAGAAGGAAAACTATAAAGATTTAATGTAAGCGCAGCCCATAGATAGGCTCCACTTATGCAGCAGTTTAAAACCCTCGCCAACAATAGACTCGGGGATTAGCAGAAAACCTCGATAGTAAGAGGATCAAGATTCAGCGAAAAATAATCAACGCGTCAGCGTTTACGCCAACTCGTGCCTTCGGCCTTATCAATAATTTCTATGTTCATCGCCAGCAGTTGATCACGAATTTCATCGGCACGCGCATAGTCTTTATCCAGACGTGCTTGTTGTCTTTGCTGCAACAGGTCATCAATCATCGCGGTATCATCGACACTCGCACCAAACCATTCTGCTGGCTTGACTTGCAATAAACCCAGTTGCTCACTGCATTCAATTAAAGCTGTCTTTAACTCTGCACGACGCCCTGCGTCGGTTTCGATATTCGACTGTTTGGCGAGGACATGTAGCTCACTCATAGCGAGTGGCGTATTCATATCATCACTTAAGGCCTGCTCAAATTTTACAGTGAGTTCAGCGTTAACGGCTTTGCTATCAACAGCCTCAACATCATCCAGTTCATCCAATGCACGATAGAGTCGATCCAAGCTTTTTTTCGAAGATGACAACAATTCATCCGTCCAATCTAACGGGCTACGATAATGCGTACTGAGTAAGGCATAACGCACGGCCTCACCAGGTGCTGACTCTAGTAACTGCTTCAGCAGGAGCACGTTGCCGATAGATTTCGACATCTTTTCCTGATTGACGTTAACGAAGCCATTATGTAACCAGTAATTACAATATGGCGCACCATCATGTGCACAGACACTCTGTGCGATCTCATTCTCATGATGCGGGAAGATGAGATCCTGACCACCACCATGAATATCGATCGACTGCCCCAGATGACGTTCAATCATCGCTGAACATTCTATATGCCAACCCGGGCGACCCTCGCCCCATGGACTAGACCAAGCAGGCTGTTCTGGCGTCGATGGCTTCCAAAGGACAAAGTCAGCGGCTTCACGCTTAAACTCGGCCACTTCTACTCGTGCACCGGCCAACATGTCTTCTAACTTACGGCCGGATAACTCACCATAATCTGTGAATTTCGCCACATCGAATAAGACATGACCTTCCGCTTCATAGGCAAAGCCTTTTGCAATCAAGCTTTCGATCATGACGATGATCTCGGCCATATGTTCAGTGGCCTTAGGCTCGACATCTGGCAG
>DGKH01000027.1:11718-13357 GCA_002386945.1 Proteobacteria bacterium UBA4575
GTAGGACCACAGACATACATGCTCACCCGCTTTGGATCTTGCGGGACGAACTTTTGTTTCTGCTTAGTCAGTGTGTTGTGTAGATAAATAGACATGCTATGGCTTCTAATAATCGATCTATTGTTGATCGAGGAGTTAATACAGACGGGCAACCGAAAATTCGATCAGCCCAAGTAATGCGGCTTTATATTCACTATCTGGAACAGCGACAAGCGTCGCCATCGCTTTTTCTGATTCTTTTAGCATGACTATTTGGGCGTAGTCTAAGGCCTTGGTGTCTTCAATAATCTCGACTACCTGCGCAAGCTTTTCTCGATCACCATTCTCGATCACCTGCCGTAACAACGCGACCTGTGTCGCTGAGCCATGTTGCATCGCATAGATAATCGGCAATGTCGGCTTACCCTCAGCCAGATCATCACCAACATTCTTACCCAAGGTCTCACTGTCGGCACGATAATCCAAGAGATCATCAGCGACTTGAAAGGCGGTACCTAAATGAGTGCCATAAGCCGCTAGGCTGACCTCCATCTGACTATCTTGTCGTGCTAAGACAGCACCAATCTCGGCCGCCGCCTCAAATAACTTGGCGGTTTTGCATTCAATCACCGTCATATACTGCTGTTCGGTGGTATCGGGCTCATTACAGTAGAGTAACTGCATGACCTCACCTTCGGTGATTCGATTGATGGTTGAGGCCAGAATCTGCATGACACGGACATCATTCATCGCAATCGCCATCTCAAACGCGCGCGAGAATAAAAAGTCACCGACTAAGACGGCCGACTCATTACCCCAGATCGAATTGGCTGTTTCTTGACCTCGACGCAGGTCAGAGGCGTCTACCACATCATCATGCAGCAGTGTTGCGGTGTGAATAATCTCAATGATCGAAGCGGCAACTTGGTGCCTATCTTCGGTATATCCGCAGGCTTTTGCGGCCAAGATGGCGACAACAGGACGCAATCGCTTGCCTCCGCCGGCAATAATATACTCGCCCATCTGTTCAATCAGACCGACTTCTGAGCGCACGTTTTCGCGAATATGCATGTTAACGCCGGCCATATCAGCGGCAACCAAGTCCAAAATTGCAGTCAGGTTCATAGTTGTATCGAATCGGTAAGTGGGCACATAATGAATGTTCACGTAGCGTGAGGCAAGATGTTTGACCTAGCGGGTTTATCTCGATAGAATCTCGCGCTCATTTTTAAAGGTTAATGCAGATGTACGCAGTAATCGCCACCGGCGGTAAACAATACAAAGTACGCGAGGGTGAAGTCCTTCGTGTTGAGAAGCTAGACGCAGATGAAGGCAGCACTGTCGACTTCGATAAAGTCTTGCTCGTAGCTTCTGGCGAAGACCTCGCTGTAGGCGCACCTTACATCGATGGCAGAACGGTTAGCGCAGAGATTACCGCTCACGGCCGCGGCAAAAAGATCGAAATTATCAAGTTTAAACGCCGTAAGCACCATCGCAAGCAGATGGGACACCGTCAGTCCTACACTGAATTATTGATTAAGAACATTAGCAAGTAGAGCAATACAATGGCACATAAGAAAGCAGGTGGTAGTACCCGTAACGGTCGCGATTCGGAATCCAAACGCTTAGGTGTTAAGTGTTTCGGTGGTCAACACGTGAT